>JACDQM010000074.1 GCA_015657635.1 Roseateles sp.
GATGATGGAGCGCGGCGAGTAGGCATGCGCCAGCACGTAGAGATTGGCGGCATCGGCCTCCTCGCAGATGGCCGTCAATTCAGCCATCGAGTACTGCGTGCCGTCGATGGGATCGGTCGGGCTGGCAACGCCGCCGCCGGCCATCACCTTGATGTGGTTGGCACCGTTGCGCACCTGCTCGCGCACGGCCCGGCGCACTTCGGCATCACCATCGGCGATGGCACCGAACAGTCCCAGCCCAGCACAGGTGCAGAAGATTTCCTTGGCGCCTTTGGGCCTGGCATCGGCATGCCCCCCGGTCTGCGTGATCGGGTGGCCGGCAATGAACAGCCGCGGTCCATCGAACAGCCCGCGTTCGACTGCCTCCTGCAGGCCGAAGTCCGCCCCGGCTGCATCGCGCACCGTGGTGTAGCCGCGTGCCAGCAGGCCTTCCAGCACGCCTTTGCTCTGCGCCGTGATCAGCGACGGCGGCTGGGCCGACAGGCGCAGCACATCGTGCGACACCGCCGTCACATGCACATGGGCATCGATCAGGCCCGGCAGCATCACGCGGCCGCCGGCATCGATGTGTTGCGCCGCATCGTCCACATGCAGAGGCTGCTGAGTGATATGGGCGATGCGCTGCCCCTCGACCACCACCGTGGTGTGCGGCTGCAGTTCGAGCGTCGCACTGTCGAACAGGCTGCAGTTGCTGATGACCAGACGCTGGTTCATGGCAAGTCCTTTGGGTGAGGGAGCGAAGACACAGGCTTCGCTTTTTGCCACAGCGCGGACATAAAAAAAGCGGGGTTAGCCCCCGCCTTCGTCACCCAGGCGATGCAGATCGCCCGCCCGGCGGCTTCATCAGCCAAGCGCCAGACGCTTGCGCGCGGCCTGGTACTCGCGCGCCAGGCGCTCGACCAACACGCGGGCCGGCACCACCTCGCGAATCGCACCGATGCCTTGTCCGCAGCCCCAGATGTCCTTCCAGGCCTTCTTGGCGTCACCGCCGAAGTTCATCTGACTGGCATCGCTCTCGGGCAGCTTGTCGGGATCCATGCCGGCCGCGACGATGGAGCCGCGCAGGTAGTTGCCATGCACGCCGGTGAAGAGGTTGCTGTAGACGATGTCGTCGCTGTTGCTGTCGACGATCATCTGTTTGTAGGCCTCCACGGCACGCGCCTCTTCAGTGGCGATGAAGGCTGAGCCGATGTAGGCGAAGTCCGCCCCCATGGCCTGCGCGGCCAGCACGGCGTCGCCGCTGGCAATCGAGCCGGACAGTGCAATCGGGCCGTCGAACCACTCGCGAATCTCCTGGATCAGCGCGAACGGGCTCTTCAAGCCTGCGTGGCCACCCGCACCGGCCGCCACCGCGATCAGGCCATCTGCGCCCTTCTCGATGGCCTTCTTGGCGAACTTGTTGTTGATGATGTCGTGCAGCACCACGCCGCCCCAGGCATGAACGGCGGCGTTGACATCTTCACGCGCACCCAGCGAGGTGATGATGATGGGCACCTTGTACTTGGCGCACACCTGCATGTCGTGCTCGAGCCGATCATTGCTCTTGTGCACGATCTGGTTGATGGCGAACGGCGCCGCCGGCTTGTCCGGGTTGGCCTTGTTGTAGGCCGCCAGCGTCTCGGTGATCTCGGCCAGCCATTCGTCCAGCTGCGCGGCAGGACGGGCATTCAGCGCCGGCATCGAGCCGACGACGCCGGCCTTGCACTGCTCGATCACGAGCTTGGGATTGCTGATGATGAACAGCGGCGAGCCGATGATGGGCAGGGGCAGGTTTTGCAGGATGGGAGGCAGTGCCACGCGAGTCTCCAATTGATGTCGTATCGATGCCAAGCTGGCTAGTGTGGTGACGGGGCTCGAAGGCCCCAATCACCTGGGCGACAGCCAAGCCCTCAGAAGGCCTCGAGCGGCAAAGCCGTCACGCTGTCAGCACCTTCGACGATGGCATCGCGCAGCCCGCCAGCACGGGTCAGGATGTGCTCGGCATAGAAGCGTGCTGTCGCGATCTTGGCGCTCATGAAAGCGGCCTCTTCGCCAGCGGCCAGCTTGTCTTCAGCCACCATCAGCGAGCGCGCCATCTGCCAACCGGCCACCAGATTGCCGGCCAGCATCAGATAGGGCACCGAGCCGGCGAACGCGGCATTCGGATTGCCCTTGCCCGAGCCGGCGATGAACTCGGCCGACTCCACAAAGGCCAGCCGTGCGGCCGACAGGCGCTTGAGCATCACCGCAGCCGCGGCGCTTGTGCGCTGGGCCAGCAACTGCTCGGTCGCCTCGATCTGCGCGGCCACGGCCTTGGGCATCAGGGCGCCATCGCGCAGGGTCTTGCGTCCGACCAGGTCATTGGCCTGGATGGCGGTGGTGCCCTCGTAGATGGTCAGGATCTTGGCATCGCGGTAGTACTGCGCAGCGCCGGTCTCCTCGATGAAGCCCATGCCGCCATGCACCTGCACGCCCAGGTCGGTGACCTCCAGGCTCATCTCGGTGCTGTAGCCCTTGACCAGCGGCACCATGAATTCGTAGAAGGCCTGGTTCTGCTTGCGCGTGTCGGCATCAGGGTGGTGATGCGCAGCGTCATAGGCCGCCGCGGCCACCAGCGACATGGCACGGCAACCTTCAGTCAGCGAGCGCATGGTCATCAGCATGCGGCGCACATCCGGGTGATGGATGATGGCGGCGCTGCCGGCCACCGAGCCGTCCACCGGACGCGACTGCACGCGATCGCGCGCATAGCCGACGGCCTTCTGATAAGCGCGTTCCGCGATGGCGATGCCTTGCACGCCCACACCGAAGCGTGCGGCGTTCATCATGATGAACATGTACTCCAGGCCGCGGTTCTCCTGGCCCACGAGATAGCCGATGGCGCCGCCGTTGTCACCGAACTGCAGCACCGCCGTCGGGCTGGCCTTGATGCCCATCTTGTGCTCGATGGAGACACAGTGCGCATCGTTGCGCGCGCCCAGCGAGCCATCGGCATTGACCATGAACTTCGGCACGATGAAGAGGCTGATGCCCTTCACCCCTTCCGGCGCGCCGACCACGCGGGCCAGCACCAGATGCACGATGTTCTCGGACATGTCGTGCTCGCCGTAGGTGATGAAGATCTTGGTGCCGAAGATCTTGTAGCTGCCATCCGGCTGCGGCTCGGCGCGGTGCGCACCAGGGCCAGGTCCGAGCCAGCCTGCGGCTCGGTCAGGTTCATCGTGCCAGTCCAGCTGCCGTCGATCAGCTTGGGGATGTAGGTGGCACGCTGCTCATCGCTGCCCGCGGTCAGCAGGGCCTCGATCGCGCCGTCGGTCAGCAGCGGGCACAGCGCGAAGCTCATATTGGCGCTGTTGATCATCTCACCGCAGGCAGCACCGATGGTCTTGGGCAGGCCCTGGCCGCCAAACTCACTCGGGTGTTGCAAGCCCTGCCAGCCGCCTTCGGCGAACTGGCGGAACGCATCCTTGAAGCCGGGCGTGGTGAAGACTTGGCCGTCCTTCCAGTAGGACGGGTTCTTGTCGCCCTCCCAGTTGAGCGGGGCGATTACGTTCTCGTTGAGCTTGGCGCACTCTTCGAGCACGGCCTGCGCGGTCTCGATGCCAGCATCGGCGAATTCGGGGATCTCGGTCAGGGTCTGCAGGCCGGCGAGTTCCTGCATATTGAACAGCATGTCCTTGACGGGGGCGCGGTAAGTCATGTTCTTGTCTCCAGATACAACAAGGGCGCCGCGACCGCGAAGTCGGGCGCCCTGGGGCTCGCTAGACCAGCGAGGCTCAGAGGGCGTTCACCAACTCCGGCACGGCCGCAAACAGATCGGCTTCCAGGCCATAGTCAGCCACCGAGAAGATCGGCGCTTCCGGATCCTTGTTGATCGCCACGATCACCTTGGAGTCCTTCATGCCGGCCAGGTGCTGGATCGCACCGGAGATGCCGGCGGCGATGTAGAGCTGCGGCGCCACGATCTTGCCGGTCTGTCCGACCTGCCAGTCGTTGGGCGCATAGCCGGCGTCCACAGCGGCGCGGCTGGCACCCAGCGCGGCGCCCAGCTTGTCGGCCAGCGGCGTCAGCACTTCGTTGAACTTGTCGCTCGATCCCAGCGCACGGCCGCCAGAGACGATGATCTTGGCTGCGGTCAGCTCAGGACGGTCGCTCTTGGTCACTTCACGGCCGACGAAGCGGCTCTTGCCGCTGTCGTCCGAAGCCGCGAGGCTCTCGACGGCGGCGCTGCCGCCGGTGGCTGCCGCCGGGTCGAAGCCGGTGTGCGCACGGTGAGGATCTTGGTGGCATCGCCGCTTTGCACGGTGGCAATGGCGTTGCCGGCGTAGATCGGGCGCTCGAAGGTGTCGGCGCTGATGACCTTGGTCACATCGCTCAACTGGCCCACGTCCAGCAGGGCCGCCACGCGCGGCGCCACGTTCTTGCCCGAGGCCGTGGCCGGGAACAGGATGTGGCTGTAGCTGCCAGCGATGGCCAACACTTGCGCGGCCAGGTTCTCGGCCAGGCCCTCGGCCAGGCTGGCGCCATCAGCGTGCAGCACCTTGCTCACGCCAGCGATCTGGGCAGCAGCAGCAGCAGCAGCGCCAGCGTTATGGCCAGCCACCAGCACATGCACGTCGCCGCCACAGGCAGCAGCAGCGCTCACGGTGTTCAGGGTCGCGCCCTTGATGGACGCATTGTCGTGTTCGGCAATGACGAGTGCAGTCATGGTCAGATCACCTTGGCTTCAGTCTTGAGTTTCTGGACGAGCGTGGCCACATCGGCCACCTTGATGCCGGCGCTGCGCTTGGGCGGCTCGGCCACGGTCAGCGTCTTGATGCGCGGCGCCACGTCCACGCCCAGATCGGCCGGCTTGAGCACGTCGAGCTGCTTCTTCTTGGCCTTCATGATATTGGGCAAGGTCACGTAGCGCGGCTCGTTCAGGCGCAGGTCGGTGGTGATGACGGCCGGCAGGCTGACGCTCAGCGTCTCCAGCCCGCCGTCGACTTCACGCGTCACCGAGGCACGGCCTTCGGCCACTTCGACCTTGGAGGCGAAGGTGGCTTGCGACAGACCCGCCAGCGCGGCCAGCATCTGGCCGGTCTGGTTGCAATCGTCGTCAATCGCCTGCTTGCCCAGGATCACCAGCTGCGGCTGCTCCTTGTCGACCAGCGCCTTGAGCAGCTTGGCCACCGCCAGCGGCTGCAGCTCGACATCGGTCTCGACCAGGATGCCGCGGTCGGCGCCGATGGCCATCGCTGTACGCAGCGTCTCCTGGCACTGGGTGACGCCACAGGAAACGGCGATCACCTCGGTGACCACGCCCTTCTCCTTCAGACGCACCGCCTCTTCGACGGCAATCTCGTCGAAGGGGTTCATGCTCATCTTCACATTGGCCAGGTCGACGCCCGAGCCATCGCTCTTGACGCGAACCTTGACGTTGTAGTCCACCACTCGCTTGACGGGAACCAATACCTTCATCGAAGTGCTCCAGGATGAATTGACGTTTACGTTAACCGTGGATTCTACGGGCGCCCTCTGGCAAGACAGAGTCACCCAAGCGCCAAAACGACAAAAAATAGAACGATCGTTCTATTTTAACGACGCCGCGCAGGCCATGCAGCGCGCCAACTAGACTGCCGATCCTGATGAAACGCCCGCACCAGCCTCCCACCGCCTGCATTGGCGTCTTCGATTCCGGCGTCGGCGGCCTGACCGTGCTGCGAGCCTTGCGGCGCGCACTGCCGTTTGCGCCGCTGCATTACGTCGCCGACACCGCCTTCGCACCCTACGGCGAACGCCCCAGCGAATTCATCCAGCAGCGCAGCCTGGCCATCGCCGAGCACCTGTGGAATGCAGGCGCCAAGCTGCTGGTGGTGGCGTGCAACACGGCCACCGCGCACGCCGTAAGCACGCTGCGCCAACGCTGGCCGGAGCGCCCCATCGTTGGTATCGAGCCCGGCATCAAGCCCGCCGTTGCTGCCAGCCGGAACAAACGCATCGGCGTGCTCGCCACACCTGCAACGCTTGCCAGCGCACGCTATCAGGCGCTGCTGAGCGAGCATGCGCCTGACGTGCAGGTCTTCAGTCAGCCCTGCCCTGGCTTGGCCGGGCTGATCGAGACAGGACAGCTTGCCAGTCCTGCCTTGCTTGAGCTTGTTGAACGCTGCTGCGCGCCGCTGCGGCAGTCCTTGGTCGACACGGTGCTGATGGGCTGCACGCACTATCCCTTGATCCAAGCGCTGCTCCAGGAGAAGCTGGGCAGCGGGGTCCGACTGCTCAATGTCGAAGACGCCGTGGCCCGGCAGGCCCTGCGGTTCTGGACCGCGAGTGACGACACGAAGTCTGCCTTTCTGAGGCTGGAAGCCACTGGCGAGCAGACTGGCCTGCAAGCGTTAGCACCTGCTGCATTGGCAAACGCCCCGTTCACCCTAGACAAGGTTTCAATCTAGCTCGTGCTCATTCAGCCCTGGCCACGGCTTGGCCGCGCGCCACATCGACACCCGACAGGATCCACCAGCCCAGCAGAAAGAACGCGCCCGTGCTGAGAATGGCCAAGCGATGGTTGCCATCGGTCAGCACAGTGACGAGTCCATAGCTCAGCGGCCCGATGATGGCCGCCAGCCGTGTGGCGAAGGCCCAAAGCCCGTAGAACTCAGCCAATCGGTCGGACGGAGTCAACGCGCCCACCAAGGCACGCCCGCAGGACTGGCTTGAGCCCATGCACAGGCCAGCCAGCACGGCCGCCATCCAGAACAGCCAGGGAACGGTGGCAAGGAAGGCCAGCAGCGTCATGCCCGTCCATCCCGCCAGCGTGAAAGCCAAGGCCCGTTGGTGGCCGACTCGGTCCTCGAAATAGCCGAACCCGAAGGCGCCCACCGCCGACGCAATATTGACCAGGAACACCAGCGCCATGGTCTGCGCCTGAGTGAAGCCAAGCGTCTGTTCGGCATAGACCGCGGCCAATGCGATGACGACAGCGATCCCCGCCTGATAGCTGGTGCCACAAAGCAGAAACCGAAGAAAGTCCGGATATCGCTTGGCCCGCGCCCAGGAGGCACCCAGCCCGGCCCATGCCGACACCTTCAAATGCGCCGCCGCAGCGGGCGCAACCGAGCCACCGCTTCCACGCTCACGCAGCAGCAAGAATGTCGGCAAGGCGGCAGCGGCGTAGACGGCTGCCGTGATGTACATGGTCACTGGAACGAACTCGGTGGCAGGAATGCCGGCGGCCTGCGCGTGCAGCACATAGGCCAGGCTCAAGCCGAGCGCCAGCATCCCACCGAAATAGCCGAAGGCCCAACCCCAGCCGGACACGCGTCCGAGCGCATCGCGCCGGGCCAGTTCGGGAAGAAAGGCGGCGATCAAGGCCTCTCCGCAGGCATAGCAGGTATTGGAGATCACGACCGCAGCTGCGGCCCAGGCCAATTCACCTTGGCCCGCGAGCCCGAGGCCCACGGTCGACGCCACGCAGCCCAATGTCATCAAGCCAAGCAGGCGCTTTTTCGCAGAGCGTCGATCCGCATACGCACCCAAGCCCGGCATGACCAGCATCACCAGCAGATTGGACAGCGCCAGCAGGCTGGTCCAGATCAGCGTCGCTGACGCTGCGCCTTGTGCGATGACGCTGACGAAGTAGGCGTTGTAGACCGCCGTTAGCACGACCGTCGTGTAGCCGGAATTGGCGAAGTCGTACATCGCCCATCCGAACACCTCGCGCTTGGCGACGCCATCGTTCAGCATGTCGCGGGCAAACAGAGCCATTGCCAACCCTCAGAGTGAATAGCGCCGCTGGTGCCCAGGACGGGACTCGAACCCGTACGCCCGATCAAGGGCCGCGGATTTTAAGTCCGCTGCGTCTACCAATTTCACCACCCGGGCGGCGCTGATGCGACGGCATTATCACCGTGCACCTCACATCGACGGGCGTCACCATTCGCAAAGAAAAAAGGGGAAGTCCGAAGACTTCCCCTTTTCACATTTGGAGCGGGTAACGAGGCTCGAACTCGTGACCTCAACCTTGGCAAGGTTGCGCTCTACCAACTGAGCTACACCCGCATTTCGCCTGACGCTTGGTGGCGTCAAGCCCGGCGCGAGCCGGTCTTCTGGAGCGGGTAACGAGGCTCGAACTCGTGACCTCAACCTTGGCAAGGTTGCGCTCTACCAACTGAGCTACACCCGCATGTCTTTGGAGGCGCGGGCCGGAGTCGAACCGACCTACACGGATTTGCAATCCGGTGCATAACCGCTTTGCTACCGCGCCCCAGAATCTTTTGGTGAGATTCCGACAGCGCTGCTGTCAGAAACAGCAGCTTCGATAAAAAAGGGAAGCCGGGGCTTCCCTTCGAAAACTGGAGCGGGTAACGAGGCTCGAACTCGTGACCTCGACCTTGGCAAGGTCGCGCTCTACCAACTGAGCTACACCCGCTTAGTTTCAACACACTGCACACAATGCAAAACCCGTGAGGACCTTGCGCTGCGCCGTCTGCGCTGAAGCTCACATTCTAATCTGAATTTCTCGCCCCGCGCAAGCCTTCTTCGCGGAACAATTCAAATCAGTCAGTGCTTGATGGACTCGCTGGAGGCATCAGCCTTGGCCACTTCGGCAGTCGCTGGCGCATCCTTGGCCACCGGCTCTTCATCCGGCAAACCCTGAGGCGCAGACTCAAGTGCAACTTCAAGTACGCGGTCAATCCACCTGACCGGGACGATCTCAAGCTGATTCTTGACGTTCTCGGGAATGTCTTGAAGGTCCTTGACGTTCTCCTCCGGGATCATCACGGTCTTGATGCCACCGCGATGTGCCGCCAGCAACTTTTCCTTCAGCCCGCCGATCGCCGTCACCTCGCCACGCAGCGTGATTTCCCCGGTCATCGCGACATCGGCGCGAACCGGAATGCCCGTCAGCGCTGAGACGAATGCGGTGGTCATCGCGATACCCGCACTCGGCCCGTCTTTCGGCGTGGCTCCGTCCGGCACGTGAATGTGCACATCTCGCTTCTCGAACGCCTCGTCCTTGATACCCAGTCGACGCGCCCGCGAGCGCACCACCGTACGGGCCGCCTCGACAGACTCCTTCATCACATCGCCAAGTTGTCCGGTGCGGATGATGTTGCCCTTGCCGGGCATGGCTGTGGCCTCGATGGTCAGCAGGTCGCCACCCACTTCAGTCCATGCCAAGCCAACCACCTGACCGACCTGGTTTGATTTCTCCGCCCGGCCGAAGTCGTATTTGCGCACACCGAGGAAGTCATGAAGGTTCTCCTCCGTCACGACAACCTTGCCTTCGTACGTCTTGAGCTGAATACCCTTGACCACCTTGCGGCAAATCTTCGAGATCTCGCGTTCAAGCGAACGCACACCGGCTTCGCGAGTGAAGTAACGGATGATGCCGCGGATCGCGGACTCGGTGACATCCATCTCCGCGTCCTTGACGCCATTGTTCTCACGCTGCTTGGGCAGCAGATAGCGTTGGGCGATGTTGACCTTCTCGTCCTCGGTGTAACCAGACAGGCGGATCACTTCCATCCGGTCCAGCAGAGCCGGCGGGATGTTCATCGAGTTCGAGGTCGCAACGAACATCACGTCAGACAGATCGAAATCGACCTCGACATAGTGGTCACCGAAGGTATGGTTCTGCTCCGGATCCAGCACCTCCAGCAAAGCCGAAGAAGGATCTCCGCGGAAGTCCATGCCTAGCTTGTCGATCTCGTCGAGCAGGAACAGCGGATTGCGTGTGCCGACCTTGGACAGGCTTTGCAGCACCTTGCCCGGCATGGAGCCGATGTAGGTGCGGCGGTGCCCACGAATCTCAGCCTCGTCACGCACGCCACCCAGGGCCATACGAACGAACTTGCGTCCGGTCGCCCTTGCCACACTCTGGCCGAGCGATGTCTTGCCGACGCCGGGTGGGCCGACCAGGCACAGGATCGGCGCCTTGACCTTCTCGACGCGCTGCTGAACAGCAAGATACTCAAGGATGCGATCCTTGACTTTCTCCAGACCGTAATGGTCTTCGTTCAGCACCGCTTCGGCATTGGAGAGATCGTGCTTGATCTTGGTCTTCTTGCTCCAGGGCAGATTGACCAGGGTCTCGATGTAGTTGCGAACCACCGTCGCTTCCGCCGACATCGGTGACATCAACTTCAGCTTCTTGAGCTCCCCATCGGCCTTCTTGCGCGCCTCCTTGGGCATGCGAGCGGCTTGAATCTTCTTGTCGAGTTCGTCCAGGTCAGCGCCTTCATCGCCGTCGCCGAGCTCCTTCTGGATGGCCTTGACCTGCTCATTCAGATAGTACTCGCGCTGGCTCTTCTCCATCTGGCGCTTGACGCGGCCACGGATGCGCTTCTCGACCTGCAGGATGTCGACTTCGTGTTCCAGCAGATCCAGCAGCTTTTCCAGACGCTGCGAAACATCAGCCAAGTCCAGCACGGATTGCTTGGCGTCAAGCTTGAGCGGCAGATGCGCGGCGATGGTGTCCGCCAGTCGACCGGCATCATCAATGCCTGCGATCGACGTCAGGATCTCCGGAGGGATCTTCTTGTTCAGCTTGACGTACTGATCGAACTGCTGAGTCACGGCGCGGCGCAAGGCCTCGACCTCAGGCTTGGCGTCAGTCTCAGGCGGGATCGGCATCACTTCGGCAGTGAAATGTTCTTCACCGTCAGTGATGGTTTGCGTGGTTGCGCGCTGCAAGCCTTCAACCAGCACTTTGACCGTGCCGTCAGGCAGCTTCAGCATCTGAAGGATGCTGGAGACGCAACCGACCTCAAACATGTCGTCGGACTTGGGCTCGTCCTTGCCGGCGGCTTTCTGAGCCACCAGCATGATCTGGCGCCCGGCTTCCATCGCCGCTTCCAAGGCCTTGATGGACTTGGGGCGGCCGACGAACAGCGGAATCACCATGTGCGGGAACACCACCACATCGCGCAGTGGCAACAGCGGCATCGTGATGGGTTCGGCGGGCAAGATGGGATGACCGGACATTGAAAACCTCTCTTTCTCAGGCTCATCTGTGGCCTGAGCGGCTAAATGCAATACGCCGAATCAGCGGAATCGGCCTCAGGCGCTGGCTTTCGCCTGCTCCCGGTAGACCAGCAGAGGTTTGGCATCCTCTTCGATGTTGTGCTCATCCAGCACAACCTTGGCCACGCCATCCATGGCGGGCAAGTCGAACATGGTGTCGATCAACGACTGCTCCATGATGGAACGAAGGCCTCGGGCACCAGTCTTGCGCGCCAGCGCCTTGCGGGCAATGGCTGCCAATGCTGAAGGCCGAACCTCTAGCTCGACACCATCCATCGCAAACAGCTGCTGATACTGCTTGAGCAGGGCGTTCTTGGGCTCCGTCAGGATCTGAACCAGCGCATCCTCAGTCAGCTCACCCAAGGTCGCAACCACTGGCAAGCGGCCGACCAACTCAGGGATCAAGCCGAACTTGATCATGTCCTCAGGCTCGACCTCGCGGAAGACCTCGGACACGCGGCGCTCGCTCTTGGTCTTGACTGTTGCACCGAAGCCGATACCGGACTTTTCCGAACGGTTCTGGATCACCTTCTCCAGGCCATCGAAGGCTCCGCCACAGATGAACAGGATGTTGGTCGTGTCGATCTGCAGGAAGTCCTGGTTCGGATGCTTGCGGCCCCCTTGCGGCGGCACGCTAGCCATCGTGCCTTCGACCAGCTTCAACAAGGCCTGCTGGACGCCCTCACCCGACACGTCGCGGGTGATCGACGGGTTGTCAGCCTTGCGTGAGATCTTGTCGATCTCGTCGATGTAAACGATGCCGCGCTGAGCGCGCTCGACGTCGTAATTGCAGTTCTGCAGCAGCTTCTGGATGATGTTCTCGACATCTTCGCCCACATAGCCGGCTTCGGTCAGCGTGGTCGCATCGGCGATGACGAAGGGCACGTTCAAGAGCCGCGCCAGCGTCTGGGCAAGCAAGGTCTTGCCGGAACCGGTCGGCCCGATCAGAAGAATATTGCTCTTGGACAGCTCGACGCTCTCCTTGCTGTCCGCCATATGGCGCAAGCGCTTGTAGTGGTTGTAAACGGCCACCGACAAGGTGCGCTTGGCAACGTCCTGGCCGATCACGTATTGATCAAGGCTAGCTTTGATCTCGCTGGGAACAGGCAAATCGGACTTGCTGGCCCGCGCCGGCGAAGACTCGGAGGGCACCTCATCGCGAATGATGTCGTTGCAAAGCTCAATGCACTCGTCGCAAATGAACACCGACGGTCCGGCAATGAGCTTCTTCACTTCATGCTGGCTCTTGCCGCAGAAGGAGCAGTACAGGACTTTCTCGCTGGAATTGCCTTTTTTCTCGGCCATGGATCTGCTTGACTGTTGAGGCGGTACTGCCGGTCTGGATGATAGTTCAAGCGCCGGAGAAGGCTTTTGCTCGATAAAGCCCACCATCCGACGCTACTTGGGTCCACCGGACCCCGAATCGCCCCTTACGGGCGAGTTTCAATCACTTCGTCGATCAAACCGTAGGTCTTGGCCTCGGCTGCAGACATGAAGTAGTCACGCTCGGTGTCGTTCTGGATCTTCTCCAGGCTCTGCCCGGTGCGCTCGGCCAGGATGCGGTTGAGTTGCTCGCGGGTCTTCAGGATCTCGCGGGCATGGATCTCGATGTCCGTGGCCTGACCCTGGGCGCCGCCCAGCGGTTGGTGAATCATGATCTTGGAGTTGGGCAGCGCCAAGCGCTTGCCCTTGGCCCCAGCAGCCAGCAGGAAAGCGCCCATGCTGGCAGCCATGCCCATGCACAGAGTCGACACCTGAGGCTTGATGAACTGCATCGTGTCGAAGATCGACATGCCAGCCGACACGCTGCCACCGGGCGAGTTGATGTAGAGGAAGATGTCCTTGTCGGGATTCTCGCTCTCGAGGAACAGCAGCTGCGCCACCACCAGATTGGCGGTGGCATCGTTGACCGGGCCGACCAGGAACACGATGCGCTCGCGCAGCAGACGGCTGTAAATGTCATAGGCACGCTCACCGCGGCCCGATTGCTCGATGACGATGGGCACCATGCCCAGATTGCTAGTTTCCAGAGCGCTCATGAATTCCTCGTTGTGCGTGAGAGTCTTGATTATGTAGCGGGTGCAATGCCCCTGCCGGAAACGGCAAGGGCGCCGGCCTCGCGGCGCGGCGCCCTTGGGAGGCTATCGCGTGAGCGATCAGCCGGCAGCTGCCATCAACTCGTCAAACGGCAGGCTCTTGTCAACCACCTTGGCCTTGGCCAGCACGAAGTCGGTGACGTTGTTCTCGATCACCACGGCCTCGACTTCAGCCAGGCGCTCGCGGTCGCTCAAGTACCAGCGCACCACTTCGGCCGGCTTCTCGTAGCTCTGAGACAGCTCTTCGATGTGAGCCTGCAACTGCTCGGGCTTGGCCTGCAGATTGTTGGCACGCACCAGCTCCGCCACCACCAGGCCCAGACGCACGCGCTTCTCGGCTTGCGGCTGGAAGATCTCGGCAGGGATCGGTGCCTTGTCGGCATCCTTGACGCCACGCTTTTTCAGGTCCTCACGGGCGGCCGCGACCATGCGCTCGGTCTCGCCATTGACCAGGGCCTTGGGCACGTCCAGTTCAGCAACCGCCACCAGCGCGTCCATCACGGCGCCCTTGTTGCGAGCCAGCACACGGAACTTCACCTCGCGCTCGAGGTTCTTCTTGATGTCAGCGCGCAGCGCTTCGATCGACGCTTCCTTGATGCCCAGCGACTTGGCAAAAGCCTCGTTCACTTCGGGCAGATGCTGCGCTTCGATCTTCTTGACTGTCACCAGGAAGTCGGCTTCCTTGCCTGCCACGTCCTTGCCGTGGTAGTCCTCAGGGAAGGCCAGCGGGAAGGTCTTGGACTCACCCGACTTCATGCCGCGCACGGCCTTCTCGAAGGCCTCAAGCATCTGGCCCTCGCCCAGAATGAACTGGAAGCCTTCAGCCTTGCCACCGGCGAAGGGCTCGCCGTCGATCTTGCCTTCGAAATCGATGGTCACGCGATCACCGTCGACCGCTGCATCAGCAGCGGCGCGCTGGGCGAAGCTGCGGCGCTGCTTGCGGAGGATCTCGACGGTCTTGTCGATGGCCTCATCGGTGACATCGCTGGCCACGCGTTCGACTTCAGCAGCCGACAGGTCGCCCAGCTTCACTTCTGGGTAGACCTCAAAAGTCGCGTCGAAGGCCATCTCGCCCTCGGCGGCAACATCCTTCTGGGCAATGCTAGGCACGCCGGCCACGCGCAGCTTGGCCTCATTGGCCGCGACGCTGAAGGCTTCGCCCAGCTTGTCGTTCATCACTTCGTACTGAACCGAGTAGCCGTAGCGCTGAGCGACAACGCTCATCGGCACCTTGCCGGGACGGAAACCGTCGGCCTTGACGGTGCGTGCCAGCTTCTTGAGACGGTTCTCGACTTCGCTGTTGATGTCAGCGGCCGCCAGCGTGAGCGTGATGCGGCGTTCGAGCTTTTCGAGGGTTTCGACGGTGACAGCCATAGTTGACTCTGAACAAAGTTATCTGGTGCGCGGGGCCGGACTCGAACCGGCACGCCCGTGAAGGCGTCAGGACCTAAACCTGGTGCGTCTACCAATTTCGCCACCCGCGCGAGTGGAATCAGCACTGCCTCGGTGCAAGCACCGCCGCAGCCCTGAGGCATTTCGGCAAACCGGTGATTGTATCCACTGGGAAGCCCAAAAACGCCGCCCCGGAGAAAACCCGCGAGACGGCAGCTTCAGTGGATCAAAACCGCGAGTGGCCTGTGGGCCGCTTGATGCGGAACCACGCCGCGTACATCGCCGGCAAGGCAAGCAGGGTCAGTGCGGTGGCGACGATCAGTCCGCCCATGATGGCGACAGCCATCGGCCCCCAGAACACCGAGCGCGACAGCGGAATCATCGCCAGCACGGCGGCGGCTGCCGTCAGCACGATGGGCCGGAAGCGCCGTACTGCGGACTCGACGATCGCCGACCAGGCCGGCACACCGCGCGCCCTGTCCTGCTCGATCTGATCGATCAGGATCACCGAGTTGCGCATGATCATGCCCATCAGTGCGATCACGCCGAGCAAGGCGACAAAGCCAAACGGGCGATTCAACAGCAACAAGGCGCCGGCCACACCAGCGATCCCCAGCGGCCCTGTCAGAAAGACCAGCATGGCACGCGAGAAGCTGTGCAGCTGAAGCATCAGCAAGGTGAAGGTCAGGAACAGCATCATCGGCACACCGGCTGCAATCGAGCCCTGGCCCTTGCTGCTTTCCTCCACCGCGCCTGCCACTTCGATGCGGTAGCCCTGCGGCATCTTGGTCTGCATCTCCTTCAGCGCAGGCCAGATCTGCGCGCTGACGGTAGCGCCCTGCATGCCCTCTGACACATCGCCCTGTACCGTGACAGCGTAGTGACGCCCCTCGCGTTGCAGCAAGCCAGGCTCCCAAACAAAACTGATCGCGGCAATCTGCGTCAGCGGAATGCTTCGCCCACTGGCGGTCGGAACATAGGCATTGCCCAAATCCGTAATGGCCTCCCGTTCAGCCAATGGCTGCCTCAGGACGATGTCGATCAGCTTATCGCCCTCCCGATATTGCCCAACCGGAGTGCCGGACAACAGTGTGCGGGTAGCCTGGGCGATGCTCTGGCTACTGACGCCAAGAGCGCGAGCCTTATCCTGATCGACCTCCAAACGCAGAGCCTTGACTGACTCGTTCCAGTTGTCGTTCACACCTCGCATGTTCGGATTGGCGCGCAGGATTGCCTTGGCTTGGTCAGCCCAATGGCGCACCTCTCGGACGTTCTCGCCCATCACCCGAAACTGCACCGGATAAGGAACAGGGGGGCCGTTCGGCAACAACTTAACGCGCGCTCGCACCTCCGGAAACTCAGCCGCCACAATTGCAGGAAGGCGCTTGCGCAGTTCTTCGCGCTCTTTCAGATCCTTGGGGATAACAATGGCTTGACTAACATTTGGAGCGGGAAAAATCTGGTCTAGCGGAAGATAGAAACGAGGCACCCCGCTACCGATCCAGGTGCTGACCACAGACACGCCAGGCTCGCGCATCATTCGCGCCTCAAAGCGCAGCGCGATGGCACGACTGGCCTCGATTGTCGAGCCCTCAGGCAACGCAAGGTCGACAAGGATCTCTGGGCGGCTTGAATCAGGAAAGAACTGCTGCTGCACTCGCCCCATTCCGAACAATCCAAGGGCAAATATCGCCAAGGTGGCTGTGATGGTTTTCCACCGGTTCTCAACACACCATCGCACCAGCGCTCGAAAACGGTTGTAGAACGGTGTATCGAAGAGCTCGTGTGATTCGCCTGGTTTGGCGGGATGCGTGCGCAGCAAGAGTGCCCCAAGGTAAGGCACGAAGTAGACCGATACGAACCAGGAGATCACCAACGCAGCAGCAGTGACTGCGAAGATCGCAAACGTGTATTCCCCGGTAGCAGATTTGGCGAGCCCGATTGGCAGGAAGCCCACCGCAGTAATCAGCGTGCCTGTCAGCATCGGCATGGCGGTGGCGTCATAAGCGAACGTCGCCGCGTGCATTTTGTCGTAGCCCTCTTCAAGCTTTCGAACCATCATTTCGACCGCGATGATCGCGTCATCCACGAGCAGTCCAAGCGCAATGATCAAAGAACCAAGCGAAATCTTGTGGAGCCCCACACTCCAATAGAACATCGTTACAAACGTAATCGCCAGCACCAGGGGGATCGTGATGGCGACAACAAGGCCTGGCCAAATATCGAGGCGCAAAGGTCGTGTGTGCAAACCCAACGCGATGAAGCTGACGGCCAAAACTATCACCACCGCCTCAATGAGCACCTGCACGAACTCATTGACAGAGCGGGACACAGCCTGCGGTTGATCCTGGATCTGCTCCAGCATGATTCCGGCGGGCAGGACACTGCGGATGTCGCCAGCAGCCTTCTGCAGCGCCTTTCCCATTGCCACGACATCTCCACCCTTCACCATGGATATGCCAAGGGCAATAACATCTTTTCCTTGGTGGCGCACCGTGACCATCGGGGGGTCCGAATAGGCGCGCCGCACATCCGCAATGTCTACCAAACGCAGGCTGCTTGCTTGGCCGGTCGCCGGATTGATCGCCCGAACAGGTAAATCCTTAAGCGTTTGCACCGAGTCGAACTGGCCGCCGACTCGCAACTGCACATTGGCACTCCCCGCATTCAGAACACCGGCGCCCTCAACCGCGTTCTGCATCGAGAGCTGCGTAATGACCTGCTGGAGATCCAAGCCCAGTTCAGCGAGGCGCTTCTGAGACACCTCGATGTATAGCTTTTCAGGCTGCACGCCGAAGAGCTCCACCTTCGCGACATCCGGCACTCTGAGAAGGTTCGCTCGCACCTTGTCGGCCTGCTCTCGCAACTCCTCATGAGAAAACCCGTCTGCCGACAACGCCAAGATCGAACCGTAGACATCGCCGAATTCGTCGTTGAACAGGGGACCGATGACGCCTTGGGGCAAGGTATGGCGTATGTCACCCACCTTCTTGCGCACCAAGTACCACGTGCCAGCGACTTCTTTGGCCGGCGTGCTGTCCTTCAGCTGAAACATCGTCAGAGACTCGCCTGGCTTGGTGAAGCTGCGAATCTTGTCAGCGTGCGGCACATCTTGCAGGGTCCGTTCGATCTTGTCGGTGACCTGCTCCGCCACTTGCTGTGCCGTCGCGCCAGGCCAGAATGCCTGGATCACCATGATCCGAAACGTGAACGGCGGGTCCTCATCCTGGCCGAGCTGAAAGTAGGCGGCAAAGCCCATCACCATCAGCACGACCATCAGATAGCGTGTCAACGCCGGATGCTCAAGCGCCCAGCGCGATACGTTGAAGCGCGAAACGGCGTGGTTGGTGTTGCTGCTGCTCATGCGGCGCCCTTTCAGCGGGAGGCCGCGCTGGCGGACTGGGGCATCGTCGCGACATAGCGGCGCACCTTCTGTCCGGGTGTCAAGACATGGACCCCGGCCGTGACCACCTCCTGCCCAGGAGCCAGCCCGGCAGCGATCAGCACCTCATTGCCATCAGCGCCACCGATCGTCACGGGCTGCAGCTTGACGGTCATGCTCTTGCTGTCCAGCAACCAGACCGAGCTCTTGCCCTGTTGCTCCAGCACCGCACTGAGCGGCAGCTTGATCGCCTGCGCCTGCTTGGGCAGCACGAGGCTGACGCTTGCCGTTTGACCCAGCCGCGCATCCAGGCGGCCAGCTTCGGCCTTGACCAGAAATGTCCGCGTGACCGGATCGGCTGCCGCGGACACTTCACGCAACTTGGCCGGCAAGCTCTCCTGCCCCTCGCCCCACATCCGGACCGTCAAGGCACCCGGCTCACTGGCAGCGGCGCGCAGCTTGGCAATCAAGTGCTCGGGGACCGAAAAGACAATGTCCTTGGGCCCCTCATGCGCGATACGCACCACCGGCGTCCCGGCCCCCACCACCATGCCAGGCTCGGCGTCGACGCCGGTCACCACCCCCGCCGCGTCGGCCACCAGCGTCGTGTACGAGGCCTGATTCAGCTGCGCGTCGGCCTGGGCCTTGGCCTGGTCAAGCTGCGCCTGCGCTGCCTTGAAGGCAGCGTCGCGCCGCTCCAACTCAGCCGCGCTGATGAAGCCCTGCTTGTGCAGGTCGATGAAGCGCTTGTAGTCGGCGCCTGCCTGATCGCGATTCACGCGCGCCGCCTGCATTCCGGCCCGCGCAGCATCCTGAGCCAGCAGCAGGTCTCGCGCGTCCAGGCGGGCAAGCACCTGACCAGGCTTGACCACGTCGCCCAGCCCCACGCGCCGCTCCACCAGCTTGCCGCCGACGCGGAACGACAGCCGCGACTCCGTGCGGGCCCGCAGATCGGCTGCGAACTCCAAGGTGTGGCCAGCGCTCTCGCCGGCCACCACCACAGTGCGCACCGCACGTTCAGGATCAGGCTCGGGGGCCGGCTTGCTGCACGCCGTCAAGCCCGCTGCGAGCACCAGCACGGGCATCAGAGCCCAACGGGGCTGATAAGAGAAAGTGGGCATGAACAACCTCGTTTTCGGATCGCGGCTTCGAGCAGCACCTGGGGAGTGTCCTCGAGAAAAGGCCGATTGATCTCAATTAACTGACTGACTGGTCAGTAATGTATTTAGCGACCCTGTGACTGTCAATCGCCGATGCCGCCGGCTGCAACAAGTCCTTGTCACGCCGACACTCGGCCGACAGCCCTCGAACTGCGCACACAATGGCGGCGTGAGCATAGAGCACTACGAAAATTTTCCTGTGGCCTCCTGGCTGTGTCCGCCCGCGCTGCGGCCCCCGATCGTCGCCATCTATCATTTCGCGCGCACCGCAGATGACCTTGCCGACGAGGGCAGCGCCAACGCCAGCGAACGCCTAGAAAGCTTGCGCTGCTACCGAGCTGACTTGCAGGCCGTCGCAACCGGCCAGCCCCCCAGCGCCCTTTGGGCCGAGCGGGTCTTTTTTCCTTTGGGCGCAGCCATGGCTCAGTATCGGCTGCCGCTGCAGCTTCTTGAAGACCTGCTGGACGCCTTCGAGCAGGACCTTGTCAAGACACGCTACCTGGACCGGGCCGAACTGATGGATTACTGCCGCCGCTCGGCCAATCCGATCGGTCGCCTGCTGCTGCACCTCTATGGCGTCAACGATGCCCAAGCCCTGCGGCGCTCGGACGCCATCTGTACCAGTCTTCAGCTCATCAACTTCTGGCAGGACGTCAGCCGCGACGGGCCGCGCGGCCGCGTCTACGCGCCGCTGCAAGACCTGAGCCGCCACCAGGTGCCGCCCGAGGACTTCGCTGCCTGCCGCGATAGCGCGGCGGCCCGTGCTGCGCTGCACGAGTTGTGCGAATGGGCTGAGCGGCTGATGCGCGAAGGCGCACCGCTGGTCCACCAACTACCGGGTCGGATAGGGTGGGAATTGCGGCTAGTTGTGCAGGGCGGCCTGCGCATTCTTGCGAGAATCAAGGCTATGGATCACGCCAGCCTTTTGCGCCGCCCACAGATCGGCGCGCTCGACATGCCCGCCCTGCTCTGGAACGCTGCACGCATGCGCAGCACGGATCCCTTGGTTTCGCCGGCCGCGGAGGCGCCGTGACGCCACAGCAGTATTGCCAGGACAAGGCCGCGCAAAGCGGATCGAGCTTCTACTACGCTTTCCTGTTTCTGCCGCCCCAGCGGCGTGCGGCCATCACGGCCTTTTACGCCTTTTGCCGTGAAGTGGACGATGTCGTCGACGAAACGCAGGACAGCGGCGTTGCAGCCACCAAGCTCGCCTGGTGGCGCAAGGAGGCGGCGGCCGCCTTTGCCGGCCAGCCCAGCCATCCGGTGATGCTGGCGCTGATGCCGCACGCGGCGGCATTCGAGATCAGACTTGAACACCTGAATGCCGTGATCGATGGTTGCCAGATGGACCTGGACCAGACGCGCTATCTGGACTTCCCCGGGCTCGCGCGCTATTGCCATCTGGTGGCCGGCGTGGTCGGCGAAGTCGCCAGCAATATCTTCGGGCGCAGTGATGCCGCCACAACTGCTTTCGCGCACAAGCTCGGTCTGGCCATGCAGCTGACCAACATCATTCGCGATGTGGGCGACGATGCCCGCCGTGGCCGGATCTACCTGCCTGTCTCGGAGCTTCAGCAGTTCGACGTCAAGGCCCACGAGATCCTGAAGCGCCAAAGCCCCTGGGGCTATAGCGAGCGATTCACTGCGCTGATGACATTCCAGGCCAAGCGCGCGCACCGTCTCTACGACGAAGCACTGGCCCTGCTGCCGGAGGCTGACCGACAGGCGCAAAAGCCGGGCTGATGATGGCCAACATCTATCGCGCCTTGCTGCGCGAGATCGAGGCCGAAAAGTTCCAGGTGCTGCACCAGCGCATCTCACTGACGCCGCTGCGTAAGCTTTGGATCGCGATGCGCACCAACTGGCGCGGCCGATGATTGCTGGAACGCTGGCCGTCGTCGGCGGCGGCTGGGCCGGCATCGCCGCAGCGGTTGCTGCCACGCGTGCCGGCTGGCAGGTCAGTCTGTTTGAGATGTCGCCACAACTCGGTGGCCGCGCGCGCAGCTTCGGCACCCACCCGCAGTTCGACAATGGTCAGCACATCCTGATCGGCGCTTATGTCGAGACCCTGGCATTGATGCGCGAAGTCGGCGTCAGCCTCGACCAGGCCTTGCTTCGGCTGCCGCTGACGCTTCAGTACCCCGATGGCAGTGCCCTTCGACTGCCCCAGGCCGGCGCTGCTGTCCTTCGCCCGAGCCGTTTTGGGCAACCGCACCTGGTCCTGGGCCGCGCGCATGCGCCTGCTTCAGACCTGCATGTCTTGGGCCCTGCAGCGATTCAAGTGCGACAGCGCGCTCAGCGTCCAGCAGCTGTGCAGAAGCCTGCCGCCACAGCTGATGCGCGATCTGATCGAACCCTTGTGCGTCGCGGCGCTGAACACCCCGGCTCGCGAAGCCAGTGCGACCGTGTTCCTGCGCGTGCTGAAGGATGCACTGTTCCGCGGCCCCGGTGCCTCGGACCTGCTGCTGCCCCGACTGCCACTGAGCGAACTGCTGGCGAAGCCGGCGCAAGCGTGGTTGCAGCAGCGAGGCTGCAAACTGCATTTCAGCCACCGGGTCGAAGCGCTGCAAGCGCAGGACAACGGAACCTGGAATCTGGACGGCCAGCCGTTCGATCGAGTCATCCTGGCCTGCAGCTCAGTTGAGGCTGCACGCCTGGCCGGGCCGGTTGCGCCCGCCTGGGCGGCGACTGCAAATGCGCTGCGCTTCGAGCCCATCGTCACCGTCTATCTGGAGAGCTTGGGCAGCCATCTGCCCGCACCAATGATGGCCTTGCGCGAGGGCGACGAGGCACCCGCCCAGTTCGCCTTCGATCTGGGCCAGCTCGGCCTGACGCCGGGCCGCTTCGCCTTTGTCATCAGCGGCGCATCCGCGTGGATGGAGCGCGGCCTGGAAGCTACGGTGGAAGCCACGCTGGCACAGGCAAGCCAGGCCTTGGACTGGAGCAGCCCGCCACAGATCGTGAAGGCCTTGGCCGAGAAGCGCGCAACCTTTGCTTGCACGCCCGGGCTGCAGCGCCCGCATCAGGCCCTCGCAGCCGGCCTCTGGGCGGCGGGCGACTATGTGGAAGGCCCCTACCCCGCGACGCTCGAAGGCGCCGTGCGCTCGGGTCACACTGCCGCAGCGCTACTCGGGCACAGCCTGTCGCGCGGCGCTGCCTGCTGACAACAGGCAATGCAGCCCATGCGTTTCGCGATGCAAAATGTTTGAGAGTTCGCGCACAATGGCGCCATGAAGAGCAAAGAGAATGCGACCCCCGCCATTCAAGTCCTGGAACGCGCATTTGCCTTGCTGGACGTGCTGGCCAGTCATCAGGACCCGGTTTCCCTGAAAGAGATCAGCGAAACCACCGGGCTTCACCCATCCACCGCTCACCGAATCCTCAACGACCTGACCATCGGCCGCTATGTCGACCGCCCGGAGGCCGGCAGCTACAGACTGGGCATGCGCCTGCTTGAGCTGGGCAATCTGGTCAAGGCCCGGCTAGATGTGCGCGACGCAGCACTCGGCCCCATGCGGGAACTGCACAAGTTCACGCATCAGCCCGTCAATCTGTCCGTTCGGCAAGGTGATGAGATCGTCTATATCGAACGGACCTACAGCGAGCGCTCCGGCATGCAGGTGGTCCGCGCGGTCGGTGGCCGCGCACCACTGCACCTGACGTCGGTCGGCAAACTCTTTCTCGCTGCGGACGATCCGCAGCGCGTGCGCGCCTATGCGACGCGCAGCGGCCTGGCGGGCCATACCCGCAACAGCATCACCGAACTGACGGCGCTGGAGCGCGAGATGTCGGCCGTGCGTCAGCGCGGTGTCGCCCGCGACGACGAAGAGCTGGAACTGGGCGTGCGCTGCATGGCCGCCGGCATCTACGACGATCAGGGCAAACTGATTGCCGGCCTGTCCATCTCCGCACCAGCGGATCGCCTTGAAGAGAGTTGGATGGCCCGGCTCAAAGACACTGCCGCGCAGATCTCTTCCGCACTCGGCTATCGAGGCTGAGCCCGCAGGCGCGCCACGCCTTGCGCTCCGGCGTGGCGGCTGTCTGACCTTCAGCTGGTGCTGGAAACCGGACGCAGCGCGTCGGTCGGCTGCGTGCTGATCCACTTGCGCACGCGCTCGGCATCGCCGATACGCGAATACTTGCCGGTGGAGTCCAGAAACACCATGATCAGTTTGCGCCCGGCCAGTTGCGCCTGCATGACGAGGCAGCGGCCCGCTTCAACGATGTAGCCGGTTTTCTGCAGACCGATATCCCAGCTGGGGCTGCGAACCAGACCGTTGGTGTTATGGAACTGCATCTGACGCCGCCCCACGGCGACCTGATGCTCCGGCGAGGTGGACAACTCGCGCAGCAAATGATGTTCGTGCGCGGCCTTGACCAACACGGCCAAGTCCCTGGCGCTGGACTGATTCCGGCTCGACAGCCCGGTGGGCTCCACGTAGTGCGTGTCCGTCATGCCCAAGGCCTTGGCCTTCAGATTCATGGCCGATGCGAAGGCGGCCAAGCCACCCGGGTAATGGCGACCCAATGCATTCGCGGCCCGGTTCTCCGACGACATCAGCGCCAGATGCAACATCTCGCCGCGCGTGAGCTTGGTGCCGACCGCCAGACGTGAACGGCTGCCCTTTTCGGTATCGATGTCTTCATCGGTCACGGTCAGCATGTCATCGAGCGACAGGCCCGCCTCGACCACAACCAGAGCCGTCATCAACTTTGTGATTGACGCGATCGGCAGCACCGCCTGGGAGTTCTTGGACAGCAGCACCTCATTGGTGTCCTGATCCAGGACCAGCGCGACGCTCGATTTCAGATCGAGCGGATCGCTGACGGAGTGCAGGCCATAGATCTGACCGAAGGACGGCTTGGCTGCCACGACCGCGGCGGTCGCAGTCGCCGCTGCGGCCACCTTGACTTTGCTTGGAGACCGCACGCTGCGCTTTGGCGCCGGCTTGGCCTTTCGAACGGTCCGGTTGCCCGATTCCGCCCCTTGAGCACTCTTGCCCGCCGCCTGCGCAGGTGCGACCAACAGCACGGAGCTGCTCAGGGCAACAACGCCGCCGATCAGGGCAACGGACAACAGGTTCGTGAGCTTCTTCTTCAATCCGACCTCCAACGACAGCTGAGTCAGTTTAGGGGATAGGAAAAAGTGAGGCAAGACAAAAACTTAGCCGCAAGACCTAAAGTCAGCTCTTGCGAGCAATCTAGCCGATTGACAAGCAAGCCGGTGGCATCGCCTCACCTTCTCTGCGCCCACCTGCGACCCTTGAATCCCGCTTGAGCGGCACCGCAAGACACGGCACGCCGCCAAGCGACTGTGAAGCGCTGGTCTTCAGCCTTGCGCTGCCACGCGTTCGATCTTGCTGTGCAGCTTGTTCAGAGCAGACAAGTAGGCCTTGGCGGATGCCACCACGATATCGGGATCAGCCCCAACGCCGTTGACCACGCGCCCCGCATGCTGAAGCCGCACCGTCACTTCGCCTTGAGATTCTGTGCTTCCGCTGGTGATTGCGTTCACCGAATAGAGCAGCAACTCGGCACCACTTTCGATCTTCGACTCGATGGCCCTTAGGCTGGCGTCAACCGGGCCGTTGCCGTCGCTCTCAGCCCGGTGCTCGACACCGCCGGCCGAAAACACGACGTTGGCATGCGGCCGCTCACCGGTTTCCGAACGCTGCGACAGCGCCAGCAGGCGGAAGTGCTCCTGCTCCGAAGTAACCGACTCATCCATCACCAGCGCGATGATGTCTTCATCGAAGATCTCGTTCTTGCGATCAGCCAGATCCTTGAAACGAACGAAGGCAGCGTTCACCTCCGTTTCGGACTCCAGCTCAATGCCCAGCTCCTGAAGCCTTTGCTTGAAGGCATTGCGGCCGCTGAGCTTGCCCAGCACGATCTTGTTGGCGCTCCAGCCCACATCCTCGGCTCGCATGATTTCGTAGGTATCGCGGGCCTTCAGCACGCCGTCCTGGTGGATGCCGGACGCATGGGCAAAGGCATTGGCGCCGACCACCGCCTTGTTGGGCTGCACGACGAAACCGGTGGTCTGCGACACCAGGCGCGAGGCCGGCACGATCTGCGAGGCATCGATGCCGACGTCCAAGCCAAAGTAGTCGCGGCGCGTCTTGATCGCCATGACCACCTCTTCCAGCGAGCAGTTGCCGGCCCGCTCGCCCAGACCGTTGATCGTGCATTCGATCTGGCGCGCTCCACCGATCTGCACGCCAGCCAGCGAGTTGGCTACCGCCATGCCCAGATCGTTGTGGCAGTGCACCGACCAGATCGCCTTGTCTGAATTGGGCACTTTTTCGCGCAGGGTCTTGATGAAGTTCCCGTACAGCTCCGGGACCGCGTAACCCACCGTGTCCGGAATATTGATCGTCCCCGCCCCTTCGGCGATCACGGCCTCGACGACGCGCGCCAGGAAGTCCATGTCAGAGCGATAGCCGTCCTCGGGCGAGAACTCCACATCGCCTGTCAGATTCCGGGCAAACCGCACCGCGAGCTTGGCCTGCTCCAGCACCTGCTCGCGCGTCATCCGCAGCTTCTTCTCCATATGGAGTTCGCTGGTCGCGATGAAGGTATGAATGCGCGACCGCGCTGCCCCTTTCAGCGCCTCGGCGGCACGCGAGATGTCACGGTCGTTGGCGCGCGCCAGCGAGCAGATCGTGCTCTCTCGCACTGCATCCGCAATGGCCTTCACCGCCTCGAAGTCGCCATTGCTGGACGCAGCGAAGCCGGCCTCGATCACGTCGACGCGCATGCGCTCCAGCTGGCGCGCAATGCGCAGCTTCTCGTCCTTCGTCATCGACGCGCCGGGCGACTGCTCGCCATCGCGCAAGGTGGTGTCGAAGATGATCAGCTTGTCAGCCATGGGGGTTCTCCGTGAAAGGCTGGTTGCAGAAAACAACACGGCCCGCGAAGCAGATGCTTGGCGGGCCGTTGATGCAGAAATCCTGTAGACGTGTGCAGTCAGCGCGCCCGGGGCACGGTGGCTAGTAGCAGCAGCGCGAATGCGGAATGCGACGTCATGTGGACCAATATAGCACGCAAGCCGGGCTCGCCTGCCTCCGTCAATCGTGAAGTCCCTTTTCGTCAGGCTCGTCGGTCGAGGTGGCAATCACGCTGACAGGCTTCCCCTTGGCCTTGCGCCAAATGTAGATCGCATAACCGGAAAGCCCATAGGCACAAAAGATCGCAAACAAGCCAAGCGGCGGGTTCTGACTGATCAAGACGATGGCCAAGGCAATCGCCACCAGCACGACGAACGGCACGGTGCGCCGGCTACCGACCACCTTGAAACTGTAAAACGGTGCATTGGTCACCATCGACAAGCCGGCGAACAAGGTCAAGCCGAAGGCGGTCCAGACCACCCAGGGGATGCCGGTGACTTGCTTGAATCCATAGTCATCAAAGGCCCAGATCATGCCGATCACGATGGCCGCAGCTGCCGGGCTCGGCAAGCCCTGGAAGAAGCGTTTGTCGACCACGCCAATATTGACGTTGAAGCGCGCCAGACGCAGCGCCGCTCCAGAAATATAGACAAAGGCCGGAATCCAGCCCAGCTTGCCCATGTCCTTGAAGGCCCAGACATAGACGATCAGCGCCGGTGCGGCACCGAAGCTGACCATGTCTGACAGGCTGTCCATCTGCTCGCCGAATGCGCTCTGAGCGTTGGTCATGCGCGCGACGCGGCCGTCCAAGCTGTCCAGCACAGCGGCACAGAAGATCGCAATGCAGGCCAACTCGAAGCGGCCATTCATCGACATCACGATGGCATAGAAGCCCGAGAACAGGGCCGCCAAGGTGATGGCATTGGGCAGCACGTAAATGCCTTTGCGACGCGGGCGCACCGGCACAGGCACGGCGTCCTCGTCTTCACCCGACTGCGCGGCCGGGCTCTTCTTGTTCGATTCGATCATGGGCGAAGAGGATACAACAGGGCACCCATCAAAAAAGCCGCAGGCCCTGCGGCACTGCGGCTTTGGCGGCTCAGCTCGGACCTTAGTTCTTCGACTGGTCCACCAGGCGGTTCTTCTTGATCCACGGCATCATCGCGCGCAGCTTCTCGCCTACCTGCTCGATCTGGTGCTCCGAAGTCAAGCGACGGCGCGACAGCAGCGTGGGCGCGCCAGCCTTGTTCTCAAGGATGAAGCTCTTGGCGTATTCGCCGGTTTGGATGTCCTTCAGGCACTGACGCATGGCCTTCTTGGTCTCCTCGGTCACCACGCGCGGGCCGGTGACGTATTCACCGTATTCGGCGTTGTTGGAGATCGAGTAGTTCATGTTGGCGATACCGCCTTCATAGATCAGATCGACGATCAACTTGAGTTCGTGCAGGCACTCGAAATAGGCCATCTCGGGCGCATAGCCAGCCTCCACCAGGGTCTCGAAGCCGGCCTTGATCAGCTCGACAGCGCCACCGCACAGCACGGCCTGCTCGCCGAACAGGTCGGTCTCGGTTTCTTCACGGAAGTTGGTCTCGATGATGCCGGCCTTGCCGCCGCCATTGGCCGAGGCATAGCTCAGGGCCAGATCGCGTGCCTTGCCACTCTTGTCAGCGTAGACGGCGATCAGGTGCGGCACGCCGCCACCCTGGGTGTAGGTACCGCGCACGGTGTGGCCAGGGGCCTTGGGGGCGACCATCCAGACATCCAGGTCGGCACGCGGCGTCACTTGGCCGTAGTGCACATTGAAGCCGTGCGCAAAAGCCAGCGAAGCACCCTGCTTGATGTTCGGCTCGACTTCCTTCTTGTAGACGTCGGCAATCTGCTCGTCGGGCAGCAGGATCATGACCACATCGGCCGCCTTCACGGCATCGGCGATCTCGGCGACCTTCAGGCCGGCGTTCTCGGCCTTGGCCCAAGACGCGCCAGCGCGGCGCAGACCGACGGTGACCTTGACGCCGCTGTCGTTCAGATTTTGCGCATGGGCGTGGCCTTGTGAGCCATAGCCGATGATGGTGACGTTCTTGCCCTTGATCAGGCTCAGGTCAGCGTCCTTGTCGTAAAAAACATTCATGTCGGTCTCCAGGGTAAATCGGTACAGGGTTCGGTCGAAAGGGAAGCCAAAGGCGGGTCAGACGCGCAAGATGCGCTCGCCGCGGCCGATGCCGCTGGCACCGGTGCGCACCGTCTCAAGGATGGCGCTGCGGTCAAGTGCGTCGATGAAGGCGTCGAGCTTGGAGGCGTCGCCCGTCAGCTCAATCGTGTAGGTCTTCTCGGTCACGTCAATGATGCGACCGCGGAAGATGTCGGTGGTGCGCTTCATCTCCTCGCGCTCCTTGCCGACCGCGCGCACCTTGATCAGCATGAGCTCGCGCTCGGTGTAGTTGCCCTCGGTCAGGTCCACGACCTTGACGACCTCGATCAGGCGGTTCAGGTGCTTGGTGATCTGCTCGATCACTTCGTCCGAGCCCGTCGTGACGATGGTCATGCGCGACAGCGAGGCATCCTCAGTCGGCGCGACGGTGAGGCTCTCGATGTTGTAGCCCCGGGCAGAGAACAAGGCCACCACGCGCGACAGCGCGCCAGGCTCGTTCTCGATCAGCAATGCAATGATGTGTTTCATGGCTCTCGTCCTGCGTGCTCTTCAGACCGGCGGCGGTAACCGACGGCCCTTGGCCACGCTGTTCGATCGTTAGGGGAATGTGGGCATCCGCTGCAGGCAGCTTCCGCTACACCCGGCCGTCGACGCGGTAACGCCGCCGCCCTGGTGTAGCTTCAAGGCGCTTACAGATCTTCGGAGCCCAGCAGCATTTCCGAAATTCCCTTGCCCGCCTTGACCATGGGCCAGACGTTCTCGGTCGGATCGGTGCGCACGTCGATAAACACTGTGCGGTCCTTCAAGCGCATCGCCTCACGCAACGCGCCCTCGACGTCGCCGGGCTTCTCCACGAGCAGGCCGACATGGCCATAAGCCTCGGCCAGCTTGACGAAGTCCGGCAACGCTTCCATATAGCTGTGCGAGTAGCGCTTGCCGTAGTCGAGCTCCTGCCACTGCCGCACCATGCCCAGGTAGCGGTTATTCAGAGAGACGACTTTGACCGGCGTGTTGTACTGCTTGCAAGTCGAGAGCTCTTGAATGCACATCTGGATCGAGCCCTCTCCGGTGATGCAGAAGACATCCGATTCCGGCTTGGCCAGCTTGATGCCCATCGCATAGGGCAGGCCCACACCCATGGTGCCCAGGCCACCGGAATTGATCCAGCGACGCGGCTCGTCGAAGCGGTAGAACTGCGCCGCCCACATCTGGTGCTGACCCACATCGGAGGTGATGTAGGTGTCCCGGTCGCGCGTCAGATTCCACAGCGTCTCGACGACCATCTGCGGCTTGATGACATCGCTGTCGCGGTTGTAGGCCAGGCAGTCGCGGCGACGCCATTCATTGATCTGGCTCCACCAGGCATTGATGGCGGCCGCGTCAGGCTTGGCCTGCGCCTCCTTGATTTGGACGATCAGTTCCTGCAGCACATCCTTGACGTCTCCAACGATCGGGATGTCCACACGGACGCGCTTGGAGATTGACGAGGGATCGATATCCACATGGATGATCTTGCGCTCGACCTGTGCGAAGTGCTTGGGATTGCCGATCACGCGGTCATCGAAACGGGCACCCACGGCCAGCAGCACATCGCAGTTCTGCATGGTCATGTTCGCTTCATAGGTGCCATGCATGCCCAGCATGCCCAGGAAGCGCGGGTCGGTGCCGGGCATGACACCCAGACCCATCAACGTATTCGTGCAGGGATAGCCCAGCAGATCGACCAATTGACGCAACTCGGCCGTGGCCTCACCCAGCACCACGCCGCCGCCGGTGTAGATGTACGGGCGCTTGGCCTGCATCAGCAGCTGCACCGCCTTGCGGATCTGGCCAGAGTGGCCTTTGCGCACCGGGTTGTAGGAGCGCATTTCCACATGGGTGGGGTAGTTGAAGTGCGCCTTGTTCAGCGACACATCCTTCGGGATATCGACAACCACCGGACCGGGTCGACCTGTACGGGCAATGTGGAAGGCCTTCTTCATCGTCACCGCCAAGTCACGAACGTCCTTGACCAGGAAGTTGTGCTTGACGATGGGGCGGGTGATACCGACGGTGTCGCACTCCTGGAATGCGTCGAGGCCGATCGCCGGCGTCGGCACCTGCCCGGTGATGATCACCATCGGAATGGAATCCATATAGGCCGTGGCGATGCCGGTCACGGCATTCGTCACACCCGGGCCGGACGTCACCAGGGCAACACCGACATCACCGGTCGCTCGTGCATAGCCATCGGCGGCGTGCACGGCGGCTTGCTCATGGCGCACCAGGACGTGCTGGATGGACTCCTGCTTGTACAGCGCGTCGTAGATATAAAGCACCGAGCCACCAGGGTAGCCCCAAAGGTACTTGACATCCTCAGCCTGCAGGCAGCGGACCAGAATCTCGGAACCATTCAGCTCCGAAGAAGAGGAAACGGGGGAATTGGTATGCGGTTGTGCCAAAGCGGCACGCTTGACTTCCGCGGCAGACATGTCCATATCGAACCTTTGCGATTTTCTCTAACGAAAAACCATCGGTGCCCCTCCTCGCGCCCTTGTGGGGTGGACTTGGAACCTGCGCGGTCAAAAACGAGGCGTCCCGGTTGGACGGCCAGCTTGAGACCCAAACTCTTGTGCGAAGCAACATTATGCACGCACGCACGCCGAATTGGCAGTGCCTTGCGGTGATTCAGGTCAAGGGTGCAATAATTCGCCGCTTCACGCCAGCTCAGGGCTTGTCCGGAAGACTCTTGGCCACCGACAAAGAACTCAACGATTTTCTTCGCAGCGTCGAGAAGCGCGCATTCAAGCGCAGCGTCTACCTGGTCAGAGATGATGATGCAGCCCTGGACATCGTCCAAGACGCGATGATGCGACTGGCCGAGAAGTACTTCGACCGGCCCGCTGCTGAACTGCCTCTGCTGTTCCAGCGCATCCTGTCGAACGCAACGATGGACTGGTTTCGGCGCCAGAAGGTTCGGCGCAGCCTGTTCCAGAACATGTCCGACTTCGAGTCGGACGATCCGCAGGGCGAGTTCGACCTGCTCGAAGCGCTCGAAACCGCCGATGGGTCGATGGGCTCATTGAGCGCTGCAGACGAAGTGTCGCGGGCCCAAATCTTGCGTGCCATTGATCGCGAAGTGGCCGAGTTGCCGGCGCGTCAACGCGAGGCCTTCCTGCTGCGTTACTGGGAAGAGATGGATACGGCCGAGACGGCAGCCGTCATGGGATGCTCCGAGGGCAGTGTGAAAACGCACTGTTCCAGGGCGGTGCATGCACTGGCGAAGGCACTCAAGTCCAAGGGAATCACACTATGAACAAGCAGCAGCACACCGCCCAGGATCTGGACACTCGCATGTCCCGCTTCGGCCTGCGCCTGACCGCCGGCTTGAGCGAACAGTGTGAGCAATTGCCGCCCGATATCAGTGAGCGTCTTCGCGTTGCGCGCGAGCAAGCGTTGCTGAAGGCGCGCAGTGCACGTTCGGCCCAGCCCGAAGTAGCGCGTCAGACCGTCGTTCAAGCGGATGGCAGTCTAGGCTTGCAAGGTCCGAAAAGCCCGGGTGGGGGCTGGTTCAAGCTGGCATCGCTCGGGCCACTGCTGCTGCTGGTGCTGGGCCTGCTGCTGATTCAGCACAGCCAGTGGTACCAGCAAATCATGGCCGGCGCCGACCTTGACGCAGCCCTGTTGACTGACAAGCTTCCGCCAGCAGCTTACGGCGACCCAGGCTTTTCAGAGTACCTCAGCAATGAGGGCGAAACAGCCGATGCCAAACAAGAAGAATAGACTGGCACGATGACGCAAGGTGCGGCGACTTCCCATTCATCACGGCAACGGCTTCGGTCGCTTGCTCCCCACATCCTCCGAGCGGCCGGCCTGCTGCTGCTCAGCTCACCGCTGATCGTCGCAGCGCAGGACAAGACTCTTGCGGCTGCACCGACCAAGCCGGCGCTGGCAGTGCCGGCAACCCTGATCAGCCCCGACTGGCACACCTTGAGTGCTGAGCAGCAGCGCCTGCTCAAGCCCTTGGCCGAGGAGTGGAACACCCTCGAGTCAGCCAGCCGGGTGCGATGGATTGAACTGACGGCCCGTCACCACAGCATGCCCGCTGAGGAACAGCGCCTGCTCGAAGAGCGGATTGCCAGCTGGGCGCTGCTGTCGCCGGCTGAGCGCCAGCGGGCGCGCCAAAGCTTTCAGCAGGTGCGCCAGACCAAGCCGCAAGACCTCCAGGCCAAGTGGGAGGCCTATCAGGCTCTGCCGCCAGAAGAGCGCGAAGCTCTTGCGGGCAAGGCAGCCCAGAAGCGCCAGCCAACCACTGTGAGCGGAGCCGGTACAGCGACCGCCAGCGTCGCCAGCGCAGCGAGCGCCACTGATCGCAAGCCTGCAGCCGGCCTCAGCCTGAGCCCGATGCCGGCGCCGATCACGACGGCTCGCCAAGTGCAGGGCAGCGCGCTGCTGCAAGCCAAACCTGGCGCAACGACGGTGCTAATCACGCAGCGTCCGGCCCCCTTGGCCAGCGAGGTGCGCCGCCAATTCTTCGATCCAAAACAGTTGGACGACAAGACCCTGCTACCCCGAACCGTTGCCACCCCAGCTGGCGAACAACCCTGATCCGATGAGCGAAACCACTGGGGCCGAGCGCCCCGCCCCCGCTGGTTTGGCGCGCCGCATGGCCGCCTTCTTCTATGAAGGCATGTTGCTGTTCGGCGTCGTCTTCACTGGCGGCTACGTCTATTCAGCGCTGACTCAGCAACGCCACGCCCTGCATGGGCAGTTTGGCCTGCAGGTCTTCCTTTTCTGCCTAGTGGGGCTGTATTTCGTCTGGTTCTGGTCGCATGGCGGGCAGACCCTCGCCATGAAAGCCTGGCACATTCGCGTGCTGGATGCCCAGGGCCGCCCGCTGCGCCCCCTACGCGCCATATTGCGCTATCTGCTCAGTTGGCTGTGGTTTCTGCCGGCCCTGCTGAGCGTCTACCTGCTCGGGGTACATGGGACGGGGCCGATCTTTGGCAGCCTGGCTGGCGGTGTGATCGCTTATGCAGGCCTGACTTGGCTGCACCCGCGCCGGCAGTTTTTCCATGATGCCCTGTGTGGCACCGAACTGGTGACACAGCTTCCGCGCAAGAAGCCATGAGCGAAAGCAATCCGCACAAGGGCCGCACCGGCATCGACCGCATCCGCCATGCCACCGGCTACTCGCTGGCTGGCCTGCGTGCAGCCTACAGCGGAGAGAGCGCATTTCGCCAGGAGTTCTGGCTTGCGATCATTGCAACCCCTCTGGCCTTCTATCTCGGCAGCAACTGGGTTGAAGTGGCCCTGCTGCTGGGCTCGCTGGCCATCGTGCTGATCGTCGAGTTGTTGAACTCCGGCATTGAGGCCGCGATCGACCGCATCTCGTTTGAGCGCCACGAACTGTCCAAACGCGCCAAAGACCTGGGCAGTGCAGCCGTCATGCTGGCCTTGATGCTGTGCGGCGGCATCTGGGCCGCCGCGCTGTGGCATCGCCTGTTCGCCTGAGCGAGGCGAGGCCTCAGTCCTCAGCGATCAGACCGCCTCTTCGTCGGTCTCACCAGTGCGGATTCGCACCACCTGCTCGACCGCCGTCACGAAGATCTTGCCGTCGCCGATCTTGCCGGTCTTGGCCGCCTTCAGGATGGCATCGATGCAGCGCTCCACATCTTCATCCTTGACCACCACCTCGACCTTCACCTTGGGCAGGAAGTCGACCACGTACTCCGCGCCACGATAGAGCTCGTATGGCCCTTCTGGCGACCAAAGCCCTTGACCTCGGTGACAGTCAGGCCAGAGGCGCCCACCTCGGCCAGGGACTCACGAACTTCGTCCAGCTTGAACGGCTTGATGATGGCGGTGATTTGCTTCATCCAAAAACTCCATAGACAGGAAACTGCCCAGATTTAAGCACGGAACCCCGGCCCCTCAGTCGGGGATGCGATCGAGATCCGCCAGCCAGACGGCCGACTCCGAATCGCTGGGCGCGCGCCAGTCGCCACGCGGCGACAGCGAGCCACCGCTGCCGACCTTGGGGCCGTTGGGCACGCAGCTGCGCTTGAACTGGCTGCCCTTGAAAAAGCGCTGCACGAAGATGCGCAGCACGCGCTTGATCTCTGGCAAGCTGTACTCGTTGCGCACGACATGGGGCGCATCCGGCCAGCTGCCGCGCTCGCGCGAGCCCCAGGCGTGGCGCGCCAGGAAGGCGATCTTGGCCGGTGCATAGCCGTGGCGCAGCGTGTAGAAAAGATGGAAGTCCTGCAATTCATACGGCCCGATCACGGCCTCGGTGCTTTGCATCGGCTGCGCTGCCGTGGCCGGCACCAATTCCGGGCTGATCTCGGTGTCAACGATATCCAGCAGCACGCCATGGTCGCCCTGCCCCAGCTGGCCGGTCTCGGCCACCCAGCGCACCAGGTGCTTGATCAGCGTCTTGGGCACGCTGGCGTTGACGTTGTAGTGCGACATGTGGTCGCCCACGCCATAGGTGCACCAGCCCAGCGCCAGCTCGCTCAAATCACCGGTGCCCAGCACCAGCGCGCCGTGATGGTTAGCCAGCCGGAATAGATGGCTGGTGCGCTCGCCCGCCTGCACGTTCTCGAAAGTGACGTCGTACTGCGCCTTGCCGTCGACATGCGGGTGGCCGATGTCCTTGAGCATCTGCTCGCAGCTGGGCCGGATGTCGATCTCCCGGGCCTCGCAGCCGACCGCCGCCATCAGGCGCAGCGCCTGCTCTCGGGTACGCGTGCTGGTGGCAAAACCCGGCATCGTGACGCCCAGAATCGCTGTGCGCGGCAGACCCAGCTGATCCATCGCGCGAGCCGCCACCAGCAGCGCGTGGGTCGAGTCCAGCCCGCCCGAGATGCCGATCACCAGTCGCTTGATGCCGCTGGACTGCAGGCGCTGCACCAGCCCCTGCACCTGGATGCTGTAGACCTCCTGGCAACGCTCGTCGCGGCGGCCATGGTCGGCTGGCACATAAGGGAAGCGCTCGATCTGACGCTGCAGCGCCAGCGGCTGCTCACGCGCGATCTCCAGCTTGAATGCCACCGGGCGAAAGCCGCGCAGCTGTGCGGCGTGCCGGCGCACCGACTGCCCGAAGCTGGTCTGGCGCATGCGCTCGCGCGCCAGACGTTCCAGATCGACGTCGGCGCTGATCAGCTGGGCGCGGCGCTGGAAGCGCTGCGACTCCGCTAGCTGCTCGCCGTTCTCGCAGATCAGCGCTTGGCCGTCCCAGGCCATGTCGGTCGTCGACTCGCCGTGCCCCGCCGAGGCATAGGCGTAGGCCGCAAGGCAGCGCGCCGATTGCTGCGCGACCAGCTGCCGCCGGTAGCCGGCCTTGCCGATCACCACATTCGACGCCGACAGATTGAGCAAGACCGTCGCCCCCGCCAAGGCCGCGTAGGAAGACGGCGGGATCGGCGCCCACACGTCCTCGCAGATCTCGACATGGAAGCGCAGCAGCGGCAGGTCTTCTGCCGAGAACAACAGGCCGCTGCCGAAGGGCACGCGCTGGCCCAGGAGCTCGATCTCGTCGCCCAGGGCCTCGTCGGCGCTGTTGAACTGGCGCAGCTCGTAGAACTCGCCGTGATTGGGCAGATAGGTCTTGGGCACCACGCCCAGCAGACGGCCGCGCTGCAGCACCACGGCACAGTTGAACAGCCGTTGCTCGAAGCGCAGCGGCATGCCGATCACCGCCACCGTCGGCAAGCGGCGCGAGGCCTGCAGCACACGCGCCAGCGCCGCCTCGCAGCCATCCAGCAGCACACGCTGATGGAACAGATCGTCGCAGCTGTAGGCGGACAGGCCCAGCTCCGGAAACACTGCCAGCGCCGCGCCCTGCGCAGCCGCCTGTAGCAGCAGTTCGATTGTCTGCTCGGCGTTGTAGGCCGGATCGGCAACGCGGCACAGCGGCACGCCGACGGCGATGCGAGCGAAATCGTGGGTGTAGAGATTGTCGAAGTGCATGGGCATGAATCCTGCCACCAAAGTGCAAGGGCTTGCGTGCCACCCTAAGATTTCGCATCCGTCATGAACTCAAGCACACCGCCCTCCACGCCCCCATCCGCCTTGACGCTGCGCGTCGACAGCGAACTCGCCGAGCTGCCGATGGCCGCATGGAATGCACTGCTGGCCCGCAGCGAACAGCCCACGCCCTTCATGCGGCTGGAGTATCTGCTGGCCTTGCAACAGTCAGGCAGCGCCACCGCCCAGACCGGTTGGCAGGCACAGTTCCTCAGCGCCTGGCAAGACAGTCAACTGGTCGGCGCCTGCCCGGTCTGGCTGAAAAGCCACTCCTACGGCGAGTATGTGTTCGACTGGGCCTGGGCCGACGCCTACCGCCGCCATGGCCTGGCCTACTACCCCAAACTGCTGGTGGCCGTGCCCTTCACGCCAGTGGCCGGCAGCCGGCTGCTGGCGCGGGACAGCGCCGTGCGCGATGCGCTGCTGCAAGGCCTGCTGGCGCTGGCTCGGCGCCAGCAGCTCTCGTCAGCCCACCTGCTGTTCGGCACGGATGCAGACCATGAGCAGGCCGCGGCGCAGGGCTGGCTGGCACGCACGGGCGTGCAGTTCCATTGGCGCAACCGCGAGCCCCTGCCCTACGCCGACTTTGAGGACTACCTGGCTTCGCTGCAGCGCGACAAGCGCAAGAAGATCCAGCAGGAACAACGCCGAGTGCGCGAGGCCGGCATCAGTTTCCAGGCGCTGCAGGGCGAGGCCATCACGCAAGAGGACTGGGACTTCTTCCACCGCTGCTACACGCTGACCTACGCGGCACACCGCAGCACGCCCTATTTGAGCCGGGACTTCTTCACCCGCATGAGCCGCACGATGAGCTGCCACTGGCTGCTGCTGGTCGCGCGCCGCGGCGAGGAACGCATCGCCGCTTCGCTGCTGGCCCTGGACCCCGAGCGGCGCATCGCCTACGGCCGCTACTGGGGCGCGACCGAGCCGGTCAGCTGCCTGCATTTCGACACCTGCTACTACCAGCCGCTGGCCTGGTGCATTGCCAACAGGTATCAATGCTTTGAAGGCGGCGCTCAGGGTGAGCACAAGATGGCCCGCGGCCTGCTGCCGGTGGTGACGCGCTCCTCGCACTGGCTGGCGCACCCGCAGTTCCGTGATGCCGTCGCTGACTTCCTCAGCGGCGAGGGCCAGGCCATCGGCCGTTATGTCGACGAACTGGAGCAGCACCAGCCCTTCAAGACCGCGCCCGCCGAGTCACCATGAAAAAAGCGCCCGTAGGCGCTTTCTTCAAGTCAAGGGTCTGCGGCAGGCGCCGACTCAGGCCTTCTTGCTCTTGTTATAGGCCTCGATGCCCGAGACGATCTCGGCCTTGGCGGCCTCCGGGCCTTCCCAGCCCTGCACCTTGACCCACTTGCCAGGCTCCAGATCCTTGTAATGCTCGAAGAAGTGCTGGATGGCGTTCAGGCGCATCTTGTTGACATCATCGGGCTTCTGCCAGTGGGTGTACATCGGCAGGATCTTGTCGATCGGCACAGCCAGCAGCTTGGCGTCGCCGCCGGCTTCATCGTCCATCTTCAGCACGCCGATGGCGCGGCAGGTCACGACCACACCGGGCGTCAACGGGAACGGGGTGATCACCAGCACATCCACCGGATCGCCGTCGTCCGACAGCGTCATCGGGATGTAGCCGTAGTTGCACGGGTAGTGCATCGCGGTCGTCATGAAGCGGTCCACGAACAAGGCCCCGGTTTCCTTGTCGACCTCATACTTGATCGGGTCGGCGTTCATCGGGATTTCGATGATGACGTTGAACTGCTCGGGCGCCTTGGCGCCGGGGGTGACGTTGTGCAGGCTCATGGATCAATTCTCAAATGCAGGGAAAACCCGATTCTACGGGCTGTGCTTGCCCGGCCCTGACGCCCAGCCAGGGGGCAAGACCCGACCCTCAGGGCGAGCAGATGGACCTCGCGCAAAGCCCAGCCTCGTTTACCCGCATCCGCTGGTAAACACCCAGCCCGCTCGATTGCTTCGGCCCATGGCCATCACTTAGCATGATTTCAGCGAGCTGTTGAACCACGTGCAGGGCTGGCGGTACGAGAGACAGCCGCATCTTTCCATGACACAAACGACAGAGGAGACATATTCATGTCGACGAGTGTGGCGCTGTACTTCGCGATGGCCTGCGGGCTGGCCGCGGTCTTATATGGATTCATCCAACGCTCCTGGATCCTCAGCCAGGACGCGGGCAATGCCCGCATGCAGGAGATCGCTGCGGCGATCCAGCAAGGCGCTGCCGCCTATCTGGCGCGGCAGTACAAGACGATTGCCATCGTCGGCGTGGTGCTGGCGATCCTGATTGCCATCTTCCTGGACGTGACGAGCGCCGTCGGCTTCGTCATCGGCGCAGTGCTCTCCGGCGCCTGCGGCTTCATCGGCATGAATGTCTCGGTGCGCGCCAATGTGCGCACCGCGCAGGCCGCCACGCATGGCATCGGTCCAGCCCTCAACGTCGCCTTCAAGGGCGGCGCCATCACCGGCATGTTGGTGGTCGGCCTGGGCCTGCTGGGCGTGGGCCTGTTCTTCTGGTACCTCACCAAGGGCCAGCAGATCGATTCGGCCACGCTCAAGCCCTTGCTGGGCCTGGCCTTCGGCTCCTCGCTGATCTCGATCTTCGCCCGCCTGGGTGGCGGCATCTTCACCAAGGGCGCCGACGTGGGCGCCGACCTGGTGGGCAAGGTGGAAGCCGGCATCCCCGAGGATGACCCGCGCAACCCTGCCGTTATCGCCGACAACGTGGGCGACAACGTCGGTGACTGCGCCGGCATGGCGGCTGACCTGTTCGAAACCTATGCGGTGACCCTGATCGCCGCGATGGCACTGGGCGCCCTGATGGTGACCGGAGCACCGGCCACGGCCGTAATCTACCCGATGGTGCTGGCCGGCGTGTCCATCATCGCCTCCATCATCGGCTGCGGCTTCGTCAAGGCCAGCCCCGGCATGAAAAACGTGATGCCGGCGCTCTACAAGGGCCTGGTCGTCTCCGGCCTCCTGTCGCTGGTGGCCTTCTACTTCATCACCACCGCGATGTTCCCGCAGCCGGTCGCGATGACCGGTGGCTTGACGGCCAGCGCGATGCAACTGTACGGCGCCTGTGTGGTCGGCCTGCTGCTGACCGCAGCGATGGTTTGGATCACCGAGTTCTACACCGGCACGCAGTACAGCCCGGTGCAGCACATCGCCCAGGCGTCGACCACCGGCCATGGCACCAACATCATTGCCGGCCTGGGCGTCAGCATGAAGAGCACGGCCTATCCGGTGATCTTCATCTGCGTGGCGATTTACGCGGCCTACGCGCTGGCTGGCCTGTATGGCATCGCCGTCGCCGCCACCTCGATGCTGAGCATGGCCGGCATCGTCGTGGCACTCGATGCCTATGGCCCGATCACTGACAACGCCGGCGGCATCGCCGAGATGGCCGAGCTGCCCAGCAGCGTGCGCGACGTGACCGATCCGCTGGACGCCGTTGGCAACACCACCAAGGCGGTGACCAAGGGCTATGCGATCGGCTCGGCCGGCCTGGCTGCACTGGTGCTGTTCGCCGACTACACGCATGCGCTGGAAGCACGCGGCATGTCGCTGAGCTTCGACCTGAGTGACCACAAGGTCATCGTCGGCCTCTTCATCGGCGGCCTGATCCCCTACCTGTTCGGCGCCATGGCGATGGAAGCCGTGGGCCGCGCTGCTGGCGCGGTGGTGGTGGAAGTGCGCCGCCAGTTCCAGGGCGGCGAGATCATGGCCGGCACCAAGAAGCCTGACTACAGCGCGGCGGTCGACATGCTGACGACCGCGGCGATCAAGGAAATGATCGTGCCTTCGCTGCTGCCGGTGGTGGCGCCCATTCTGGTGGGCATGCTGCTCGGCCCGGCGGCGCTGGGCGGCCTCTTGATGGGCACCATCGTCACCGGCCTGTTCGTCGGCATCTCGATGTGCACTGGTGGTGGCGCCTGGGACAACGCCAAGAAGCTGATCGAGGAAGGCTTCAAGGACGCGGATGGCGTGCTGCACAAGAAGGGCAGCGAGGCGCACAAGGCGGCCGTCACCGGTGACACCGTGGGCGACCCCTACAAGGACACCGCCGGCCCGGCCGTCAACCCGCTGATCAAGATCATCAACATCGTGGCCCTGCTGATCGTGCCCTTGCTGCCGATGACCACCAGCGGCCACAAGGCGCCCGAGCCCGCGGCCGCTGTCATGCCCGCCGTCTCAGCGGCGGCGCCCGGCGCCAGCACCGCCGAGGCTGCAGCGTCCAAGCCCTGATCCAGCAAGGTCAAACGCCCTCAGGTTTACCCTGAAGCGCCCAGAACAGCCCGCCTTCGCGGGCTGTTTTTCATTCAGAAACACCCAGTCCAGGACACAATCACACCGGACGCCGCTGGCGCTCGGACCGAACGACGAGACGGAACCCAAGGGACATGATGCATCTGGCGATCACGCGCCACGAACTGGAACGCAGGAAGGCCCAGCTGGCCGATCTGCAGCGCTACCTGAGCAGCCAGGAGCAGGACTACCGGAGCCTGCGCGCCCAGCTGCAGGCCTTCATCGACCGCTATGTATCCGAACTCGGCGAGCTCTACCTCGAACATGATTCGCTGGAGTCGCAACTGCACACAGCCATGGTGCTGCTCAGCGAAGCGTTGCGCCGCCACGGCATGGATGCACGCGAGCCCGTGCTGCCCAAGGCCACCGTCCTGCCCAGCCTGAAGCACCTGCCCGATGCCGCACCGCTGCCCGCGGCGCCCCAAGGCGGCCTCGAAGAGGCCGCACCGCCCACGCTGAAGCAGCTCTACCGCCGCGCCGCGATGCGCCTTCATCCGGATCTGGCCCAAGGTGACCTGCAGCGCTGCGAGCGCGAACAGCAGATGCGCGTGGTCAACGAGTGTTACGCCGCCGGTGACCGTCTGCGCCTGGAGTCACTGCTGCTGGCGGCGGGCGAGGACCCGATCAAGGTCAGCGGCAGCGACCGCTCTGCCCAACTTGAGTGGCTCAAGCGCGCCGAAACCCTGGTGCAAGGACGCCTGCGCGTCGTGCAAGCGCATCTGGCCGAGCTCCAGGGGCATGCCATGCACCGCCTCTGGCTGGCCATCACACAGGCTGAGGCCAAGGGCCTGGACCCGCTGGCCGTGATGGCAAACCGCCTGCGGGCGCAGATTGCCGAACGCCGCCAGGAGCTCTATATCGGACTGCGCCTGCAGCCCGAGTCCGCACTGGCGCACGACTTCCTGCGCCGGCGCTGCGAGCGCATCGGCAGCGCCTGCTGAACGCCGCTTCAGCTCACCAAGGAAGGCCGACGTAGTTCTCGGCCATCACCGTCTGCGCCGCTGGCGAGCTGATCAGGTACTCCAGTTCAGAGCGATGCAGCTTGGCGTCGATGGCCGGCTCATTGTTGAAGTTGTGCATCAGGCTGGTGAACCACCAGGAAAAGCGTTCGGCCTTCCAGATGCGCGACAGGCAGCGCGCCGAGTAATGCTCGATGCCGGCCTGGCTGCGTTCGCGGTAATGCTCGGCGAGCGCCTGCCACAGGTAGTAAACATCTGACGCTGCGAGGTTCAGCCCTTTGGCCCCGGTGGGCGGCACGATGTGGGCGGCATCGCCGGCCAGGAACAGGCGGCCGAAGCGCATCGGCTCGGCCACGAAGCTGCGCAGCGGCGCAATGCTCTTTTCCAGCGAGGAACCGGTCACCAGCTGCGCGGCGGTCTCGGGGCCCAGCCGGCGGCGCAGCTCGTCCCAGAAGCGTGCGTCGCTCCAGTCCCCCACATGGTCGGTCAGTGGCACCTGCAGGTAGTAGCGGCTGCGCGTCTGCGAACGCATGCTGCACAGCGTGAAGCCACGCTCATGCCGGCCATAGATCAGCTCGGGCGAGACCGGCGGCGTGTCGCTGAGCAGCCCCAGCCAGCCGAAGGGATAGACCTTTTCAAAGCTCTGGATCGCGCCTTCGGGCACGCTGGCGCGGCTGACGCCGTGATAGCCGTCGCAGCCGGCAATGAAGTCGCAGCGGATCTCGATCTCATTGCCCGCGACTGTGCAGCGCGCACTCGGCGTATCGCCGTCGAAGCCCTGCAGCAACACATCCTGGGCCTCATAGAGGGTCGGCAGACCGGCAGCGGCGCGCGCTTCCATCAGATCGCGCGTGACCTCGGTCTGGCCGTAGACCATCACCGCCTTGCCGCCGGTCAGCGCCTGCAGGTCGATGCGATGGCGCTGGCCGTCGAAGGCGAGCTCAAAGCCGCCGTGCAGCAAACCTTCCGCGTGCATGCGCGCACCGACGCCGGCCTCGTCCAGCAAATCCACCGTGGTCTGTTCCAGCACGCCGGCGCGGATTCGGCCCAGCACATAGTCGCCGCTCTGGCGCTCCACGATCAGGTTGTCGATGCCGGCCTTGTGCAGCAACTGGCCCAGCATCAGCCCCGAGGGGCCGGCGCCGATGATCAGCACCTGGGTGCGCAATGTCTCCATGTCTCGCTCCGCTCTTTGATTTATGGCAAGGGCTGGAGCGTAGGCCGCAGCACTGCCCCCGGCAATGGACACAGCCAACCTGGGCTTGCACAATTCGAACCCATGCATCGCCACAGCACAAGTACCAGCCCTCCCGTCTATGAGCTCTACGGCGAGCAGGCAATGGATGCAACGCTGGACGGTCTGCACTGCGAATCGATTGCCGATCGCAGCCGCTTGCACAATTGGGAAATCCAGCCACACCGACACGCGGCGCTGTTGCAGCTGCTGCTGATCGAGCAAGGCAGAGCCCAGGTGCGGCTGGACGCCCAAGAGTTGAGCCTGCGATCGCCCTGCCTGGTCCTGGTGCCGCCACTGGTGGTGCATGGCTTTCGCTTCGCGCCGGACACTGCCGGCCTGGTGCTGACGCTGGATCGGCCCCAACTGGCGCGGCAGCTGCTGGCCTCGCCCGGCCTGCTTGAGCAGTTCGGCAACGCACGCGCGCTGATGCTTGAAAAGCGCAACACCAGCGTGACTGAGCTGCTGGACGCCGCCCATCGGCTGGCGCAAGAGTACGCCAGCGCCGCGCCGCCCTGGCGGCGACTGGCGCTGGATAGCGCCATCGCGCGCCTGGTGCTGGCGGTGGCGCGACTGCAGCCGGCCACCGCGGCCCCTGAGCGCCCCGGCGACAGCCGCAGCCTGCAGCACCTGGCCCGCTACCGCGCCGAAATCGAGCGCCGCTACCGGGAGCAGCCCGGCGTCGCCGCACTGGCACAGCCCCTGGGCATCACGCCCACCCAGCTCAACCGTCTGTGCCAGCGCGAATTGGGCAGCAGTGCGCTGGCTCTGCTGCACCAGCGCCTGCTGCTCGAAGCCAAGCGGGAACTGAGCTACACAACGCTGCCGATCCGCCAGATCGCCGACGGCCTGGGCTTTGCGGACCCGGCCTACTTCACGCGCTTCTTTCAGCGCCTGAGCGGCCAGTCGCCAAGCCACTGGCGTGCGCAGGCCGCGGGCTCTGCTAGCCTCGGCGCATGAATCCTCTCGCTGTTCTGGAGCACCAGCGCGCCTGGCGGCTGACTCTGCTCGCCTTGCTCGCGGTGATCAGCTTCCTCGCACTGACGCCCGCTCCTCCATCCAACATCGACAGCGGCTGGGACAAGCTCAACCATCTGGCGGCCTTTGCTGTACTGGCGCTGGCCGCCGCCTTCAGCGCCGCGGATTCGCTGCGCCATGCCGGCCGCAGCGCGTTGGCCCTGCTGGCCTATGGCGGACTGATCGAGCTGCTGCAGAGCCGCATGCCGCCGCGCCAGGGCGAATGGGCCGATCTGCTGGCGGACGCCGTCGGCATTCTGCTGGGCCTGGCCCTGGCCGCGCTGCTGCGCCGCCTTGCCAGGCCGGCCGCCTGACCCGGCTGCCAACCCAGGCGTCCAGGCCGGTCAATGACTTCTGGCGCCACAGTGCGCACACCGCCATAATCGCCAGCCATTGAGTGAGGACCAGACAGGGAGGACGCGCATGAAAGCCGTTTGGATGGACATCGTCATCGCCGAGAGCGACGACACCGTCTTGGTCGATGGCGACCACTACTTTCCGGAAAGCGCGCTGAAGCGCGAGTACACCAGCTTCAGCAATCACCGCCGCATGTGCTCGGAGAAGGGCCAGGCTCACCACCTGTCGCTGATGGTCAAGGGCGAGTTCAAGCCCGATGCCATCTGGTTCTACCCGGAGCCACGCCCCGGTGCCGAGGCCCTGGCAGGCCGTGTCGCGTTCGCCCGAGGAGTGCAAATTGTTGAATAAGTTTCTGAAGCTGGCATCGATGGCACTGGCCCTGGCTCTTTCCAGTGCGCTGCAGGCCTCGAGCGGACCCAAGCCCATTGCGCTGGTCAGTGCGGTTGGGGATCAGCTGACCCTCGTGCGTCAGAAGGAAGGTGTCGGAAGCAACATCGAGCCCTTCACACGGCGCCAACTGCAACTCAATGGACAGAGCCTGAACTTCGCAATGCTGCGCGGCTTGGACAGAGCGCTGGAAATTGAGGAGCCGCAGGCTCCACGCGTGCTGCTGCGCTGGGATGCGCCGGAAGAGACTCGCAAGGCGATGGCCGAGACCTATGGCCGCGAGCGCGACGACGTGGTGCTGCAGGCGCTGATCACGCATCTGCGCGGGCTGCCTGAGCGCAGCCAGTGGAGCCGCATCGAAGCGCTGCTGCCCAAGTACTTCCGCCACCAGACCCGTGGCATGGGCACCAAGCTGGCCGGCATCGGCATCTACACCCAGCCGCTGGAAAGCGGCCAGATCGACTTGAGCGGTGACGGTGTTGCCACGGCGATCGAGGGGCCGGCCGACGGCCAAAACCGAACCATCAACCCGACGACCGGTGAGTATGGCCGCGCCAGCACCTATGTGGCGCCCTATGTCTACTTTGAGCGAGTCACGCTGGATGCGCAGACGCTGGCCGTGATCGGCCGCAAGGCACAGTTCGACAACATCAAATACCACGACCCGATGGCCACGGCCAACGATGTCTTCAAGCACCTTCCGCTGACGGATCTGCTCGGGCGCCTGATGGAGATGGCCGAGCGCTCGGCCTATCAGTCAGTGCGCGGCAAAGAAGGCAGCGTCGAGGTCAGCACGCCGCGCGAGCTGCCGGCCAGCGCGCCGACGACGACGCGCTGAGCCGGACCGACCGCGTCAGGCCGCCAGCGGCGCCGCGAGCACCGTCGCGGCGCAGTCGCCGAAGCCAATGCGGCGTGCGCCTGCGGCCTGGGCGAAGCCGCGCAGGATCACCGTATCGCCGTCCTGCAGGAAAGTTCGCGTCTCGCCATTGGGCAGTGTGATCGCCTGCTTGCCCCCCAGGCTCAGCTCCAGCAGCGAACCGCCCTCAGCCGCCTCCGGGCCGCTCTGCGTGCCGGTGCCAAGCAGATCGCCCGGCTGCAGATTGCAGCCGTTGCTGGCGTGGTGCGTGAGCATCTGCGCCAGCGTCCAGTAGGCGTACTTGAAGTTGGAGCGCATCAGGCGCACGGCCGCTTGGCCGGCGGCGCGCATCTGTGCGGTCTGCAGCCAGACTTCCAGCTCGATGCCGTAATTGCCACCGGCGCGATTGGCCGGCGAATCGAGGTAGGGCAACGGCTGCGGATCGCCCTCGGGCCGCGTGAACGGCAGGCGAAACGGTTCCAGCGCCTCCATCGTGACGATCCAGGGCGAGATCGTCGATGCAAAGTTCTTGGCCAGGAAAGGCCCCAGCGGCTGGTATTCCCAGGCCTGCAGATCGCGCGCCGACCAGTCGTTGAGCAGGCTCAGGCCGAACATGTGCTGCTCGGCCTCGGCCATGGGAATCGGCTCACCCAGCGCATTGCCGCCAGCCACGAACAGGCCGAGCTCCAACTCGTAGTCCAGGCGCTTGCAGGGGCCGAACACCGGCACCTCGGCATCCGGCGCCTTCAATTGCCCCAGCGGCCGGCGCACCGTGCCGCCGGATACGCCGATCGAGGAGCTGCGGCCGTGATAGCCGATCGGCACCCATTTGTAGTTGGGCAGCAGCGGATTGTCGGGACGGAACAGCTTGCCCACCGTGGTGGCGTGGTGAATGCCGGTGTAGAAGTCGGTGTAGTCGGCAATGCGGCAGGGCACGGCCATCTCGGCCTCGCTCTGCGGCAGCAGGCAGCCGCTCAGTTTGGCGTCCAGGCCCGAGTCGGCATGCAGCGCGTCAAACAGCGCCAGGCGCATTGCGCGACGTTGCTCCTGCGGCAAGGCCATGAAGCGATTCAGGTCACCTGCGGCCAGCGGCTGCAGCAGCACCAGCGTGTCGCTGCTCCAGCAGCCGGCTTGCGCCGCCCGCTTCAGGTCCAGGATCTGGTCGCCGATGGCGACGCCGACGCGCCAGTCCTGCTGGCTGCCGGCGCGGCGGAACAGGCCATAGGGCAGGTTCTGCAGCGGAAAGTCGGCGTCGGCCGCGTTGGCGCTTGGAACCCAGCTTTGCGCTTCGGGGTCGTGGGTGTGGTCGGTCAGAGTCATCGTCGTTGTCGTTCTCATTTCAGGCAGCCGCAGTCTGGGCCAGCGTGTTTTCGCGCGCCAGGTTCAGTGCCGCGACAAGCACCTCCTGCGCGCCGATATGGTTGGACAGGATCAGCACCAGCTTGGCCAGGAGCATGTCAGCCTGCTCCTCGCTGAGGCCGCGCTGGGCGTCGATCAGGGCTTCGTAGAAGCCGTCGGTGTCTTCGAGATTGGGCAGGCGTTGCAGATCAGCCATGGCAGGCCTCCTCTCTCAATGGCCCAGGCAGCGCGCCAGCGCAGCCCGGACGGCGTTCTCGTCAAAGCGGCGCCAGCGCGCCGCCACATGCTGGTCCGGACGGATCAGGTAGACCGTTCCGGGCTGGGCGTCATAACGTTCTGACAGAACACCTTCAGCATCGACCAGATCGCGACCCACCTCCAGCAGCTGGGTGCTGACACCTCCCAGCGCCACCGGCTGCGCGCCAGGGCCGAAGGCCAGCAGTGCGAAGCCGCGGCCCAGCTGGTTCAACAGCCAGGCTTCAGCACCGCCGATCTGCACTGGCGCATCAGCACAGGGCGTGCCCGGCTGCATCCTGCCCTTGAAGGTGTCGACATCCGGCGTGTTCAGCGAGCAGCCCAGATAGGGCGTCGGCGTGGACAGCCGGCCGCTGTTGACCAGCGGCCGCGCGAAGGCTTCGCTGCGCGCCAGCTCCAGCACCGCATTGCGCAGGCGCAGCGAGCAGCGGCTCTTGGGCGTGATGAAGTCAGTGGAGCGGGTGGAGTTGCGCAGATTGTCATCGGCAGCCAGCGCGCGCTCCTCGTGATAGCTGTCGAGCAGGCTTTCCGGCGCCTCGCCGGCCAGCACCGCCTGCAGCTTCCAAGCCAGGTTGTCCACGTCCTGCACGCCGCTGTTGGCGCCACGCGCGCCGAAGGGCGAGACCTGGTGCGCTGCGTCGCCGGCAAAGATCACGCGGCCGTGGCGGAACTTGTCGATGCGCCGGCAGGCAAATTGGTAGACCGAGACCCATTCGAGTTCGAACTCCACGTCCTGGCCCAGCATGGCCTGGATGCGCGGGATCACGCGCTCGGGCTTCTTCTCTTCAACCGGGTCGGCGTCCCAGCCGAGCTGGAAGTCGATGCGCCAGACGTTGTCGCACTCCTTGTGCAGCAGCACGGACTGGCCCGGGTGGAAGGGTGGATCGAACCAGAACCAGCGCTCGGTCGGGAAGTCGGCCTTCATCACCACGTCGGCGATCAGGAAGCGGTCCTGGAAGGCCTGTCCGGTGAACTCCGCCCCGACCATCTTGCGCGTGTCGCTGCTGGCGCCGTCGCAGGCGATCACCCATTCGGCCTCCATGCTGAAGCGGCCATCGGGCGTCTCCACCTGCAGTTGCACGCCATCGGCGCCCTGCTCCAGGGCCAGCAGCTTGTGCTTCCAGCGCAGCTCGATCAGCGACTGCTTCATGCAGGCCTCAACCAAACGCTCTTCCAGGTAGTACTGCTGCAGATTGATCATTGCTGGCAGCTTGTGCTGGGCCTCGGGCAGCAGGTCGAACTGATAGGCCAGGCTGTCGCGGTGGAAGACCTTGCCGACCTGCCAGCGTATGCCCTGCTCCACCAGCGGCGCGGCCACGCCCAGGCGGTCCCAGAACTCCAGCGCCCGCTTGGCGTAGCAGACGGCGCGCGAGCCGATCGACACGCTGTTGTTGTCGTCGAGCAGCACCGTCCTGACGCCACGCGAGGCGCAATCCAGCGCCATGCTCAGCCCAACCGGCCCGCCGCCGATGATCACGACCGGGTGTCGCTGCACCTGCCCGCTGCGTTGTTCCTCACTCTGGCGGTACTCGAACTCGGGATAGGTGTAGGTGTGCATCATGTCGATGAGCCCCTTGTCCCTATCAGGTGCCGCTGCCGGTGAATTCCTTCTCGTGCATCCACGCGGCATGCTTGGGGGCGCGCTTGGTGCGATTCCACTCTTCCAGCATCTCCCACTTGCAGGCATCGAGCTTGGCGTACATCTCCGGCGTGCCCACATCGGCCGCCAGTTCCAGGCGGTGGCCGTTGGGGTCGAAAAAGTAGATGCTCTTGAAGATGGTGTGGTCGGTCACACCCACCACCTCGATGCCGTCGGCCTGCAGGCGAGCCTTGGTCTCTTCCAGCGTCTTCACGCTGTCAACCTTGAAGGCGATGTGCTGCACCCAGTTCGGCGTGGCCTCGTCGCGGCCCATGGCCGGCGAATTGGGCAGTTCGAAGAAGGCCAGCACATTGCCGTTGCCCGCATCCATGAACAGATGCATATAGGGGTCGGGCGCCTGCGTGGAGGGCACCTTGTCCTCGGCGATGGCCAGGACAAAGTCCATGCCCAGATGCTTGCGGTACCACTCGACCGTGGTCTTGGCATCGATACAGCGGTAGGCGACGTGATGGATGCGCTCGATCTTCAACATGATGACAGGTCTCCGTGCTTGCTAACTTTAAGGCTGCTTCTGTGGCTTCTGGGGCTCAGACGTCTTCCAGCGCACGCCACATCGCGATATCGCGCTCGGCGGTCCAGATGCGCGGATCGGGGAACTGCGTGGCCTCGTCGTAAGCGCGCGTCACATCGAAGGGCATGCAGTGGGCAAAGATCACCCACTTGCCGTACTTCTTTTCCAGCTCGGCGAAGGTGGCTTTGTAGACCGTCTTCAGATCGTCGCCACGCGCAGCGCCGGCCTTCACATTGGCGTAGAGCTCGCTGACGAAGGCACGCGTGCCGGCAAGGCCGGCTGCCACGTCCTCGGGCGTCTGCAGTGCCTTGCCGCGGCCGGGCACCAGCTTGGCAGGCTGCAAGGCAGCGATGTTGTCCAGCGTCTGCGGCCAATCCTGGAAGTAGGCGTCGCCGGCATAGGGCGTGGCGTCGAACTCGACCAGATCGCCCGAGAACAGCACGCGGTCCTTGGGCAGCCACACCACCGTGTCGCCCTTGGTGTGACCGCGCCCCAGCTGCAGGATCTGCACTTCCAGCGAACCCATCCACAAGGTCATCTTGCGGTTGAAGGTGATGGTGGGCCAGGTCAGCCCGGCCGGCACGGTCTCGACATTGCGGAACAGACGCGGGAAGCGGCCGATTTCACTGGCCTTGTCCTGCTCGCCGCGCTCAACGATCAGGTCATAGGTGTCCTGACTGGCGATGATCTGCTCGCAGCCCTCGGCCTTGTAGGCCGAGGCACCCAGCACGCGCACCGCGTGGTAATGCGAGAGCAGCACGTACTTGATCGGCTTGTCGGTCACCTCGCGGATGCGGCGGATCACATCCTGCGCCATCAGCGGCGTGGCCTGGGTGTCGATCACCATCACCGCGTCATCGCCGATGACGATGCCGGTGTTCGGGTCGCCTTCGGCCGTGTAGGCGTAGGCATGCTCGCTCAGCTTGTCGAAGCTGACCCGTTTCTCTTCGAGATCAGCCTGGGAGGCGAAGGTCTTGACGGTGGTGCTCATGGCGGTCCTGTCTCGGCGTCGGTGTTTAATCAATAGCGAATCGATTCGCGTATGGGGAATTTGAGCTTGATCTTAATCAGTCAGTTTGATAATGTCTAATCAATTCGATCGATAGAAACCCTATGCCGCCCGAACACCCCGAGACGAACAGCACCGACCGCGGCCCGCGCGGCATCCAAAGCGTGGAAGTCGGCGGCCAGTTGCTGATCGCACTGGCCCAGCATGGCCGGCCCTTGCCGCTCAAGGAACTGGCCACCGCAGCCGGGATGCCGGCGGCCAAGGCCCACCCCTATCTGGTCAGCTTTATCAAGCTCGGCCTGGTGGAGCAAGAAAATGGCGGGGGGCACTACGGCCTCGGGCCGCTGGCGCTACAGCTCGGTCTGATCAGCCTGCAGCAGTACGACCCGGTGCGACTGGCAACGCCGCGCACCGAGGAGCTGGCGCTGCAACTTGGCCACACCGTCGCCATTGCGGTGTGGGGCAACCGGGGGCCGACCATCGTGCGCGTGGCCGAGGCGCCCTCCCCTGTGCACATCAGCATGCGGCATGGCGTGGTCATGAGCCTGCGCGGCACGGCGTCAGGCCGGCTCTTTGCCGCCCACCGCCCGCGCGCGGAGTTGCTGGCGGCACTGCAGGCGGAAGCCCTGCTGGACGGCGGCGACGCGCGCGTCAGCGCTGACTTCGAACAGGTGCTGGCCCAGGCCAGACAGCAGGGTCTCGCCAGTTCACGTGACGGCGTCGTTCAAGGCGTCAGCGCCTTGGCGGCGCCGGTGTTTGACGAGCAGGGTCGGATGGTGCTGAGCCTGACCGCCATAGGCCCAAGCGGCAGCTTTGACGCCAGCCTAGACGGCGACACGGCGCTGACGCTGAAAAGAACAGGCCAGGAACTATCGCGCCAACTGGGGTGGCGCGAGCGCTAGTCAGGCCGCTTGCAGGGCCTGCGCCTCCAGCTGCGAGTACAGCTTGTCGAGCAGGCCGGCTTGCTCGTCGGGGCCGAAGAAATGCGGATAGAGCGAGCGCGTCAGGCCCGCGTTTCGGGCACCACCCAGGCTGTCGATCTGCTGTTGCGCATAGGCCAAATCCAGGCACATCAGCACGGCCGGCGCCTGCACCCGGGGGTTCATGCGCTGCTCGCTGGCAACCGTGAAACCGAGCATGCGCCGGTAGTAGGCGACATGGCGCGGATTGACTTCGATCACCAGCAACTCGACTTCGTTGACCCGATGGGCGTAGAGGTGCGCGGCATGGAACAAGCCAGCCAGCACATTCACCGAGGTGATGCCATGCTCAAGCGCCAATTGCGTGAACTCGCACAGTCTCAGCCCCTGGGCGCGCAGCCCCTGCATCTCTTCCGGGAAAACCTCGTCGGCCTTCAAGCCCTGTTCCGAATCCAGGCGCACGCCCAAGGTGCCCAGCGTCCCGCCGGCACTGCTGGCGCTCAGGGTCAGCAACTGGGGTTCGGTCGCCGAGGACCAGGGCATGCGCAGGTAACCGCGCTGCGCGTAGCGTTGAATCACCAGGCGCTGAGCCATCTCGCTCAAGGAGCCCGAGCGGGTGGCATGGATGGTGAACCCGCCGTCCAGCGAAGAGGCCAGCGCGCTCATGGGCAACGCAGCGGACTGCGGCACTTGATGAAGGCTGTTGCTATGCACGAAGGGCCCAATCTGTGAAATCGTTGGCGGGAGTCTAGCCGGCTATATCGGCGGATTCGTGGCCAAACTGTAACGACTTGCTATTACATACTTCATGTCTTGCAGCAAGCCCCATCTCTGGGGCCTCTCCCGCACCCAAGGGACCGGTCGAGCGACGCAGCTCATAACGCTTCCGGCATGGCGGCCCGCAAGGCCTGAAGCTCGTTGCCAGCCTGGCTCAGGGCCTGCGCCACCCGCCCGTCAGCATGCTGGGCCGCAGCGTGCGGGTCGAACACCGCCTCCAGGCTGGCCGCGGAGATCGCCGAAGCCAAAACGGCGTCGCCTTGGAGCAACTCGCGGGCCAGTTGCCGCAAAGGCCGGCCCTGTGTCCTGACCTGCTGGCACATCTGCTCGACACAGCTCAGCGCCGGCCCACGCCCCATCGACGCGGCAAGCAGAAGCACCAGGGCTTCGGCGCAGACCAGATCCAGCTGCCGATCGATGTTCTGCAGCATGCGCGCCGGGTTGACCCGCAGCGGCAAGGCCAGCGCCAAGGCCTGCAGGCCGCTGTGGCAGCACTGCAGCAGGCCGGCAAACTCCGCCTGCTCGGCCTGCCAGCCCCCCAGCCCACGTTCATGCTCCTGGTTCATGCAGGCCAGCAGCCCGGCCACGCGCTGCGGCGCGCGCTTGGCAGCCGCAAGCGCCAGCAGGCAGGCCACCGGATTGTCCTTGCTCGCATAACCGCAGGGGCCGCTGCGGCCAGGCGCCAGAGGCTCTCTGATCTCGCCCACCTCGGCCTGGCTCAGCAAGGCCAGATCACCGGCGTACTTGCCCAGCACGCCGCACAGAATGCCGATCTCCGCCCCCAGCCGCACCCAGCGGTCGCGCTGAACCTGCCAGGGTGCATCCGGCAGACGCAGGCCCAGCTCACGCGCCAACTCAGCGGCCACGGCATCCGCCTGCTCGCCCAGAGCGGCTTGCGTGCCGACCAGCCCGCCGAACTGAAGCAGCACCGCTTCGGCGGCCTGCTCGCGCAGACTGCGCACACAGCGCAGCAGCGGCGCCAGCCAGCCCATGGCCTTGAAGCGCAGGCTGGTGACTTGCGCAGGCTGCATCAGTGTGCGCGCCAACATCGGCATCGCCGGCGACGCTTCGGCCAAGGCCAGCAAGCCCTCGCACAGGCGCAGCAGATCGGCATCAATCAGGCGCAGCGCACGCTGTGTCTGCAGGGCCAGCGCCGAATCCAGCACGTCTTGGCCGGTCGAGCCCCAATGCACAAAGCCGGCCGCAACCGGATCGAACAAGGCCACCGTCTCGGTCAGCTTGTCGATCACCGGCAAGGCCAGGCTGCCGGCACGCGCGCTGGCGCCGACCAGGGCCGTCACGTCATAGAGCTCGGCCCGGCACAGGCTGCTGATGGCCTGCGCGGCGGCAGTCGGAATCACGCCCGCCCGCGCCTGCGCCCGCGCCAGCGCGGCCTCGAAGTCCATCATGGCCTGCACCATGCCCCGCTCATCGAGCAAGGCGGCCATCTCAGGCGTGGACAGGAAGCCCTCGAAAACAGGCTGAGCCATCACGGCCTTCCTTCAGGGAGCAGGAGTGGCTGCCCGCGCGACGCAGGCAGCCGCGCACGTTGCCAGATCAGGCCGCGCGGTGCAGTTGCGCCAGGCGCCCCATATTGCCCATCGAGACGCGGTGCATCTCCAGCAAGGCCAACAGGCCGCTGCGGTGCAGCTGCACCACCTGGTCGTCGGGCAGTTCGGCGAGTTTCTGCTCGTTGACAGCCAGGAAGCCGTCCACATCGATCTTCTCGCCATCCGGCAAGGTGGCTTCGAAGCGCATGTCCTGCAGCAGGTCCAGCGCCGCCAGCTGCTCGCAGACCATGCGGGTGCGGTCGGCCTCGCGCTCGAAGTTCTCCAGGAAGGTCTTGGCGTTCATGATGAACTCGCTGGGCTGTCCATCGGCCTCGAACAGCGGCATGCCCTCGCTGGTCGAGAAGCCGCGCCAGTCGGCATCGAAGCAGACCGCGATTTCGTTCTCGCTGATACGCGCCATCGCGAAAGGATAACGGCGCAGATACGCAGGCATGTAGTTGCCGGTCCACTGCCCGTCCTTGACGAACAGATTGCTGCCCGGCTTCAGGCCCAGCACAGCCAAGGGTGCGATGGCCTGGGGCGTGCCGTCGGTGGGCGCATCGCCCACGCGCACGAACACCAGCGGAAACTCCTTGCAGGCATCGGCAAACTCGACCGCCGTCAGAAACAGCGAGTTCAAGTTTTCGACCCGCTCCAGGGTCGACAGTTCGGTCTGCAGACGCAGATGCTTGTGCTGCTCACGGTCCAGCGGCACCAGATTGCCGTACAGCGGGGGATTGCTCATTCCTTCTCTCCTTCGACAGCCAGTCGCGTGACCAGCACTTTGTCCACACGCTTGCCGTCCAGGTCGATGACCTCGAAACGCCAAGCATCCCATTCCACCGCATCCGTCGTGCGCGGCAGTCGTCCCAGCAGCAGCATGATCATGCCGGCC
>JACDQM010000075.1 GCA_015657635.1 Roseateles sp.
GTCTGGCGCACCTCATCGATCTTGGGCAGGCCTTGCAGGCGTTCGGTCAGGTTCTTGCGGATCGCAGCCTCATTGGCCCAGGCCTGCGGCAGTGCCGACAGCAGTGCCATGGCGGCGAGAGCAACGGCAACTGTCTTGCGCTTCATCATCATCATGGTTCCGTACATCCAGTTCAAAGGCGCCCGGCGCCAAGTGCTTGCGCCGTCAGCCAGCGCTTCAACGTCGGCAGGCGGTCGACCAGACCGATGCCTCGGTTTCTCAATCCCTGCAGAGCCGCTTGCTCGCTGGCAAACAGGCGCAGCAAGCCATCGGTCAGCTCGCCCATGGCCCAGGTGGGCAAGGCACGCTGCCGCGCATAGCGGCGCAGCAGACGCTCATCAGACAAGGCCCGCCAGGGCTCGCGGCGCGCCAGCACGTCCACCAGGCAGGCCACATCGGCCAGGCCGAGATTCAGGCCCTGGCCCGCCAGCGGATGCACCAGATGCGCCGCGTCGCCGAGCAAGACCCAGCCCGGCCCGCTGACGGCACTGGCACGCGCCAGCGACAGCGGCCAGGAGGCGCGGCCGCTGGCCAGGCGCAGCGTGCCGGCCGCACCACCGCTGGCTTCCATCAGCGCCTGCTCGAACTCGGCGTCACTGGCCGCCAGCAGCTCAGGCACGCGCGCCTCGGGCAGCGACCACACCAGACCGTAGCTGTGGCCTGCCGAGGGGCGATCAAAAGGCAGCAATGCCAGCACATCGGGCGCGCGGAACCACTGCCGCGCCAGCCCTTGATGGGGCCGGTCGGCAACCAGGCGGGCGGCTATTGCCCGCTGTCCGCTGGCGTGACGCTCGAATCGCACCCCCAGGGCCTCGCGTCCGACGGAATCGCGGCCTTCGCAAAAGGCGGTCAGGGTGGCCGGCACCGGCGCGGTCACGCGCTGCACATGCGGCGCGAAACGCAGCGCATCGCCCAGCGCCTGCTCCAGCGCCTGCGCGTCCACGATATGGGCCAGCTCGGACACGCCTTGCTGCCAGGCGCTGAACTGCACTTGCGCACCGCCCTGGTCGCCTTGCACCTGCATCTCGTAGACCGGCGTGGCGGCATCGGCGGGCAAGGCATCCCAGACCCGCAAGTCGCGCAGCAGGCCCACCGAGGCCGCATTCAGCGCATAGGCGCGCAGATCTTCGCGCTGCGCCGTCTCCCGCTCCTGGCCGAGCAACGCGACCCGCAGGCCGCGAGCTCCCAGCGCCAGCGCAAGGCTGCGCCCCACGCAGCCTTCGCCGCGCACCAGGATGTCGAACTGCGGCGCGTGGCCGTGCGGGTGTGATGGCATTTGGCGCGCATTGTAGGCAGGGCTCCCAGGCCCTGCCGCGGCCAAGGACAGCGGGCGCCGGCCGGGGGCGACTAAAATCGCACCCTCGCCTCTCGGCCAGCCTCCTTCCTGAAAGTCCTTCCATGAGCCTCAAATGCGGCATCGTGGGCCTGCCCAACGTCGGCAAGTCCACCCTGTTCAACGCCCTTACCAAGGCCGGCATCGCCGCCGAGAACTATCCCTTCTGCACCATCGAGCCCAATGTGGGCGTGGTCGAACTGCCCGACCCGCGCCTGCAGGCCCTGGCCGAGATCGTCAAGCCTGAGCGCATCCTGCCGGCCATCGTCGAGTTCGTGGACATTGCCGGCCTGGTGGCGGGCGCCTCCAAGGGCGAAGGCCTGGGCAACCAGTTCCTCTCGCACATTCGAGAAACAGACGCCATCGTCAACGTGGTGCGCTGCTTCGAAGACCCGAACGTGATCCACGTGGCGGGCAAGGTCGACCCGATCTCGGACATCGAGGTGATCCAGACCGAGCTCTGCCTGGCCGACCTGGGCACGGTGGAGAAGAGCCTGCACCGCTACAACAAGGCGGCGCGCTCGGGCAACGACAAGGAAGCCGCAGCGCTGGTCAAGGTGCTGGAGAAGTGCCAGGCCGCGCTGAACGAGGCCAAGCCGTGCGCACCATCGATTTCAGCAAGGAAGAGCTGGTCATCCTGAAGCCGCTGTGCCTGATCACCGCCAAGCCGGCGATGTTCGTCGGCAACGTCTCGGAAGACGGCTTCGAGAACAACCCCTTCCTGGACCGCCTGAAGGAATACGCCGACTCGCAGAACGCGCCCGTGGTGGCGATCTGCGCCAAGACCGAGGCCGAGCTGTCCGAGATGGAAGACGAGGATCGCGCACTGTTCCTGGCCGAGATGGGCCAGGAGGAGCCGGGCCTGAACCGCCTGATCCGCGCCGCCTTCAAGCTGCTGGGTCTGCAAACCTACTTCACCGCCGGCGTGAAGGAAGTGCGCGCCTGGACCATCCATATCGGCGACACCGCGCCGCAGGCGGCCGGCGTGATCCACACCGACTTCGAGCGTGGCTTCATCCGCGCGCAGACTATCGCTTTTGACGACTTCATCGCCTACAAGGGCGAGCAAGGCGCCAAGGATGCCGGCAAGATGCGCGCGGAAGGCAAGGACTATGTCGTCAAAGATGGGGACGTGCTGAACTTCCTGTTCAACGTCTGAAGCACGGACAGGCGCACTTCCACGCCCGCGCCTGGGCTAGGATGGGTTCAGCTGCAGCAAGGCTTGGCCCCGTGACCAGGCCTGGCAAGGCCTGACCCCAATCCTTGGCCTGTGAGACGTGATGGCCCCCACTGTCCGCCTGACCCGATGGCTGGTTCAGACGCTCGCCGTCGCGATCGTCTACGCGGCGCTCGGCAAGCTCGCCTTGCTGCTGGCGCTGCCGCCCAGCTATGCCGCGCTGCTCTACCCTTCTGCCGGCTTTGCGCTGGCTGTCGTGCTGTGCAAGGGGCCAGGCCTTGCCCCAGGCGTCGCCCTGGGGGCCCTGATCGTCAACCTGCTGCTCAGCCATGAGCGCGGCCAGGCCTCGCTGCTGGTACCGGCACTGACGGCTGCGGGCGCCGGACTGCAGGCCTTGGCTGGCGCCTGGATGGTCAGGCGCTGGGTCAGCCAACCCCTGCTGCTGAGCGAGCCCGCCGACCTGCTGCGCTTCTTCGGACTGGGCGCGGCCGTCGCCTGCCTGATCAGCGCCACGATGGCCAACGGCGCGCTGCTGCTGGCAGGCGCCTTGCAGCCCGAGCAGGCAGCCATGCACTGGCTGTCCTGGTGGGTCGGCGACACGCTGGGCGTGCTGATCGGTGCACCGATTGCGCTGACATTCCTGGCCCAGCCGCGCGACATCTGGACCGCCCGCCGGCTGAGTGTCGGCCTGCCCATGCTGCTGACCAGCGCGCTGATGGCCCTGCTGCTGACGCGGGTCAGCGAGTGGGACGAACAGCGCGAGCGCGATCGATTCGAGCGCGAAGCGGCGAGCGCCCTGAACACCATCGAAGCCGCGCTGCGCGAGCCGCTCGGTGCCCTGGAGACGGTGCAGGCCATGCTGACGGTGGCACCGGGCTTGAACCGTCAGCAGTTCGAGCGCGGCACCGCCGCGCAGCTGCAGCCCGGCAGCAATCTGCTGGCACTGGGTTGGGCAATTCAGGTGGAGCGTCCGGCTGCCAAAGCGCTGGACGCAGCCGCCCGCGCAGACGGCCTGGCAGGCTTCAGCGCGCGGGATCGCCAGCGGCCGGGTGACTTCCGCCCGGCCGGCGACGAGCCAATGCTGGTGATCCGCCTGATCGAGCCACTGGCGCGCAATGCGCCGGCCCTGGGCGTCAACATCCGTTCGGTTCCCGCCTCCCGCGAAGCGCTGCTGCACGCCGAGCGCAATGGCAACCCGACGGCGACCCGGGGTTTCCAGCTGAGCCAGGACAGCGGCGTCTCGGTGGGGGTGGTGATCTATCAGGCGCTGTATGCCGGACTGCCAAGCACGGCCGAGGAGCGTGCCGCCGCCTTCCGCGGTGTCGCCTTCGCCACGATCCGGCCTGACCTGCTGGTCCAGCCGATCGCTGCCAGCCTGCCTGCGCCGATGGAGATCTGCGTGGTCGACACTGACCCGCTCGCCCCGCATCGCCGCCTCGCTGGCCCTGAGGGCTGCGAGAGACTCAGCGCAGAACAGCCGGCCAAGCTGCGTTCGTTCAGATTCGCCGGCCGTGCCTGGGACGCCAGTGTCTACCTCAGTCGCGGCGGCTTGTCCGGCAGGGATAGAAGCAGCTGGGCCTTCGCCTTGATCGGCTTGCTCGGCACGGCCATGCTGGGCGCCTTGCTGCTGACGATCACCGGACGCGCGCGACGCATCCAGGCCCTGGTCAGCGAACGGACGGCAGAACTTCAACATGAGATCCAGCAACGCGAGCAGGCCTCGCTGGCGCTGACGCAGAGCGAGCAGCGCTTTCGCAACATCTTTGCCCATGTGCCCATCGGCCTGGTGTTCACCGACATGGACCTGGTTCTGCGCGAGGTCAACCCGCATTTCTGCCACATGCTGGGCTACCCGGCCGGCGCCCTGATCGGCACGCGCAGCACCGACTACACCGATCCCGCCGACCGGGCCGAGGATGCCCGCCTGATCAGCCGGCTGGTGGCGGGTGAGATCACCATCTACCGGCGCAGCAAGCGCTTCATCGCAGCCGATGGCCATCGGGTTCAAGTGCGGGCGCTGGTCACCTTGCTGCGCGACGCCGATGGCCAGCCGCAGCGCCTGCTGGGTGTCGTGGAGGACGTCACCGACCAGCTCAAGATGCAGGCGCTTGAACATGCCCGCGAAGCCGCCGAGGCGGCCAGCCGGGCCAAGAATGAATTCCTGTCGCGCATGAGCCATGAACTGCGCACGCCGCTGAACGCGATGCTGGGCTTCACGCAGCTGCTGGAAATGGATCAGCAGCAGCCGCTCAGCCCGCGCCAGCAGGGCTGGACGGCCCAGGTACAGCATGCCGGCTGGCACCTGCTTGAAATGATCAACGACATCCTGGATCTCTCGCGCATCGAGTCCGGCACCGTCAAACTGGCGCTGGCGCGCCAGGACCTGTTGTCGCTGGTGGATGCGGCCCTGTCCATGGTCGAGAAGAGCGCCGCATTGCGGCAGCTGAGCGTCAGCCGCACGATCGACGAATCGGCCCGTTATGCCGTGGGCGACGTCACGCGCATCAAGCAGGTGCTGACGAATCTGCTCAGCAATGCGGTGAAGTACAACGTCGAGGGCGGGCGCATTCAAGTCAGCAGCCGCCGCCTCGACGACCAGATGCTGGAGGTTTGCGTCACAGACACCGGGCTAGGCCTGGAGCCGCGCCAGCTGGCCGAGTTGTTTCAGCCCTTCAACCGGCTCGGCCGCGAGTCCGGCACGACGGAAGGCACGGGCATCGGCCTGGTGATCAGCAAGCGCCTGGCCGAGTTGATGGGAGGCGGTCTGGAAGTCAGCAGCGTGGCTGGCCAGGGCTCGACTTTTGCCTTGCGGCTGCCACTGGCCGCGCCGGACGAGGCGGCAGCGCCGGCATTGCGGTCGCAGGAGCGGGTCAAGCCGCGCGAAAGTGCTGCCCGGCGCGTGGTCTACATCGAGGACAACGCCGCCAATATCGAAGTCATGCGCGGCATCCTGGCGCAGCGCCCTGCGTGGCAGCTGGCAGTGCATCGGGACGGCGCCAGCGGACTCGCAGCGGTGCTGGCGGAGCCCCCGGATCTCCTGTTGCTGGACATGCAGCTGCCGGATACCGACGGGCTGACGCTGCTGACCAAGCTGCGCGCCACTCCTCAATGCGCCGAGCTGCCCGTCGTTGTGGTTTCGGCCAATGCGCTGCCGGCGCAGGTGGCCAGCTGCCAGGATGCCGGCGTGCAGCACTACCTGACCAAACCGGTCGATGTTCGGCAACTGCTCACGGTCTTGGATCAATTGCTGGGTGCTTGAGGCGGGCCGGCGTGCAGCCGCCAGCAAGGCATGAAAAAATAGATCCGTCCGATATGTGTTCCCTCTGATCCTGACGTCGCCCCACTCCCATGAGCTCTACCGAACTTGCCCCCGTCGCGGCCCAGACGGCGCTGACCGTCACGCCCGAAGCGTCACACAGCAGCAGCCGTCAGTTCCTGACTTTCCGCATCGCTGCCGAGGAGTACGGCATCGATATCCTGAAAGTCCAGGAGATCCGCTCCTATGAGCCGCCAACCCGCATCGCGAACGCGCCCTCCTTTGTCAAGGGCGTGGTCAATCTGCGTGGCGTCATCGTCCCCATCGTCGACATGCGTTTGCGCCTGGGCTGCGAGGGGGAATACAACGCCTTCACGGTGGTGATCGTGCTGAACGTCTGCGGCCGGGTGGTCGGTATCGTGGTCGACTCCGTATCCGATGTGCTGGAGTTGGCAGCAGATGCGATCAAGGCCCCGCCCGAGGTCGGCGCCGCAATCGACACCCGTTTCGTGACCGGGCTGGGCAAGATCGGCGAGCGCATGCTGATCCTGCTGGACATCGAAGGCATGGTCGGCAGTCCCGACTTCGGCCTGATCGACTGAGGCCTGGCGGCCAGCCCTTCCCCCCCCGCCACCATCGCTGATGTTGGTGGGCGCTCACCGGGAAAACAAGCGCGATAGAGCCTTTCGTCATTGCCCATGGACACTTAGCACTCTCTCCCATTGAGTGCTAATATTCACTCTGTAGGAGCCAGAGCGCTTCGTTCATCGGAGGGTTCATCAATGACGACACACACTGCACTGACAGTCCGCGATCCCTGGGCGCTGCTGCCCTCGCTAGGCAATCTGGATGCCTACATCACGACCGTCAATCGCATGCCCATGCTGACGCCCGAGGAAGAGTTGAGCTTTTCCCGTCGGCTGCGCGAGAGCGGCGATCTGGATGCTGCCGGCCGTCTGGTGCTCTCCCATCTGCGTCTGGTGGTCTCGATCTCGCGCCAGTACATGGGCTACGGCCTGCCGCAAGGCGATCTGATCCAGGAAGGCAATGTCGGCCTGATGAAGGCGGTCAAGCGCTTCGACCCCGAGCAAGGCGTGCGGCTGGTCAGCTACGCGATGCACTGGATCAAGGCCGAGATCCACGAATACATCCTGCGCAACTGGCGCATGGTCAAGGTCGCAACGACCAAGGCGCAGCGCAAGCTGTTCTTCAACCTGCGCTCGATGAAGCACAGCATGAAGGAGGGCGCGCTGGACGATCAGGCCTACCGCAGCACGCTAAGCGAAAGCGAAGTCGATCAGGTGGCGCGCAGTCTCAACGTCAAGCGCGAGGAAGTGCTGGAGATGGAGACGCGCCTGTCGGGCGGCGACGTCGCGCTGGAGCCGCAGACTGACGACGAGGGCGAGAGCTACGCACCGATTGCCTATCTGGCTGACGACAGCCATGAGCCGACCCGGGTGCTGGAAGCGCGCAAGCGCGACTATCTGGCTGGCGACGGCATCAAGCTGGCGCTGGAATCGCTGGACGAGCGCAGCCGCCGCATCGTCGAAGAGCGCTGGCTCAAGGTGAACGACGACAGCTCCGGCGGCATGACGCTGCATGAACTGGCCTCCGAATACGGCGTCAGCGCCGAGCGGATCCGCCAGATCGAGGTGGCGGCGATGAAGAAGATGCGCAAGGCGCTGAGCGAAGCCACCGCCTGAGATCGCTTCGCCGGCAGGCCCCTGAATTGAGAACGGCCCCTTTGCAGGGGCCGTTCTCTTTGGTGCTGCTGCAGCCTTGCCGCGCGCTCAGCTCTTGTCGGCCAGCAAGGCCTTCAAATCGTCGGTCAGTGCCTGCGCGCCTGAGCCATAGCGTGAGAACACCCGCACACGCCCTTGTGCATCGAACAGATAGCTCGCTGCCGTGTGGTCCATGGTGTAGCTGCCCTCGGTCTTGCCGGGTACCTTGGCGTAGTAGACCTTGAACTCCTTGGCCACCGTTTGGGTCTGTTCGGCCGTGCCGCGCAGCGCGACGAAGCTGGGATCAAAGCTGGCCAGGTACGCCTTCAGCAGGTCGGGCGTATCGCGCTCGGGGTCGATGCTGATGAAGATGCCCTGCACCCGCTCGCCGTCCGGCCCCAGCGCCTTCTTGACCTGGGCCAGTTCGGCCAAGGTGGTGGGACAGACGTCGGGGCACTGCGTGAAACCGAAGAACACGACCAGCACCTTGCCGCGGAAGTCGCCCAGGGTACGGGTCTGCCCATGCTGATCGACCAGCTGGAAATCGCGCGCGTACTCGGCGCCGGTCAGGTCAATGCCCTTGAAGGCCGGCTTGCCCGAACCGCCCAGGCCCAGCTTGTCACAACCCGCCAGGCCCGCCGTCGCGGCGATCAGCCCGGCCAGAAGAAGACGTCTTTGTTGCATCTGAGCTTCAGCCCATCCAGGGCATCAGGTAGTGATCCAGCAGCAAGGCCGCGAACAGCAGCGACAGGTGCAGGATCGAGAATCGAAAGGTGGACCGCGCCAATTCGTCCGAATAGTTGCGCCGCAAACGCCAAGCATAAGTGCAAAAACCAAGGCCCAGCACCAGCGCGCTGAACAGGTAGATCCAGCCGCTCATGCCGCTCAGGAAGGGCAGCAAGGTGGCGGCCAGCAGGATCCAGGTGTAGAGCACGATCTGCAAGCGCGTGAACTCCGAGCCATGGGTGACGGGCAGCATCGGCAAGCCGGCCTTGCGGTATTCCTCGGTGCGGTACAGCGCCAGGGCCCAGAAGTGCGGCGGAGTCCAGAGGAAGATGATCAGGAAGAGCATCAGGGCTTCAGGCCCGACGTCGCCGCGCAACGCGGCCCAGCCCAGCACCGGCGGCATTGCACCGGAGGCGCCGCCGATCACGATGTTCTGCGGCGTCAGCGGCTTGAGCACGACGGTGTAGATCACCGCGTAGCCGACAAAGGTGGCAAAGGTCAGCCACATCGTCAGCGGGTTGACCCAGAACCACAGAATGGCCGAGCCGACACCGCACAGCAGTGCCGAGAAGCTCAAGGTCTGCGCACGACTGAGCTCACCCTTGGCGGTGGCACGCCAGGCGGTGCGCTTCATCTTGGCGTCGATCTGCTGCTCGATCAGGCAGTTGAAGGCGGCAGCCGCGCCAGCCACCAGCCAGATGCCCGCTGTTGCGGCCAGCACCACGCCCCATTCACTGCCGGTCGGCAGGCCCGGCACGGCCAGCGCCATGCCGATCACGGCGCAGAAAACGATCAACTGCACAACCCGCGGCTTGGTCAGCTGGTAGTACTGCTGCCAGCGCGAGCCCAGGCCGAGCGCGGGCGCAGCAGGTGAAGAGGGGGAAGAAGACGTCATCTCACTCATCCTTTTAGGCGCGGGCCAAGGCCTCGGCCACAGCTGGCCGCTGCACCAGGGTACGCCCCTGCTCGATGCGCGCCAGCATGAAACTCAGTATCACCATCAGTGCGGCAGCGCCGCCCGTGTGGGCCAGTGCGGCCAGCAGCGGCCAGTCGAGCACGACATTGCTCATCCCGCTGACGAACTGCCACAGCGCCACAGCCAGCAGCCGCCAGGCCCAGCGCCGCGCTTCATCGCTGCCACTGCGCAGCAGCCCCCACGCCAGCAGACCGATGGCGGCAAACACCAGCAGCGCTCCCAATCTGTGCGTGACATGGATCGCCGTCAGTGCCGCAAACGGCAGCCAGTCGCCGTCGCGCCCGACGCCCAGCTCACGCCAGATCGCGAAACCATGTTCGAAATCCATCGTCGGCCACCAGCTGCCCTGGCAGGTCGGGAAGTCGCTGCAGGCGAGCACCGCATAGTTGGTGCTGACCCAGCCACCCAGCGCCACCTGCAGCAGCGCCAGCACCGCAAGGGCCCAGCTGCCCAGGCGTAGTGCCGGGCTCAGTGCCAGGGGCTTGGGCTGATAGCCCTGCCCTTGCCAGGCCAGCAGCATCAGCAAGCCCAGGCCGCCGAGCAGATGCAGCGTGACGATGGCCGGAAACAGCTTCATCGTCACAGTCAGTGCGCCGAAAGCGCCTGCATGCAGACCCAGACCAGGGTGACGGTAGCCCACCACGGCGACGGCGCCGGCAGGCCCTGGCGCAGCGCGGAGCCCCGCAAGCGCCAGCTCATCACGCACATCACGAGAATCAGGAAGCCGACCGCCGAGGCCAGGTAGCGATGAATCATCTCGACCCAGGCTTTGCCATGCGTGACTGGACCGGTCGGCATGGCGGTCTGTGCGGCATGGATTTCTTCGCGAGCGCCCAAGGGGCTGGCACTGCCGTAGCAGCCCGGCCAGTCCGGGCAGCCGAGTCCGGAGTCGCTCAGGCGGGTAAAGGCGCCAAAGATCACCAGGTCGAAGGTCAGGAACAAGGTCAGCAGGGTCAGGGCGCGCAGGCGTGCAGTCGGGGTAGCGCCCCGGGAGCGCCACACCAGCACCAAGAGCGGCGCACAGCCCAGCAAGCCCCCCAGGAGCAGCAATTGCAGCAGCGGCGACAGATCGATCAGGCTGTCCATCAGCGCCCCGGCTTGTCCCAGCTGCCATTGGCCCGGATCAAACGATCCAGATCGCGCTTGAGCTTGGACGGATCGGGCGCCACCGGCCAGCGCAGCATCCAGCGCCCCATCGGGTCGATCAGGAAGAAATGCTCGTGCAAAGCATGGCCCTGCGCAGGCTTCAGCCAGGCCTGCAACTCCTCACGCGGTGCCCGCAGCACGGTCACGGGCACACCCTGCGCCAGGGCCGCCGCGAGCTCGGGCCGCAGGGGCGCGTCATCCGGCAGCAAGAGCAGCTTGTCGACCTTGTCGCGCTCCTTGCCCAGCATCTCACGCAGCTGGCGCTGGGCGAACAGGCGCTTCTCGCAGCTGGCATCGCAGCTCGAATCCTGCACCAGGGTCAGCAGCCATTGGCCCTTCAAGGACTCAGGCAGCACCGGCTGCCCTTGCAGATCCGTCAGCTTGAGGGCGGGAGGCAGATCGACCGTCGGCACGATCAGATCGCCATAGGCGTCGCCGCGCAAGTTCAGCACATAGAAGCTGAAGTAGGACGCGAGCACCGGGGCGGCACAAGCGGCCACCACCAGGAGCATGCGCAGGCGTCCCGCACGGGTGCGCTGTTGTTCATTGACTTGGGCAAGGTCGGGCATGCTGTGCACCGTCATCGCCATCGGATCATTGGCCGGAGCGTCGGAGGCGGGGACGGATGATTTGGAACCAGACATAGAGGATCAGGATCAAGGCGCAGAGCGCAAACCATTGAAATGCGTAACCGTAGTGCTTTTGCAGCCCCAGATCAGGAGCTGGCCAATCACGCAGCAGGCCGTCGTCGACGGGAGAATCAGCCAAACGCGCGGGCTCCAACTGCAGCACCGTCGGCGCCATGAGTCTGAGCCCCGTTTCCTGCGCGAACGCCGCGCGGTCGAGATTTTGCCGGATCGAGCCGCTGCCGGCTTCGCCGAGCCCGAGTACCCGTGCCGGCGTGGCAGCCAGCCGGCCACGCAGTTGCACCACATCGGCCGGGTCCTGCAACTTTGGAAGCTGGATGCGGTCAGCGAAGTGACGCGGCGTCCAGCCGCGCTGGACCAGCACCGCTTCCTCACGCCCTTCCAGCAGCAGAGGCGTGACCACCACGAAGCCCACGCGTCCGGCCATGGGCCGGTTTTCGAGGAACACCGTGTGCTCGCTCAGCCACCGGCCCCTCAGTTCCGCGACGCGATTCAGCTGGACCTCCATGGATGCATCTGAAGCGGCAAGTTCGCCGTTGCCTAGGGCGGGCAAGCGGGAGCGCTCATCGACCGCCTGCTGCATCGCCAGCTTCTGCGTGGCCCGCTCGAGTTGCCACCAACCCAGGCGCGCCGTCAGCGCCATCCCGAGCAAGGCCGCAAACACCAACAGCCATCGGCGCACAGACGCACTCATTGCGCACCTCGGGTGGAATAATCGGTGCCCATGAAGATCATTCTCCTGCTCGCCCTTATCGGCATCCTCGTTGCCCTCGCTGCGGCCGGTATGTACATGCTCAAGAATGGCAGTGGCAGCAGCAAGCGCGGGCCCAATATGGCGCGTGCACTTGCTGTGCGAGTCGCCATCTCGGTGGCCCTGTTCCTGTTCATCCTGCTGAGTTACTACATGGGCTGGATCCAGCCGACCGGTGTGCCCGTGGGCCGTTGAAGCTCCCTCCTTTCGAAATGAAAAAGCGCCGCTTGACGCGGCGCTTTTGCTTTCGGAGGGATGATTTACATCCAGTACACGACGACGTAGAGGCCCAGCCAGACAACGTCGACGAAGTGCCAGTACCAGGCTGCACCTTCAAAGCCGAAGTGGCGGTCCTTGGTGAAGTGGCCCTTCTGCAGACGCAGCGTGATGAACAACAGCATCAGCATGCCGACGAACACGTGAAATCCGTGGAAGCCGGTCAGCATGAAGAAGGTCGAGCCGAAGATGCCGGAGCTGAGCTTCAGGTTCAGGTCGCGGTACGCATGCATGTACTCGTAACCCTGCACGATCAGGAACACCACGCCGAGCAACACGGTCAGCCACATGAAGGCAATCGTCTTGCTGCGATTGCCGGCGATCAGCGCATGGTGAGCGATGGTCAGCGTGACGCCCGACGTCAGCAGCAGGGCCGTGTTGATGGTCGGCAGCGGCCAGGGGCCGATGGTCGAGAAGGCTTCCACCGTGCCAGCCGGTGCAGCCGTTGCGCCAGCAACGATGCTGGGCCACAGCGCCTTGAAGTCAGGCCACAGCAGCGCATGCTCGGCATTGCCCAGCATCGGCACCGAATGCACGCGTGCCCAGTACAGTGCGCCGAAGAACGCGGCGAAGAACATCACCTCGGAGAAGATGAACCAGCCCATGCTCCAGCGGAAGGACAGGTCGATGCGATCGCTGTACTGACCGGTCTCGCTTTCGCGAATCGCATCCGCGAACCACTGCTTGAGGACGATGGCCCACCACAGCAGGCCGAAGGCCAGCGAGTAAGAGCCCCACTGATGGCCATTGATCCACTGCCCTGCGCCCAGGATGACGAAGAACAGGCCGATTGCGGCCATCACCGGATGCCGCGAGGGACCGGGAACGAAGTAGTACGGGGTTGCCCCATGTGGAGTCGCTGCCGACATCTTTTTTCTCCTCGAACTTAAATCTTCAGTCCTGCTGAATCGTCACGCCGCACCGGCCACATTGCTCTTGATCACCCAATTGACCAGAAGCACCAGCACCAGCACGAAAACCAGAGCCCCGATGAGACCGGCGATGATCACATGCACCGGATTCAGCTTGGCCACATCTTTGTCATAGTCGGCGCCACGGCGAACGCCAAAAAATGCCCAGCCGATCGCCTTGATCGTCTGCACAAACGACAGCGGGCGAGCCGCTGCGTCCTTCAAGTCTTGCCCCGGCTTCATCATCATCAGAGCTTGGGCTCCAAAGGTGCCAAGGCCTGCTTCTGACCCTTGCCCGCCACCTCGAAGAAGGTGTAGGACAAAGTAATCGTCTTCACATCTTTGGGCAGCTTCGGGTCGACCACAAACACCACAGGCCAGGTCTTCTGCTCACCAGGCTGAAGCGTGTACTCGTTGAAGCAGAAGCATTCCAGCTTGTTGAAATGCGCCGTCGCTTGCTTGGGCGCATAGCTCGGAATCGCCTGAGCCGCCATCACGCGGGGCTGCACATTGCGGAACTCGTACATCACCGTGGCGAGCTCACCGGGGTGAACCTCGATATGGTTCACGGCGGGCTTGAACTCCCAGGGCCCCCGCGAGTTGGCATCGAACTCGATGGTGATCTTGCGGCTGTAGTCGACCTGCGTGTTGCGCACGTCCTCCGCGCGCACCACATGCTGGCGCTCGGACATCGACAAGACGTTGATGCCGAGCGCGGTGCAGATGGCGTTGTACAGCGGCACCAGCGAGTAGGCGAAGCCGAACATCAGCGCCACGATGACGCCGAGTTTGCCCAGCATCTGCAGGTTGTCCCTGCGCAATGCCGAGCCGAGGTTCCAGCGCTGACTCATCTTGACTCGATCACTCAGGCGCCGAGCAGGGCGATCTTGGCCACGAAGCCGATGGCAAACACGGCAGCCACTGAAGCCAGCACCAGGGCGAGGCGACGATTGCTCTTGCGTTGGTCAGGCGTCATGACCATGGTCTTCAACCAATCACCTTGGTGGCGGTGGCATCCAGCTTGGGCGGATTCTCGAAGGTGTGGAAAGGAGCCGGCGACGGCACTTCCCATTCCAGACCCTCAGCAGCTTCCCAGGGCTTCTGGGGAGCCGGCTCGCCCTTGCCACGCATCATCGGCACGACCACGAACAGGAAGAAATAGACCTGCATGAAACCGAAACCGAAGGCGCCGATCGAAGCAATCGCATTCATGTCAGCGAACTGCATCGGGTAGTCGGCATAGCGTCGCGGCATGCCGGCCAGGCCCAGGAAGTGCATCGGGAAGAAGGTGATGTTGAAGGTGATCAGCGAGCCCCAGAAGTGGAACTTGCCGCGCCATTCGTTGAACATCACGCCCGTCCACTTCGGCGCCCAGTAGTAAACGCCAGCGAACAGCGCAAACAAGGAACCAGCCACCAGCACGTAATGGAAGTGGGCGACGACGTAATAGGTGTCCTGCACCTGGATGTCGATCGGCGCCATCGCCAGGATCAGGCCGGTGAAGCCACCCATCGTGAACACGAAGATGAAGCCCACAGCCCACAGCATCGGGACCTCGAAGGTCATCGAACCGCGCCACATCGTGGCCAGCCAGTTGAAGATCTTCACGCCGGTCGGCACCGCGATCAGCATGGTGGCGTACATGAAGAACAGCTGGCCCGTCACCGGCATGCCGGTGGCGAACATGTGGTGGGCCCACACGATGAAGGACAGGATGGCGATGGAGGCCGTCGCATACACCATGGAGGCATAGCCGAACAGCTTCTTGCGCGCAAAGGCCGGCACGATCTGGCTCACGATGCCGAAGGCCGGCAAGATCATGATGTAGACCTCGGGGTGACCGAAGAACCAGAAGATGTGCTGGTACATGATCGGGTCACCGCCGCCAGCCGGGTTGAAGAAGCTGGTGCCGAAGTGACGATCGGTCAGCGTCATCGTGATGGCGCCTGCCAGCACCGGCATCACTGCGATCAGCAGATAGGCCGTGATGAGCCAAGTCCAGGCAAACATCGGCATCTTCATCAGCGTCATGCCCGGAGCGCGCATGTTCAGGATGGTGACGATGATGTTGATCGAACCCATGATGGACGATGCGCCCAGGATGTGCATCGCGAAGATGCCGGCATCCATCGAGGGACCCATCTGCAGCGTCAGCGGCGCGTACAGCGTCCAGCCTGCAGCGGGAGCGCCGCCAGGCATGAAGAACGAAGCGACCAGCATGATGGCGGCAGGAATCATCAGCCAGAAGCTGAAGTTGTTCATGCGCGCGAAGGCCATGTCGGATGCGCCGATCTGCAGCGGAATCATCCAGTTAGCGAAGCCCACGAAGGCCGGCATGATGGCGCCGAACACCATGATCAGACCGTGCATCGTGGTGAGCTGATTGAACAGCTCCGGGTTCACGAACTGCAGGCCGGGCTGGAACAGCTCGGCACGGATGCCCAGCGCCAGCAGGCCGCCGATCATCAGCATCGTGAACGAGAACAGCAGGTACAGCGTACCGATGTCCTTGTGGTTGGTGGCATAGACCCAGCGCCGCCAGCCCGTCGGGGCGTGGTGGTCGTGGTCGTGCGCATGGCCATGAACGTCATGACCGTGTTGGTCGAGCACTGCACTCATCTTGGTTCCTCTTTAGACGTTCGATCGCTTACTTGCGCGCGGCCACGATTTCCGAAGGCTGCACGATCTGGCCCGTCTTGTTGGTCCAGCTGTTCTTCGTGTAGGTGATCACGGCGGCAATCTCGGTGTCGCTGAGCTGCTTCCAGGCCGGCATTGCGCCATTGCCCGCACCGTTGAGCATCACGGCGATCTGCTTGCCATGGTCGGTATCCAGCACCAGGGGCGAAGCGTCAAGGCGCTTGATCGGGCCAGCACCAGTGCCATCTGCCTTGTGGCAGGCCGCGCAATTGGCGTTGTAGACCTTCTCGCCACGAGCCACCAGCGCAGCCAGTTCCCAGACCTTGCTCGGATCGTCGGCCTTGGCAGCCATCTTCTTCTTCTCGCCAGCGACCCAGGCGGTGTAGGCCTCGGCACTCACCACCTTGACGTGGATGGGCATGTAGGCGTGCTCCTTGCCGCACAGCTCAGCGCACTGGCCGTAGAAGTCGCCTTCCTTTTCAGCCTTGAACCAGGTGTCGCGCACGAAACCGGGGATCGCATCCTGCTTGACGCCGAAAGCCGGCACCATCCAGGCGTGGATCACGTCATTGGCCGTGGTGATGATGCGCACCTTCTTGCCGACGGGCACCACCAGCGGGTTATCCACCTTGAGCAGGTAGTCGTCGACCGGCGCGGGCTTGCCGGAGTCGGACGCTTCGCGGTGCGAAGGGTCAAGCGTTGCCAGGAAGCCGATGCCCTCGCCCTCGCCCTTCAGGTAGTCATAGCCCCACTTCCACTGGTAGCCCGTGGCCTTGATGGTCAGGTCAGCGTTGGTCGTGTCCTTCATCGCGACCACCACCTTGGTGGCCGGCAGGGCCATCAGGATGACGATGATGAAAGGGACGATGGTCCAGGCGATTTCGACCTTGACGCTCTCATGGAAGGTCGCTGGCACTGCGCCCTTGGACTTGCGGTGCTTGATGATCGAATAGAACATCACGCCGAACACCGCCACAAAGATGGCCAGGCAGATGATGAGCATGAAGTTGTGCAGCCACATCTGGTCGGCAGCAATCTTCGTGACCGGCGGATGCAGATTGATCTGGTTGACTGCTGGACCGCCCGGCAGGTCATTCACCGCCAGGGCCGCCTGGGTCGCCAGTGCGGCACCCAGGGTCATCGCCATCCGGCTGATCCCGCGCCCCAGCTGATGCACTCGTGCGTTCATCATCATCATGGTCGTCACTTCAGTTTCAAATTCAACCCATGGGCTGCATGCCAGAGCTCACCGCTCTCTGGCACAAAACCCCTCGCATGCTTTCGAACACCTGGCGTTGTTGCACTCTGTGCAGCACGCCCTGGCGACGCGGGCCGTTGGCTCCAACGATTTCTTTTAGTCCAACCGGCAGTGATTGATTTTGCGCAAGCTCGTAAACCCGCACTGGCTCTAAGCTTGCACCGCCTGAGCGTCCAACCAGAGCACCGATTGACCGCGTAGTTTAGCCTAGGCTTATAGAGCTTTTGTCGTCTTTGTGCGTCGGTGCGCCCTGCTGTTGCGCTAGCGCGAGCCGCCGGGCTTGCGCATCAGCGCTCGCATGTCGTCCAGAGGAATGCGCGTCTCCGCCGCAAGCACTGCACGCGGCTGAGGCTTGAAGGCGTGCCCATAGACCAGCTCAAGCGTCAGCCGAAGCAATCCGTCCGGACCACGCAGCGCTTCCAGTTGGCGCAAAAGGCCGGCGCGCCAAGCCTTGGTGCGGCAGCCTCCGAAACGCTGCGGTGACAGATTGCCGCCCAAGGCACGCAAGTCGTCCAGCATGCGTTCGGCCTCACGCCAGGTCAGACCGATGCGCTCCTGGTCCATCACCGGATCTGCGAAGCCCGCCTCCACCAGCATGTCGCCGATGTCATGCATGTCGATCCACTCGGGGCCGGCCGATTGCCAGCCCAAAGCGCTGTACAGACTGCGCAGCTCGCGCAGGCTGTCTGGCCCCAGACAGGAAAACATCACAAAGCCATCGACCGCCAAGGCGCGCTGCCACAGCCGCAGCAAGGCTTGCGGGTCCGGGCTCAGGTGCAGGTACATATTGGCCCAGAGCAGCTCGGCATCCCCGTCACCCACTTGCTGAGGCAAGAGCACGGGTGTCGTCTCGCGGCCGCGCAAGCTATCGAGCCAGCTGCGCGACGCGTTCAGCTCCGCCATGCTGCGACTGCGCAAAGCCTCGATCGGCTCAACCCGCAGGAATGCGGCCTGCGGATAGGCCCGGCTCAGGTCTGCGCTGCTGGCGCCCAGAAAGGCCGACCACTGCAGCACCTTGCGCGGCTGCAGCTTGATCAGGCTCAGCCGCTCGGCCATGCGGCGCGACACCTCGCTGTGCAGCCATGGGGGTTCCGCCTGCGCGGCCAGACGGCGCAGCTGGCGCTTCAGCGCAACGGCATCCACCTGCAGCAAGGCAGGGCGCTGGGCCGCGACGGATTCAGACTCTGACATGGGGCGGCAGTATATTGAGCTCATGGATGCGCGACCGCTCGCCCCTTCGATGCCCACGTGGTCGAGCGCCTGTTGAGCCATTGCCCTGGCCAATGCGCGATCTGTCGAAGTTGGACCCAAGCCGACGTCTGCCCGGACTGCCTGGCGCGCTGGACCCATAGCGCCCCGCGCTGCCGGACCTGCGCCATTCAGCTCCCCACCCACACCGCGCCAACAGTGCACGCCGAGCAATGCGGCGCCTGCCTGGTCAAGCCGCCGCCGCTGGATCACTGCATCGCCGCACTGGACTACGCCTACCCCTGGGACCTGCTGATACAGCGCTTCAAGTTCCACCAGGCACTGGACTTGCGCCGTGCCTTGCTTGAGCGCCTGGACCAAGCGCTCGACGCCGCGCAGACGCTGCCCGCACCGGATTGGCTGCTGCCCGTCCCGCTGTCTGCGCAGCGCCTGCGGGAGCGCGGCTACAACCAGAGCTGGGAACTGACACGCGATCTGGCCAGACGCCGCCAACTGCGCTGCGCGCCGGATATGCTGCTGCGCGTGCGCGACACCCGCCACCAGATTGCACTGCCCACCGAGGAGCGCGCGGCCAATGTGCGCCATGCCTTCGCCATCGATCCGCTTCGGGTACCGGCTTTGCGCGGCGCCCATGTCGCACTGCTGGACGATGTGATGACGACCGGCGCCACGCTGCATGAACTGGCCCGCAGCCTGCGGCAGGCCGGAGCGTCCAGTGTGCAGGCCTGGGTGCTGGCGCGCACGCCCGAGCCACGACACTGATGCCATGTTCAATATCGTTCTTGTCCATCCGGAAATTCCGCCGAACACCGGCAATGTGATCCGCCTGGCGGCCAATACCGGCTGCAGCCTGCACCTGATCGAGCCGTTGGGCTTCTCGATGGAAGACCGCCTGCTGCAGCGCGCCGGCCTCGACTATCACGAGTACGCGCCCCTGCAGCGGCATGCCGACTGGCAGCGCTTTCTGGAGGATGCAAGACCAGACACCCGCCGCATGTTCGCCTTCACCACCCGGGGCAGCCAGCCCTTCGCGCAGGTGCAGTGGCAGCCGGGCGATTGGCTGGTCTTCGGCAGCGAGACGGCCGGCTTGCCACCAGCCCTGCGCGACAGCTTTCCCACCGCGCAGCGCGTGCGCCTGCCGATGCGCCCCGATCAGCGCAGCCTCAACCTCAGCAATGCGGTGGCCGTCAGCGTGTTCGAGGCCTGGCGCCAGAACGGCTACGAGGGCAGCGCCTGAGCGCAGACCTCACTCGGGCTGGACGCCGGCAGCCTTGATCATCTGGCCCCAGCGCCTGGACTCGCTCTGCATCAACGCAGCCAGTGCATCCGGGGTGGTGGCCGCCGCGCTGAAGTACTGGTTCAGCATCTTGCCGCGCACCTCGTCGCTGCGGATGATGCGCACCAGCTCGGTCGACAAGCGCTGGATGATGGCCGGCGGCGTACCGGCCGGCGCCAGCATGGCCTGCCAGGAGATCGCCTCAAAGCCCGCATAGCCCTGCTCGGCCAGCGGTGCGAACTCGGGCAGCGCGCCAACACGCCCAAGGCTGGTCACGCCCAAGGCCTTGAGCTTGCCCGCGCGCACCTGGCCATCGCGATGGCCGGCACCATGAAGCCCGCCTGCACCTGGCCGGCAGGATGGCATTGACCACCTGGGGGAAGCCTTGATA
>JACDQM010000076.1 GCA_015657635.1 Roseateles sp.
AGAACAGATTGCTGCGGATGTTGGCCAAGAGATTGTGATCGACCAGGTTCTGGCCGTCGGAAACGGCGCTGAACTGAAGGTTGGCACTCCCTTGGTTGCTGGCGCTAGCGTCAAAGCCACTGTTGTGGCACAGGGCAAGCACGACAAGGTGCGCATTTTCAAAGCTGCGTCGTCGCAAGCACTACAAGAAGAGTCAGGGCCATCGCCAGACCTACACCGAGCTGGAAATCAGCGCGGTCAACGGCTGATCCCTGCTTTCGCCAACAGTTCAAGGAGTTAATCCATGGCACAGAAAAAAGGCGGCGGTTCCACACGGAACGGCCGCGACTCCAAACCGAAGATGCTGGGTGTGAAGGCCTTTGGCGGCCAGACCATCTCCGCTGGTTCCATCATCGTGCGTCAGCGCGGCACCCGCTTCCATGCTGGTACTAACGTTGGCATGGGCAAGGATCACACCTTGTTCGCGCTGGTGGACGGCACGGTGTCCTTCGCCATCAAGGGCGAAAAGAGCCGCCAGACGGTTTTTGTCACGCCGGTTTGATCGTCACTCACTGACGCATTGATCGCTGGCGGAGGGCAGCAGCCGACCGCTTGGCGAGACAGGAAGCCCCGGCCTGCCGGGGCTTTTGCTTTTTCTCGGCTGCAAAGGCTCGGATGCTTCCGACCTTGTGAATTACCATCGCCCACCGAGGCGCACCCGCAGAGCAGCTTATGAAGTTCGTAGATGAAGCCACCATCGATATCGTGGCCGGCAATGGTGGTGCCGGCTGTGCGAGCTTCAGGCGCGAGAAGTTCATCCCATTCGGCGGCCCGGATGGTGGTGACGGGGGGCGCGGCGGAAGCGTCTTTGCGGTCGGCGATCTGAATCTGAACACGCTGATCGACTACCGCTATGCGCGCCGGCATGAGGCTCGCAACGGCGAGGCGGGCCGTGGCTCCGACCAATACGGCGCGGCTGCGGACGACATCATTCTGCGTATGCCGGTCGGCACCATCGTGCGTGATCTCGAGACCGACACCGTGATCGCTGAACTGCTGGAACCAGGCGAGAAGGTGCTGCTCGCCAAGGGCGGTGACGGCGGGTTTGGCAACTTGCACTTCAAGACCAGCACCAACCGGGCGCCGCGGCAGAAGACGCCGGGCTGGCCCGGTGAGGCCAAGAAGCTGAAGCTGGAATTGCGCGTGCTGGCCGATGTCGGCCTGCTTGGGCAGCCGAATGCGGGCAAGTCGACCTTGATCTCGGCGGTGTCCAATGCACGCCCAAAGATTGCCGACTACCCATTCACGACGCTCTATCCGAATCTGGGTGTGGTGCGCGTCGCGCCGGAGAAGAGCTTCGTGATCGCCGATATTCCCGGCTTGATCGAAGGCGCTGCAGAGGGTGCCGGCCTGGGCCACCAGTTTCTGCGCCATCTGCAGCGCACGCGACTGCTGTTGCACGTCGTCGACTTGGCGCCGTTTGACCCCGAAGTCGACCCGGTGGCGGAGGCCAAGGCCATCGTCAAGGAGCTGAAGAAGTACGACCAGAGCCTGCACGACAAGCCGCGTTGGCTGGTGCTGAACAAGCTGGATATGGTGCCAGCTGAAGAACGCGCGACTCGCGTCAAGGACTTCATCAAGCGCTACAAGTGGAAGGGTCCGGTCTTCGAGATTTCGGCGCTCACGCGCGAGGGTTGCCAGCCGCTGATCCAGGCCATCTATGAGCACGTCTCGGCCGAGCAGCGCCAGCATGTCGAGCCTGACATTCGCTTTGATCCGGTTCGGGAGGACCAGGAGCAGGGGCGGGCATGAGCGTTCAAGTCTTGAAGGAAGCGCGCCGCATCGTCGTCAAGGTCGGTTCCAGTCTGGTCACCAATGAAGGCCGCGGCGTGGATGCCGAAGCCATCGGCAACTGGTGCCGCCAACTCGCCGTCTTGGCGGCAGACGGCCGCCAGGTCGTGATGGTTTCCAGCGGCGCGATTGCCGAGGGCATGAAGCGTTTGGGGTGGGCGACTCGCCCCAAGGAAATCCATGAACTGCAGGCGGCGGCGGCGGTTGGGCAGATGGGCTTGGCCCAGATGTACGAGACCAAGCTGCGCGAGCATGGCATGGGCAGCGCGCAAGTGCTGCTGACGCATGCCGATCTGGCCGATCGCGAGCGCTACCTGAATGCCCGTTCCACCTTGTTGACCTTGCTGCAGCACGGTGTGCTGCCGGTGATCAACGAGAACGACACGGTGGTCAACGACGAGATCAAGTTCGGCGACAACGACACGCTGGGTGCGCTGGTGGCGAACCTGGTCGAGGCGGATGCCTTGGTAATCCTGACCGATCAGCGCGGCCTGTATTCCGCCGATCCGCGACGTGATCCGGGTGCTCGCTTCATTGACTCTGCCACCGCCGGCGCGCCTGAACTCGAGGCGATGGCTGGAGGTGCCGGCTCGTCGCTGGGGAGGGGTGGCATGCTGACCAAGATCCTGGCTGCCAAGCGCGCGGCCGGTTCCGGGGCCTCGACCATCATCGCCTGGGGGCGCGAGCCCGACGTCTTGCTTCGCCTGGCCTCAGGTGAGGCGATTGGCACGGCACTGCTGGCCAGTACGCCCAAGTTGGCGGCGCGCAAGCAGTGGATGGCAGATCATCTGCAACTGCGAGGCGCGGTGGTGGTGGACGCCGGCGCTGCCGCCAAGCTGCTTGACGAGGGCAAGAGCCTGCTGCCGATTGGCGTGCATGAGGTGCAAGGCGAGTTCCGCCGTGGGGACGTGATCGCGGTGCGCTCAGCCGATGGCCGCGAACTGGCGCGCGGGCTGACCAACTACTCGAGTGCCGAGGCCCGCCTGATCGCGCGCAAGGCATCGACGGACTTCGAGCGTGTGCTGGGCTATGCCGCCGAACCTGAGCTGATCCACCGGGACAACCTCGTCCTCGCCTGAGCAGACTGGTGGTCAGGCGTCGGGTGCCGAAGCGCCTGACGCCCGGGCCTCAGTCTGCGCCCTGGCCCTGCTCGTCGGTCGCAGCCGGCGGCGCTTGTGCTTCACCCGCCTCGCTGCTGTTCACGCGGCCGTTGTCGCGGTGCTGTGGACGCATGCCGGCACGCAGATAGCGGTTGTGCTGGTTCAGTCGTGGCATGTAGCGCGCCAGTTCCGTCAGCGCCATCTGGTAGACGCCGCGCTTGAACTCGATCACCGATTCCAAAGGCACCCAGTAATCGTTCCAGCGCCAGGCATCGAACTCGGGATGGTCGGTGGCACGCAGATTCATATCGCAGTCGCGCCCCATCAACTGCAGCAGGAACCAGATCTGTTTCTGGCCACGGTAATGCCCACGCGCGTCGCGGCGGATGAAATGGTCCGGAACTTCGTAGCGCAACCAGTCCCGGGTTCGGGCAATGATGCGCACATGTTCGGCGTGCAGCCCCACCTCTTCGTGGAGCTCACGAAACATCGCCTGCTCGGGCGTCTCGCCATGCTGATGCCCCCTTGCGGGAACTGCCAGGAATGGGTGCGGATGCGTTTGCCCCAGAACACCTCGTTCCTGTGGTTGAGCAGGATGATGCCGACGTTGGGCCGGAAGCCTTCACGGTCGAGCATAATCAACCTCGAATCTATAGTTGGATTGATTATTGCATTGGGGCGCGTCGGGCGGCACCCTCGCTAACCCTCAGCACCTCAGCCAGGCCCGCGACCTCGTGGCGTTTGGCGCACCTATGCCCTGTCCCGCATGAAAGCCACCCAGTTTTTTATCTCGACGCTGAAAGAAGCCCCCGCCGACGCCGAAGTGGTCAGCCACAAGCTGATGATGCGTGCCGGCATGATCAAGCGCCTGGGCGCCGGCATCTATAACTACATGCCCATGGGCCTGCGCGTGATCCGCAAGGTGGAGGGCATCATCCGCGAGGAGATGAACCGCGCCGGTGCCGTCGAGCTGCTGATGCCTGTCGTGCAGCCGGCCGAGCTGTGGCAGGAGACCGGGCGCTTCGACAAGATGGGCCCTGAGTTGCTGCGAGTGAAAGATCGCCATGATCGCGACTTCATCATCCAGCCGACCTCGGAAGAAGTGGTGACCGACATCGCCCGCCAGGAGCTGCGCTCCTACAAGCAGCTGCCAAAGAATTTCTATCACATCCAGACCAAGTTCCGCGACGAGCGCCGGCCACGTTTTGGTGTGATGCGCGGGCGCGAGTTCACGATGAAGGATGCCTATTCCTTCGACCGTGATGTCGACGCAGCCAAGCGCAGCTATCAGGCCATGTTCGATGCCTACCAGCGCATCTTCGACCGCTTTGGCCTTGAGTACCGCGCGGTTGCGGCTGATACCGGCGCGATTGGCGGCGAGGCTTCGCACGAGTTCCAGGTGATCGCCGAGACGGGCGAAGATGCCATCGTCTACTGCCCCAACAGCGACTATGCCGCCAATATCGAGTTGGCCGAAGCCCTGCCGCTGCAGTCCAGCCGTGCGGCGGCGTCGCAGTCGCTGGACAAGACGCCCACGCCCGGCAAGAGCACCTGCGCTGATGTGGCGCAGTTGCTCGGCCTGCCGCTGACGCAGACCGTCAAGTCCCTGGTGCTGGCCAGCGACGAGCTCGACGACAAGGGCGAGGTCGTCAAGTCCACCGTCTGGCTGCTGCTCGTGCGCGGTGATCACGATCTCAACGAGGTCAAGGCCGGCAAGATCGAAGGCCTGAAGGGCGGCTTCCGCTTCGCCACCGTGGCTGAGATCGAGGATCACTTCGGCTGCAAGCCGGGTTACCTGGGTCCGATCGGTTTGAAGAAGCCGGTGAAGGTCGTCGCCGATCGCACCGTGGCAAACATGGCGGACTTCGTCTGCGGCGCCAACGAGGCGGACTTCCACTACACCGGCGCCAACTGGGGCCGTGACCTGCCCGAGCCTGATCTGGTGGCCGACATCCGCAATGTCGTGTCCGGCGATCCCTCACCGGATGGCAAGGGCGTGCTCGACATTCAGCGCGGCATCGAGGTGGGCCATGTCTTCCTGCTGGGGACCAAGTACTCCAAGGACATGAATGCCAGCTACCTGGACGAAACCGGCAAGCCGCAGCTGATGGTGATGGGCTGCTACGGTATTGGCGTGACTCGCATCCTGGGCGCGGCGATCGAGCAGAACCACGACGAGCGCGGCATCATCTGGCCGGCTTCGATCGCACCGTTCACGCTGGTGATCTGCCCGATCGGCATGGACCGCAGTGAAGAGGTCAAGGCGGCGGCGCTCAAGCTGCACGACGAGTTGAGCGCGCTGGGCGTTGATGTGCTGCTGGACGACCGCGGCGAGCGTCCCGGCGCGATGTTCGCTGACTGGGAACTGGTCGGCGTGCCGCACCGCGTGGTGCTGTCCGATCGTGGCCTGAAGGAGGGCCAGGTCGAGTACCAGGGGCGCCGCGATGCCGAAGCCACCAAGCTGGCACTCACGGACTTGCTGGCCCATCTGAAGGCGAAGCTCGGGCTTTGAGCGGACTGCTGCGTCGGCGTGATCTGCTGCTGGGGGCGCTTGCTGCTTGCCCCGCGTTTCCAGCCGCAGCCGGTACACAGGTCGAGGAGCCTCTGGCCGATGCCGTGCGCTCGGCCCTGAGTGCTGCGGTGGCGAACAGTGCGCCACCCAAGCCGCGCTTCGATACCACGGACGAGCGGCTGAGCTATCTGCGCTGGCTGGGCGCGATGAGCGAGCGCCTGAAGTCCCGCAAGAGCGAGGCGATGACGCGCATCGAGTTTCTCGAGACGCTCTGGTACGAGAGCAAACGCGCTGGCCTCGAGCCCAGCCTGGTGCTGGGCTTGGTGCAGGTGGAAAGCGGCTTCAGGAAATACGCGATCAGCAGCGCCGGCGCACGCGGCTATATGCAGGTGATGCCCTTCTGGGCGCGCCTGATCGGCGATGGACAGGCTTCGCGCCTGTTCCATATGCAGACCAATCTTCGCTTCGGATGCGTGATCCTGCGCCATTACCTGGACCGGGAGCGGGGCGATATGTTCCTGGCGCTGGGCCGCTACAACGGCAGCCGCGGCCGGGCCGAGTATCCGAACGCGGTCTTTGCCAACCGCAGGAAATGGTTGATGCCAGGCGAAAGCTGAGTCGTCAAAGACGTGAACAGCGTGCTCAGCTCTGGGTGCGCAGGCCGGTCCAGGCCTTGGGCTCGGCGCCCTTCACGCCCGCCAGCTCCAGCGCCCGCTCGGCGCTCTCGTTGACGATCTCGTCAATGCTCTTCGGGTGGTGATAGAAGGCCGGCAGCGGCGGGAACACGATGGCGCCCATCTCGGTGGCTGCCGTCATATTGCGCAGATGCGCCAGGTTGAACGGCGTCTCGCGCACCATCAGCACCAGGCGGCGGCGCTCTTTCAACGTAACGTCGGCGGCACGCGTCAGCAGGTTGTCGCCAAAACCATGGGCGACGGCCGCCAGGCTTTTCATCGAGCAGGGCGCCACGATCATGGCCGCGGTCGCGAAGCTACCGCTCGCCACGCAGGCGCCGACATCCGCTGGCGCGTAGGCGAAGCTGGCTTCGCGCTCCAGCGCGTGGCGGTCCAGTCCGAGTTCATGGTGGACGTTGAGCACGCCAGCCGGTGTGACGATGAGGTGGGTTTCCAGCCCGAGCTCGCGTGCGCGACGCAGCAGCCGCAGGCTGTAGGCTGCGCCTGTGGCACCGGTGACGCCGACGACCAGCCGAACAGGCTGCGTCATGGCTGGCTTACTGGCTCAGCAGCTGTTGCAGTTCGCCGGACTCGTACATCTCCATCATGATGTCCGAGCCACCGACGAACTCGCCCTTGACGTAGAGCTGGGGGATGGTGGGCCAGTTGGCGTAGTCCTTGATGCCTTGGCGCACGGCTTCGTCCTCCAGCACATTGAAGGTCTTCAGCTCGGTGGCTCCACAGGCCTTGAGGATCTGGATCGCGCGGCCCGAGAAGCCGCACATCGGGAACTGCGCGGTGCCCTTCATGAACAGCATGACGCGGTTGCCCTTGACCAAGTCATCGATGCGCTGCTGGACTTCATTCATATCAAATCGCCTGAGGTAGTGGATGCGGCGCCGGCCTTTTGGCGGCTTGGTGGCGATTATCCGTGACAGAGGGATGCTGGCGAGAATGTGGGGTTTAGTAGCTGTAGCTCAGGCCGAAGTGCAGCACTGGCCGCAGACGCAGATCCATCAGCGTTTCTTCCAGGCTGGGCTGCGCGCCCGCGCTGCGGCCCAGGCGCATCACACCGAGATCGGCACTGAAACCCCAGCCGCCGCGCAGCGATTGGCCGGTGTAGCCGATGCCAAGGTAGGGCGCACTCAGGTTGGTTTCATGCTCGTGGATGGGACTTGCAGCACTGAGTTGACGCTGCCCGACCGCCACAGCTTGCTGCCGTGCGAGAGAGCTGCTGCCCAGCGCCAGCCCGCCGCTGTTTTGCAGCAGCGAAGGGGCTCCGAGCATCAGCCCGCCAGTGGCCCTCAGGCCTCCGCGGGTATTGGCGCCCAGCCAGGATCCAGTGAGGTAGTAGTCCCCCAGCAGATTCGCGCCAACCAGCCGCGATCCTGAGGCCTTGTCGAGGCTGCTGAGCTGGATGCGCGCTTGCCAGCGCAGATCAATACCTGCATCGGCGCCGAGCTTCAGACCCTGGGCCTGTGCCGGCAGAGCCAGAGCCAGCAGCAGTGCAGCGCTTGCCAGCGCAGATCGCTGCAGATCCACGCTGTGGAAAACGGCGGTCGGGAATCGGACGGCATGGGCCATGGCAAGCTCCTCGGAAACAGCGACGGGGCAACTGCACAAAGGCAGTGAGGAGCGATTGATGCTACGCCTGAGAGCGGCCGGCTGCGCAAGCGTGTGTAAGAGAAACGACGGCCAGTTGTGGCTTTATGCGCTGCCCGGCCAGCGGCCGCCGCTGACGCGTGGCTGTGCGCCGAGATCGCGGCGGCACTCGACGGCTTCGAAACCCGCTGTGCGCAGCGCCTGAGTGACGGCGTCGGACTGGTCGAAGCCATGCTCCAGCAGCAGCCAGCCGCCCGGCCGCAGATGGGCTGGCGCACCCTCTATCAAGTTGCAGCGCTGACAAACCGTCACCACCTGGCGTCAGGGCTTGCAAAGGCTCATGGCGCAAGGCGGCCAGATGCGGGTCATCGCGGCGATATAGGGCGGGTTGCTGACGATCAGATCGAAACGGCGCCCAGCCAGAGGGGTCCACCAGTCGCCGTGGTGAAAGCGCACGTCCAGACCCAGGCGTTGCGCATTGGCCTGAGCCGCTTTCAGCGCGCCGGCGCTCAGGTCCAGCGCCTCAACAGTCGCTGCCGGGTGGCGATGCTTGATGGCCAATGCGATGGCGCCGCTGCCGGTCCCCAGATCGATCACTTCGGGCCGGGCTGTCGCGGCCGCCGCCAGCAGTTCCAGGGCCCAGTCAACCAGGGTCTCGGTATCGGGGCGTGGCACCAGCGTGTGCTCGTTGACTTGCAGCAGCAGGCCGTGAAACTCCTTCTGGCCCAGCAGATAGGCCAGCGGCACATCCTGGGCGCGCCGGGCGACCCAGTCCTGGAACTGCCGGGCCTGCTCGGGCGTCAGCGCGGCCTCGTCGTGGATCATCAGCCAGCTGCGCGGTTGGTTCAGCAGGGCGCCCAGCAGCAGTTGCGCGTCCAGCCGATCGACGCCAGCCTGCCGGGCCTGCCGCATTGCATCGCCGACGGTGGCGGGCGCGAGGCTCATCCGCGGCCTTCTTCCAGGTTCGCCAGTTCCTGGGCCGCCTGTGCGGCTTGCAGGCCCTGGATCACATCGCCCAGATCGCCGTCCATGATGGCGCCGAGCTTGTAGAGCGTCAGATTGATGCGGTGATCGGTCAGGCGGCCTTGCGGGAAGTTGTAGGTGCGGATGCGGTCGCTGCGGTCGCCGCTGCCGATCAGGCTCTTGCGCTGGGCAGCTTCCTTGGCAGCACGCTCGTTCTTATCCTTGTCTCGCAGGCGCGCCGCCAGCACGGCCATGGCCTTGGCCTTGTTGCGGTGCTGGCTGCGGTCATCCTGGCATTCGGCCACCAGGCCGGTCGGCAGGTGCGTGATCCGGATGGCCGAATCGGTCTTGTTGACGTGCTGGCCGCCGGCGCACTGGCGCGGAAGGTGTCGATGCGAAGTTCTGCCGGATTGAGCTGGATCTCCTCGGCCTCGTCGGGCTCGGGCATCACGGCCACGGTGCAGGCGCTGGTGTGGATGCGCCCCTGGCTCTCAGTTGCCGGCACGCGCTGCACGCGGTGGCCTCCTGATTCGAACTTGAGCCGGCCATAGACCTTGTCGCCGTCCATGCGCAACACCAGTTCCTTGTAGCCGCCCAGATCCGACTCGTTGGCCGAGAGCACTTCGGTCTTCCAGCCCTGGCTCTCGGCGAAGCGCATGTACATGCGCGCCAGATCGCCAGCAAACAGCGCTGACTCGTCGCCGCCAGTGCCGGCACGGATTTCCAGGAAGGCCGGGCGCTCGTCGTCCGGGTCCTTGGGGATCAGCGCCAGCTGCAACTCCTCGTGCAGTCGGGCCAGATCGCCTTCGGCTGACGTGATCTCCTCGCGCGCCATCTCGGCCATCTCGGGGTCGGCCAGCATCTCGCGCGCGGCCGCCAGATCCGCTTCGCGTTGCTGATAGCGCCGATAGCATTCGACCAGGCCGGAGACCTCGGCCTGTTCCTTCGTGAGCGCCCGATAACGCTTCATGTCGGCGGCGATGGAGCCGTCGGCCAAGGTGGTGTCCAGCTCGGCCAGGCGATGGCCCAGGCGTTCGAATTGCTGGCGCAGCGAGTCTTTCATGAGGGCGGTCCGGTGGGCTGAAGAGGCGGCGAGCGAATGACGCTGCCGCAGGGCAGGGCTTCAGCGCTGCCGCTAATGCTCAGCCGGATCCCGGGGGCTGTTGCGCAGGAACAGGCGCGACACGGTCTGCGCCAGCTGGACGCGCTGATCGCCATCCGCCGCGTGCAGCTCGGCCAGGGCGCCGTGCAGCATCTTCTGGGTCAGGCCCTTGGCCAGGGCCTCCATCACTGTGTCGATGTCCTCGCCCCGTGCCAGCAGCTTGCGTGCCCGTGCGATCTCATGGGCGCGCCAGTCTTCGGCTTGGCCATGCAGGGCCTGGATCAAGGGCACGGTGTGGCGCTGACCCAGCCAATGCACAAAGCTCTGCACGCCGGCTTCGACGATGGCCTCGGCCTGCTGCACGGCGGCCTGGCGCTTCTCGCCGGCGCTTTGCACCAGGCTGAAGAGATCGTCCACGGTGTAGAGATAGACATCGTCGAGCTGCGCCACCTCGGGTTCGATATCGCGTGGCACAGCGAGATCGACCATGAACATGGGCTTGTGGCGGCGCGTCTTCAATGCGCGCTCCACCGCACCCAGCCCGATCAAGGGCAGGCTGGAGGCGGTGCAGGAGATCACCGCGTCGAATTCATGCAGGCGCTGCGGCAGGTCGGACAGACGGATCGCCTCGGCGCCCAGGTGTCCTGCCAGCTTCTCGCCGCGCTCCAGCGTGCGGTTGGCCACCGCCATGTGCTTGGGCGTCTTGGCAGCGAAATGGGTGGCGACCAGCTCGATCATCTCGCCCGCGCCGACGAACAGCACCTTGATCTGCGCAAGGTCTTCGAACAGCTGCGCGGCCAGTCGCACCGAGGCCGCGGCCATGCTGATCGAATGCGCGCCGATCTCGGTGGAGCTGCGCACTTCCTTGGCCACCGAGAAGCTGCGCTGGAACAGCTGATGCAAGGTGGTGCCCAACGTGCCGGCCTCGCCAGCCTGCTGGACCGCCTGTTTCAGCTGTCCCAGGATCTGGGGTTCGCCCAGCACCATCGAGTCCAGGCCGCTGGCGACCCGGAAGGCGTGGCGGGCTGCGGCGCTGCCCTCCAGCACATAGGCGTGACCCAGCAGGGCGCTGCTGCCCACCCCTCCAACCTCGGCCAGCCAATCGACGGCGGGCTGCACCAGCGCCGGCTCGCCGGCGACATAGAGCTCGGTGCGGTTGCAGGTCGACAGGATGGCGGCCTCCGGAAAGCCGGAAGCTTTGCGCGGCAGCCGGGTCTGGAGCTGCTGGCGGAATCCCAGCAAGGTGGGGGCCAGTTGCTCCATGGAAAAGGCAAAACGCCCACGCAGGTCCAGCGGCGCGGAGTTGTGGTTCAGACCTAGGGCGAAGACCGACATGGACGGATTATAAAATTGGCCAGCACTTATAAAGGGCATGTGTGTGCGCCAGCCCGACGCCGCCCCGCACTTTTTCCCAACCCGGTCGATCAATGAGCCCTCTGGACGCCTTGTGGCACTTCGCCAACTTGCTGGCGCCGGCCTGGATCGCGGCGGCACTGATGGCCTTTGGCCTCAAGCAACTGTGGCGGCGCGAGCTCAAGAACCTGTCGTGGCGTCGCCTCGCGTTGTGGGGCGGCATCGGTGGCTGCCTGGGCATCATGGCGGCGCTGCTGCTGCTGGGGCGTGACGGCAAGGTGGCAGGCTATGGCTTGATGATCCTGGCCATCGCCCTGCCGCAATGGCTGCTGAGCCTCAGGCGCTGAGCGTCTCACCAACGGGTACTTCGGCGCGCAGCGAGTGCGCGAAGGCCTGCGTGATCGTGACATCGATCAGCTGGTTCATCAGGCGCGGTTGGCCCTTGAAGTTGACGATGCGGTTGCATTCGGTGCGACCCATCAGCTCACTCGGATCCTTGCGCGCATTGCCGGTGACCAGGATCTTCTGCGTCGTGCCGACCATGGTCTCGCTGATGCGGACGGCGTTGGCCTCGATTGCGGCCTGCAGCTCTTGCAGGCGCTTCACCTTGGCCTCATAAGGCGTCGTGTCTTCCAGATTAGCCGCCGGTGTGCCGGGGCGCGGACTGAAGATGAAGCTGAACGAAGCATCGAAGCCGACGTCTTCGACGAGCTTCATCAGCTTGGCGTGATCGTCGTCTGTTTCGCCAGGGAAGCCGACGATGAAGTCGCTGGCAATGCGGATGTCGGGGCGGATTGCACGCAGCTTGCGGATGATGCTCTTGAACTCCAGCGCGGTGTAGCCGCGCTTCATCGCCATCAGGATGCGGTCGCTGCCATGCTGCACCGGCAGGTGCAGGTGGTTCACCAGCTGCGGCACCCGGCCATAGGCCTCGATCAGGCGCGGACTGAATTCGTTAGGGTGGCTGGTGGTGAAACGCAGGCGCTGGATGCCGGGAATCTCCGCCGCATACTCGAGAAGCAGGGCCAGATCCGCGTGTTCGCTGGTATCGCCCATCTTGCCGCGGTAGGCATTGACGTTTTGGCCCAGCAGATTGATCTCCATGACGCCCTGGTCGGCCAGGCCGGCGATCTCGGTCAGCACGTCGTCGAAGGGGCGTGACATCTCTTCGCCACGCGTGTAGGGCACCACGCAGTAGCTGCAGTATTTAGAGCATCCCTCCATGATCGAGACAAACGCACTGGCGCCTTCCACCTTGGCCGGCGGCAGATTGTCGAATTTCTCGATCTCGGGGAAGCTGATGTCGACCTGCGGGCGGCGCTGTTCGCGGCGTGCATCCAGCATCGCCGGCAGGCGGTGCAGAGTCTGCGGACCGAACACCACATCCACATAGGGCGCGCGCTCGATGATGGCAGCGCCTTCCTGGCTGGCCACGCAGCCGCCGACGCCAATCATCACGCCCTTTTCCTTCAGATGCTTGACGCGTCCCAGGTCGGAGAACACCTTTTCCTGCGCCTTCTCGCGCACCGAGCAGGTGTTGAACAGGATCAGGTCGGCATCGTCGACGTTGTTGGTCTTCTCGAAGCCCTGGGCGGCACCCAGCACATCGGCCATCTTGTCCGAGTCGTACTCGTTCATCTGGCAGCCGAAGGTCTTGATGAATACTTTCTTCATGGGGCATGTCGCCACCCCGGTCGGGCAGCGTCCTGTGCAATGCGCGCTGTTGGCGCGGATGAAGGGCAGAGGCCGTCTGGCCTCAGGCGACTCAGCGCTTGGTCCAGGTCTGGGTCGCGGGATCGAAAGCCATGGTCGCCGCCTCCTGGGCTGAGCGAGGCCAAAGCTTGTTGGCCAATTCCGCAGCGTTGAGCACCCAGATGTCCTGGAGCAGGCCTGATGTCGGCTCGACGGTGTAATGGACGATCAGCTTTTGTCCCGCCACGCTGGCAGGCTGCAGCAGCATGTGGGTGTCGCTTCGCAGGCGCGAGCCGGGCGCGAGTCGCGCGGGCTGACCGTTCAGCCTGACCTCGGGCACCTGCTGCACGACCAGTTCGCCGCGCAAGGCGTAGGCGGGGAACGGGCGGTGGCTCTGCGCCTGCGCAGGGCTGATGCAGGCAACACTGGTCGCGAGTGCGAGCAGAACGGAGGCGGGTGCACAGCGATACATGGTATTTGTCCAGTGGCTGCGTTGATGATCAATGCAAAACGCCCGAGGGTTGCTCGGGCCGTCTATCTTGTTTTGGTGGCGCTTCAGGGATTCGAACCCCGGACCTGCGGATTATGATTCCGTCGCTCTAACCGGCTGAGCTAAAGCGCCTCAAGCCCTCTATTCTAGCGGCTATTTCGGAGAGAATGCAAGCACCCTTCGCGATGTCTCCGAAAAATGGAGCGCGCAGCTTTGAGAGACGGCTCCTGATGTTCAGCTTCTTCAAGAAAAAATTTGGTGGTGGCGGCGCTGCTGCGACACCGACCCCGGCGATCGAGCCGACGCTGCAGCCTGCCGCGGCGCCGGAGTCCAGGCAGCCAGACAGCGTGCCGGCTGAATTGGTGGTGCAGCCGCCGGCGCCCGCCGTTGCACCACGCCAGACCTGGCTGGACAAGCTGCGCCAAGGCCTGCGCAAGACCGGCTCCAGCATCGCCCAGGTCTTTACCGGCACGCAGATCGACGACGCGCTGTACGAGGAACTCGAGGCCGCTCTGCTGATGGCCGATGCGGGTGTGAAGGCGACCGAGTTCCTGCTCGAGGATATGAAGCGGCGCGTCAAGGAGGCCAAGGCGACCGAGCCTGCAGCCGTGCGCGGCCTGCTGGTCGAGGCCTTGAGCGAGTTGCTCAAGCCGCTGGAGAAATCGCTTTCGGTGGGCGAGGCGAGCCGACCGTGATGATGGTGGTGGGCGTCAATGGGGCTGGCAAGACCACCAGCATCGGAAAGCTGACCCGCCATCTGGCCGATGCCAATGCGAAGGTGCTGCTGGCGGCGGCCGACACCTTCCGCGCGGCAGCGCGCGAGCAGCTGTCGGTGTGGGCCGACCGCGCCCAGGTCGAGATCGTCAGCCAGGAGGGCGGCGACCCCTCGGCCGTGACCTTCGACGCCGTGGTGGCCGGCCGCGCGCGCGGCTGCGATGTGGTGATCGCCGACACCGCAGGGCGTCTGCCGACGCAGCTGCACCTGATGGAGGAGTTGAAGAAGATCAAGCGCACCATCGGCAAGGCGCAGGAAGGCGCACCGCACGAGGTCTTGCTGGTGGTGGACGGCAACACCGGCCAGAACGCGCTGAGCCAGGTGAAGTCTTTCGACGATGCGCTGGGTCTGACCGGCCTGATCGTCACCAAGCTGGATGGCACGGCCAAGGGTGGCGTGCTGGCGGCGATCGCGCGCGAGCGCGCCATTCCGGTCTACTTCATCGGCGTGGGCGAGAAGCTCGAAGACCTGCAGACCTTCAACGCACGCGAGTTTGCCCAGGCTCTGCTGGAATAGCCACCGGGCTTTGCGCCCGAGCGCCGGGCCGCCCCAAGCCGGGTGCCCGAGAAAGAATGGCCGGGTCGATCCCGGCCGTTTTTACGTCCCCCCGGGGACCACCCGCGCTTACCGCGGGCGAGGGGCTCACTTCAGCCCTGGGGGCATCATGCCGCCCAAGCCCTTCATGCCGCCCATCTTCTTCATCATCTTCATCAGGCCGCCGCCCTTCATCTTCTTCATCATGCCCTGCATCTGGTCGAATTGATTGAGCAGGCGGTTGACGTCCTGGATCTGCACGCCGGCACCGGCCGCGATGCGGCGCTTGCGGCTGGCTTTGCTCTTGCCGTCCATCAGCAGCGCAGGGCTGCGACGCTCCTTGGCCGTCATGGCATTGAGGATGCCTTCCATGCGGCGCATGTCGCGCTCGGCCTTGTCCATATCGGCCGCGCCAGCTTTGGCAGTCATCTGCGTCGGCAGCTTGTCCATCAGGCTGGACAGGCCACCCATCTTCTTCATCTGCGAGATCTGTGCCAGAAAGTCGTTCAGGTCGAAGCCATCGCCTGACTTGAGCTTGTCGGCCAGTTTCTGGGCCGCAGCGATGTCCACGCCCTTGGTGACTTCCTCGACCAGGGCCACGATGTCGCCCATGCCCAGCACGCGGCCGGCATGTCGATCGGCGTCGAACACCTCCAGGCCGTCGATCTTCTCGGACACGCCTGCGAACTTGATCGGTGCGCCGGTGATCTGGCGCACCGACAGCGCGGCGCCGCCGCGCGAGTCGCCGTCCAGCTTGGATCCAGCACGATTGCCGGTCAGCGGCAGCGTCTTACCCTTGAAGGCCTTG
>JACDQM010000077.1 GCA_015657635.1 Roseateles sp.
GCAGCCTGGCGCACCCATCGTCGAAGCCGATCTGATCGCGCGCACCGGCCTGGGCCGCACGCCCACCCGTGAAGCGCTGATGCGCCTGGTGTCCAACGGTCTGATCGTCCAGCAGCCGCGTCGCGGCCTGAGCGTCAGCGAAATCCGCCTGGCCGAGCATCTGGACCTGGTCGAGGCCCGACGCGTGCTGGAACGCCTGATTGCCTCGCTCGCCGCCCGCCGGGCCACGCCGCCACAGCGCGCGGCCTTGCTGGAAGCCGCCGAGTCCATGGCCGCCGCTGGCGAGCGCGAAGACCTCAACGCCTATATGCAGGCCGACCAGGCGCTGGACCATGTGGTGCATGCCGCCTGCCGCAACCCCTTCGCCGTGAACGCCGTCATCCCGCTGGTGATCCAGTGCCGCCGCTTCTGGTACGCCCATCAGCACCAGGGCGACATCCGCCAGGGCGCGCAGTGCCATCTGAGCCTGGCGCGCGCCGTCGCCGATGGTGACCCGGAACGCGCCGCCGTCGCCGCGGATTCACTGATGGACTACCTGCGCCAGTTCACCCAACAGGTCATCGACCAATGACAACAGCCACCCGCATCATCGACTCTCACACCGGCGGCGAGCCCACCCGCCTGGTCGTCTCCGGCGGGCCGGACCTCGGCACCGGCAGCATGGCTGACAGGCTGCAGCGCTTTCGCGAGCAGCACGACCACTGGCGCCGCGCGCTGGTCAACGAACCGCGCGGCTCGGAGGTGCTGGTCGGCGCCCTGCTGTGCGAACCCGAACTGCCGGACAGCACGGCCGGCGTGATCTTCTTCAACAACGTCGGCTACCTGGGCATGTGCGGCCATGGCAGCATCGGCCTGATCGCCTCGCTGGCCTATCTGGGGCGCATCGCGCCAGGTCAACACCTGATCGAGACGCCCGTCGGCCGCATTGCCGCCACGCTGCATGAGAACGGCAGCGTCAGCATCACCAACGTGCCGGCCTATCGCCTGACGGCGAAAGTCGCTGTCCAGGTCGAAGGCCGGACTGTGCATGGCGATGTCGCCTGGGGCGGCAACTGGTTCTTCCTGTGCGAGGACCATGGCCTGGCGCTGGACGCCAGCAACATCCCCGCCCTCACCGCCTTCAGTGCTGCCCTGCGCCAAGCCCTGCCGCGTCAGAACATCTTGGGCGCCCACGGCGCCGAAATCGACCACATCGAACTGATCGGCCCAGCGGCCGACCCCGCCAATCAGGGCCGCAACTTCGTGCTCTGCCCCGGCCTGGCCTATGACCGCTCGCCCTGCGGCACCGGCACCAGCGCGAAGGTCGCCTGCCTGGCTGCCGACGGCAAACTGCTGCCAGGCCAGACCTGGCGGCAGGAAAGCGTGATCGGCAGCGTCTTCGAAGCCCGCTACACCCACGACAGTGAGGGTCAGGTCTTGCCGACCTTGCTGGGTCGCGCCCATGTGAATCTGGATGCCACGCTGGTGTTCCAGAGCGACGACCCGTTTGCCTGGGGCTTCGGAAGCGCCGCTTGAGAAGCGCCGATGTGCTGATCATTGGCGCCGGCATCGTCGGCGCCGCCTGCGCGCGCGAGTTCGCCCGGCGCGGCTTGAGCGTCGCGGTGATCGAGCCGCATGCGCCTGGCGGTGGCGCCAGCGCGGCAGCCATGGGCCATCTGCTGGTGCCCGATGCAGAAGGCGCTGCGCCTGCTGGTGCCGAGCAGGCCGAGCACACGCTGGCGCAGCGCTCGATGCAGCTGTGGCAGCAATGGCTGCAGGAATCTCGCGAGAACGAAGCTCTGGCCGAATACCAGCGCTGCGGCAGCCTGTGGCTGGCGGCTGATGACGAAGAGATGGCACTGGCCGCGCGCAAGGCCGAATGGCTTCAGCAACACGGGCTGCAGGCGGCACTGCTCGACGCGCCGGCTCTGGCGCGTGCCGAGCCGATGTTGCGCCCCGGGCTGCGCGGTGCACTGCACGTGCCGGGCGACGGACGCGTCTATCCGCCCAAGGTGGTGGCCAGCTGGCTGGAGGCCTCGCGGGCCACGCTGATCCGCGCCGAGGTGAACTCGATCGAAGCAACTGGCGCGGTGCGTCTGGCCGACGGCCGGCGTCTGTGGGCGGCCATGGTGGTGCTGGCGGCTGGAATCAGCAGCCAGCGCTGGCTGCCGCCGGGCGTCTTGCTGCCCAAGAAGGGCCAGCTCGCGATCACACAGCGCTATCCAGGTCTGGTGCAGCATCAGCTGATCGAGCTGGCCTATCTGAAGAACGCGCACCTCAGCGATGTGGACAGCGTCTCCTTCAATCTGCAGCCGCGCCCTGAAGGACAGCTGCTGATCGGCTCGTCGCGCCAGCCCGGGCGCGATGACCGGGTGCTGGATCACGCGTTGATGGGCCGCATGCTGCAGCATGCCTGCAGCTATCTGCCGGCGCTCTCCAGTCTGCAGGTCTTGCGCTGCTGGACGGGCCTGCGCCCGGCCACGGCCGATGGCTGTCCACTGATCGGCGCGCATCCCGAACGCCGCGGACTCTGGCTGGCCACCGGCCATGAAGGCCTGGGCATCACGACCGCGCCCGCCAGCGCCGAATTGCTGGCCGACCTGAGCCTCGGCGGCACGCCTTGCCTGGACGCGCGGCCCTATGACCCCGCACGATTCTTCAACTGATGCCGATGACTCAAGAGCTCGAAATCATCATTGACGGCCAGCCACAGCGCGTGCCCGCTGGCATTACGGTGGCCGCAGCGCTCGCGCGCAGCGGCTGCACGGCCAGCCGCACGTCTCGCAGCGGCATGCAGCGTGCCGCCTTCTGCGGCATGGGCGTGTGCCATGAATGCCGCGTCACGATCGATGGGCAGGCGCATCAGCGCGCCTGCATGTGCTGGGTGTCCGCCGGCATGCAGATCGTCACGCAGGTGCAGTCATGAAGAGCCGACGTTTGACGGCCGATGCCATCGTGCTGGGTGCCGGCCGGCCGGCATGGCCGCGGTGCAACGGCTGCTGGAATCGAAAGTCAGCGTCATCTGGGTCGACAACCAGGCCGGCCGGGCGGACAGATCTGGCGCGGCGGGCCACAGACTGCGGACGGCGCTGCACTGCTGCGCCGCATTGACGCAGGCACCGGGCTCACCAGGCTACACGGACACGAGCTGATCGCGGCCGAGGGCACGCAGTCCTTGCTGCTCCATGATGGCCAAGCTCAGCGTGTCGAAGTCAGCGCGCCCAAGCTCTTGCTGGCGACGGGCGCCAGCGAGCGCCACCTGCCGCTGCCCGGCTGGACCCTGCCTGGCGTCCATGGCGCAGGCGGCCTGCAGGCCTTGGTCAAAGGCGGCTGGCCGATTGCCGGGCAGCAGGTGGTGCTGGCCGGCAGCGGCCCGCTCTTGCTGGCCAGCGCAGCCACCCTTCAAGCGGCCGGCGCGAAGCTGCAGCTGATTGCCGAACAGGCCGCGCCTGCCGCGCTGATCCGCTTCACGCTGCAGCTGCCCTTGCGCCAGGCCGCACAAGCCGCGGCGCTGCGTTTGCAGCTGCGCGCCACGCCCTATCGCAGCGGCTGCTGGCCGGTGCGAGTGCTGGGCCGTGAGCGCGTGCAAGCGGTGCTGCTCACCGACGGCCAACGCGAATGGGAGCAGCCTTGCGATGCCCTGGGCCTGGGCTTTGGGTTGCGCCCGAACACCGAGGCCGCCGAGTTGCTGGGCTGCCGGATCGAGGCCGGCGCGGTTGCCGTCGATGATCAGCTGCAGACCACGCAAAACGGCATCTATGCCGCAGGGGAATGCACCGGCATTGGTGGCGTCGGCAAGGCCTTGGTCGAAGGCGAGATTGCGGCCGCGTCGCTGTTGGGACAGGACCTGGCCCCGCTGCGATCGCGCCATCGAAACGCCCAGAAGTTTGCGAAGCGCCTGGCGGCCGCCTTCGCCTTGCGGTCGGAACTTTTCAAGCTGGCCGATGCCCAGACCCTGCTCTGCCGCTGCGAGGACGTCAGCCTGGGCGCACTCAAATCGCACCCTGACTGGCGCGAGGCCAAGCTGCAGACCCGCTGCGGCATGGGTGCGTGCCAGGGACGCATCTGCGGCCCCATCGGCACTGAACTGCTGGGCTGGCAGGCACGCGGTCTGCGTGAACCGCTGAGCCCGGCGCCCGTGTCCTGCTGGCTGCCTGACTAGGGCTGCGTCTTGGTCGGCAGACCAGCGGCGCGCCACTCCGGGAAACCGCCGCGGAACCAGTGCACTTTGGCGTAGCCGGCCTTGAGCGCTGCCCGGCTGGCCTTGAAGCTTTTCCAGCACTCGGCGCCATTGCAGGCGAACACCAGGGCAGCGGACTTGTCGGGCGGCAGCTTGCTCAGGTCGAACTGGTCGTCTTCGGCCTTGTAGTCGGCATCCTTGGCGCTTTTCTCGACATAGGGCACGAGCTTGGCACCCGCCACATGGCCGGACTTGAACTCGGCCTCGGTGCGCGTATCGATGTAGTGCGCGCCGTTCTGGAGCAACTGCTGCACGGCCGCTGCGTCGACAACGCTGGCGCCCGGCAGGCTGCGCGGCGTGAAGTAGCCCAGCGTCGCCACATAGTCAAAGGCCTCCGGCGCCATGGCGGTCAAGCGCTGGCCACCCACGCCGGCTCCGCCCACCAGGGCCGAACGCAATCCTTCAGCCGTGAGCCCGCTGCCCGGCTTGACGGCCACGCTGAGCCCCGGCACTGCCTTGCTCTGCAGCACCAGCTTCAGCGCCTCGCCAGCGGCCACCCAGCGCTCATAGACGACACGCTCGACGGCCACCACATCGCAGCGCCGGATCTGCAGGCAGACCAGCAGCGCGTCTTGATAACGACTCTCGAAAACAGCCGAGAAGTGGCGCTTGATCGTGCTGTTGGCGGCATTGACCTCGCCACGCACCAGGTAGGTCACGATGCTGTCCTGCATCGGCAGGCCCAGGCGCTTGCCAGCGGCATCCGCGAGGCTGTTGATGGGGCTCGACTGCGGCGCCACCAGAACGGCCTGCACCGGCTTCTCCAGCCCGGCCACCGGCTGGTAGCCGTAGCGCACGGCGCTGCCGATCACATGGGCCGGCGCCACATAGACTTCATGCAGGCGCGAACGGGTCGTCGCGAGATCCGCACTCGCGTCGCTGGACTGGGCCAGCTTGGGCGACGCGACACGCTCGCGCCGCAGCGCCGCTTCCATCGCTGTCTTCCACTCGGCATAGGCCGCGTAACGCGACTGTTCGCCTTGATCGCCTGGGTTGACCAGCACGCTGGTCTGCGCGCGAGCCGATGCGCTTGCAAGCAGCAAACCAGCTGACAGCAGGGCCAGGCAGCGGGCCGCGCCGGCGATGGAGACTTTGCTTTGTGTATTCATGGCCGCTCAGTCTAGGCCCGCCACGCGGCTAGGCCTCGTGAAATCGATCACGAAATCAAGCGGCTGACTTCTTTGCGGCGCCCAGATAGGTTTCGATCACACGCGGGTCCCGCGCCAGCTCGAAGGCCGGGCCTTGCAGTCCGATCTCGCCGGTCTCCAGCACATAGCCGTAGTCGGCCACCTCCAGCGCGGCGCGTGCGTTCTGTTCGATCAGCAGGATGGATACGCCGGTTTCACGCAAGCGCGCGACGATGCGAAAGATCTCCTTGACGATGAGCGGTGCCAGTCCCAGGCTGGGCTCGTCCAGCATCAGGACCTTGGGGCGAGCCATCAGCGCACGCCCCACCGCCAGCATCTGCCGCTCGCCGCCCGACAGGGTGCCGGCCAACTGCGTGCGACGCTCCTTCAGCCGCGGGAACAGCTCGAACACCTTCTCGAGCTCGTCGCGCCAGTCGCGCTGGCCCAGCCGCATGGGTCGGAACCCGCCCAGCACCAGGTTGTCCTCGACGCTCATGGTGGTGAACAGCTCGCGCTTCTCAGGCACCAGCGCCAGGCCGCGCATCACGCGCTCTTCCAGACTCAGGCTGGCGATGTCCTCGCCATCGAACAGGATCTGTCCCTTGGACGGCAGCACGCCCATCAAGGCATTGAGCGTGGTGGACTTGCCCGCGCCATTGGGGCCGATCACGGTGACAACGCTGCCACGCGGCAATTCCAGGCTCAGGCCGCTGAGCACTTCGGCTCGGCCGTAGCCCGCATGCAGGCCGCTGACTTTCAGCAGTAGGTCCTTGGTGCTCATCGATCAGTGCTCCGTTCCAAGATAGGCTGCCCGCACCTCGGGGCTGGACTGCACGTCTTCCGGCGAGCCCTCGATCAGCTTGGTGCCGAACTCCATCACCACGATGCGGTCGGTCAGCCCCATCACGAACTCCATGTCGTGCTCGACCAGCAGGATGCTCATGCCTTCCGCCTTCAGCTGGCGCAACACATCGGCCAAGGCCTGCTTTTCCTTGTGGCGCAGGCCGGCGGCCGGCTCGTCCAGCAGCAGCAAGGCGGGATCGGTGCACAAGGCGCGCGCGATCTCCATCAAGCGCTGCGGTCCCAGCGCCAGGTTCCCGGCCAGTTCGTGCATCTTGTCGGCCATGCCGATGCGCTTGAGCTGGGCCTCGGCCTCCTTGAGCAGGCGCCTTTCCTCGTCGCGATCCAGCCGCAACATGGCCCGGGCCGTGCCGCTACCGGAGCGCAGGTAGCCGCCCAGTGCCACGTTCTCCAGCACCGTCATGTCGGCAATCATCTTGACGTGCTGGAAGGTGCGCGACATGCCGCGCCGCGCGATCTCCCGCGAGGGCAGGCCGCCGACCGGTTGACCACGGAAGATCACCTGGCCGCGAGTCAGCGACAGCACGCCGGTGATCAGATTGAAGGTAGTGGACTTGCCGGCGCCGTTGGGACCGATCAGGCCGACGATCTCGCCGGCGCGGATCTGGAAGCTCACGTCGTTGACCGCCACCAAGCCACCAAACTGCTTGCGCACCGCCTGCACATCCAGCAGCAAGTCCCCGCCTTGCGGCTTGTCACGTGCCGGCAGCGCAGCGGCATCGTGCCAGTCCCGACTGCGCTGGGCGGCCGGCAGCCAGCGACCGAAGACCGCGCTCAGATAGGGAAACATCCCCTTGGGGGCGTACTTGAGCATCAGCACCAGCACAACGCCGAGCACGATGATTTCGAAGTTGCCGCTGCTGCCCAGCAGGGCAGGCAGGACTTCCTTGAGCTGATCCTCGATCACCTTCACGACGCCGGCGCCGACGAAAGCCCCCCAGACCGTGCCGATGCCCCCCACCACCGCCATGAACAGGTACTCGATGCCCATCTTCAGTGCGAAGGGGCTCGGATTGACCGTGCGCTGGAAGTGCGCAAACAGCCAGCCGGATACCGAAGCCAGCATGGCTGCCAGCACGAAGATCACCACCTTGTAGCGGAAGGTCGACACGCCCATGGCTTCGGCCATCGTGGTGGCGCCGTTGAGGGCGCGGATGGCGCGACCTGGGCGCGAATCGAGCAGATTGCGCACGCCGATGGCAGCCAGCAGCGCAATCACCCAGATCAGGTAGTAAAGCGCGCGCCCATCCTGAAGGCTGATACCCATGAAGCTCAAGGCCGGAATGCCGAGCAAGCCGTCGTACTTGCCCAGAAACTCCATATTGGCCATCGTGTAGTTCAGGCTCAGCGCCCAGGCGATGGTGGCAAGCGGCAGGTAGTGGCCGGACATGCGCAAGGTCAGCCACGCGAGCAGCAGGGCCACGGCGACGGTGATGAGCAGGCCCACCACCAAACCGAACCAAGGCGAAATGCCATACCGGGTGCTGAGCAGGGCCGTGGTGTAGGCGCCGAGCCCGACGAAGGCCGCCTGCCCGAAGGAGGTCAGGCCGCCGACGCCTGTCAGCAGCACCAGGCCCAACGAGACCAGGGCGAACATGCCGGTGTAGTTGAGCTGGGTGATCCAGAACTCGGGCACCGGCAGCAGGGGCAGTGCGAACAGCAGGACAAGGCCTGCCAGCGGAAGAATCTTGCGCGCTTGCATCGCTTCTTACTCCTCGTCTTTATGCGGATCGCGCAAGGATCGCCACAGCAACACCGGCAGGATGAAGGTGAACACGATCACCTCCTTGAAGGCACTGGCCCAGAACGAACTGAAGGACTCCAGCAGGCCGACCAGCAGCGCGCCGACGGCCGCCAGCGGGTAGCTCCCCAGTCCGGCGAACACGGCAGCCACAAAGCCCTTCAGGCCGATCAGGAAGCCGCTGTCGTAGTTGATGGTCGTGGTCGGGCTGATCAGCAAACCCGACAGCGCGCCAATGAAGGCGGCCATCGAAAACGACAGCTTGCCTGCGCTCGTGCTGGAGATGCCCATCAGCTGGGCGCCCAGGCGGTTGACCGCCGTGGCGCGCAAGGCCTTGCCGTACAGGCTGCGCTCGAAGAACAGCCACAGCATGATGATCAAGGCGACGGCGCTCATGAAGATGATCAGCGTCTGGCCGGACAGCATCAGCGGGCCGAGGTTGAAGCTCGCCTGCCAGAAGCTGGGATTGGTCGAGCCCTCAGGCCCGAAGAACACCAGGCCCAGGCCGGTCAGCGCGAAATGCACGCCCACCGAGACAATCAGCAGCACCAGCACCGAGGCATCCGCCAGCGACTGATAGGCCAGGCGGTAGATCAGCCCGCCCATCGGCGTAACGATGGCCAACGTCAGCAGCGCCTGAAGTACCAAGGGCAGTTGCTGCGGCGCAGCCCACAGGCCCAGCAGACCGATCGCAACCGGCGGCACGGCCCGCAGCAAGACCGTCTTGACCAGTCCGGGCAAGGCCTTGCCGGCGCGCCAGCCCGCCCACAGATCCAGCACGGCCACACCGACCGCCAGCACCAGCAGGAACCAGATCGTCAGCGGCGTCTGGCCCAGTTGCAGGCCCGCCATCGTCAGGGCCCCATAGGCCACGAATTCGCCCTGGGGAATAAAGATGATGCGGGTCACCGTGAAGACCAGGACAAGGCTCAAGGCCAGCAGCGCGTAGATCGCGCCATTGGTCACCCCATCGAGCATCAGAATGCTTGCAATCGTGAAATCCATGGATGCACAACTCCGCCACCACAGGCTGGTGGACTGCGACGCCGACTCTAAACAAAAACCCTTAGCGCGCCCCTAGGAGGAGGCCGCATTGACAAAGCGCAAATTCGCCCGACCGTTCGGTCGAATTTGCGTAAACGCCATCCATCCGCCGTTGACGATGCGGGCCCCGGCGCCCGTCAAGCCCTATTCCGCTGGGAAACAGTCGCTTGTCAGCCCTAGACTTCTGCCATCGCCCCTTGGGCAACACGCCCGCCCGCCGCCATGCCTGAGTTCGCACCCAGTCTAGAAATCGACGCCACCGTTGCGCGGATCACACTGCAGCGACCACGTCACGCCAATCGCCTGGAGCCTGAAGATCTCGAAACTCTGTTGAGCCATCTGGCTGAGGTGGAGCGCGCACCTGATGTCCGGGTGCTGCTGCTGCAAGCGCGCGGCAAGCATTTCTGCAGCGGGTTCAATATCCGCGCAGTGCCCGGCCTGGACGCCGGCGCCTTGTTCGAGAAGCTGAGCAATGCCTGGGCCGATGCACGGCCGGTGACCGTGGCGGCGATCCAGGGCGGCGTCTACGGCGGCGCCACGGACCTTGCCCTCGCTTGCGACTTCCGCCTCGGCACACCGGCCTGCGAGATGTTCGTGCCCGCGGCACGCCTGGGCCTGCACTTCTATCGCGGAGGCATGGAACGCTACGTTTCCCGGCTGGGCTTGTCGGCGGCCAAGCGCGTGCTGCTGGGTTGCGAGACCCTCGATGCGCAAGCCATGCTGGACTGCGGCTTTCTGGATCGAATGCTGGCGGATGCGCAGGCGCTGGACGCGCACAGCCAAGCCCTGTGCGAGCACCTGTCCGGCCTGGCGCCGCTCGCGCTTCTCGGCATGAAACGACACTTGAACGCGATGGCCGAGGGTCGCCTGGATGTCGAGGCGCTGCGCTGCGACATCAGCCGAGCGAACGCCTCCGAGGATCTGGCCGAAGGCATACGGGCCTGGGAAGAGCGTCGCGCGCCGCGCTTTGTCGGCCGCTAGGCTCCCTCCCCAGCAGGCCTGTTTCCGGCCTTTTTTACCACGGCAAACAGCGGACCACCGACTTACCCGAAGGCGTGCTGCGCCAACATGGTGGAAAATAGAGGTTTCGGGGTGTGCCGGCACAACACCAAGACCCAAGGGCTCAGGCCTGGCCGGCGCAAGCTTTCTCTCTTCACTACCCAGGACAAGCGTGGCCAAGGATAGTACCAAGACGACCATCGAAGCAGATGGTCTGCGTTACCGCTCAAAAGCACCAGGCTCGCCTTTCGCGGCGACCTCCTCATTCGGCGCGGCCACGATGTCGTGCTTTCTGTGCGGCAAGCATCGCCCTCGTGCCTTGCTGAAGTCCAAGAAGCTGCTGGGCAAGTCCCAGCCAGTCTGTGCGCCTTCGTGCAAGGAGCTCGACGAGCAACTCAGCAACAAGGGCTGATCCAGCCCCGGCGGCTCATGCCTGACGAAAGCAGCGCCCGCATACCGCCCGGTAGCGCGCATTGCCGCCGATTTCCACCTGCTCCCCTTCCGTAACCTTGCGATTGCCGGCGTCGACGCGCATGTTCATGGTCGCCTTGCGTCCGCAGTCGCAGATCGTCTTCATCTCATCCATATCGTCGGCCAGCGCCAGCAGGGTCGCAGCGCCCTCGAACAGTTCGCCGCGAAAGTCAGTGCGCAAGCCGTAGCAGATCACCGGCAGGTTGCGCACATGGGCCAGTTCGTGAAGCGCCCAGACCTGCGCTTTGCTCAGGAACTGCGCCTCGTCAACCAGCACACAGGCCACACGCGAGGCCTCCTCCGGCTGTAGCGAGAAGTCCGTCTGGGCATCAAAGACCTCAGCCTCACGTTGCGGCCCGAGGCGGGATGTAATCCGCCCGTGCCCATAGCGGTCGTCAACGCCGGCGGTGTAGATGCGCACCCGGTGCCCCCGCTCCTCATAGTTGTGCGCCACCTGCAGCAGCGCCGTCGACTTGCCGGCGTTCATGGCAGCGTAGCGAAAGAATAGTTTGGCCATATCGAGATCATCGTCGGTCCGAGCACCCCGCCCGGCTGCGCCATTCTGCAAGCTCCCGCGTGGATTCGCGCAACATACCCGGGCAAGCGAGCTATTGCTTGTCACGCGACTGGCCTAGTATCTGCTTCAGGAGTGAGACGTATCTGACCGAGCATCCCATGTCGGGGCGCCGGCTGAACGTGGAGTCAGCACAACAATGAGCAAAGACACCTTCACCGCCGTCAGCGACGATGGCCTGCGCTACGAGTCAAAAGTGGGCGGCTCGCCATTCCTGGGAAGCGGCCACACGCGCTCATGCTTCAAGTGCGGCAAGCATCGCACGCCAGCCAATCTGCAGTCCAAACGCGTGCTGGGGCGCACCGAACTGGTGTGCAAGCCCACCTGCCAAACCAAACCATAGCCTGAGCTGAGCGGAGCGCATCCAATACGGCGCCTTGCGCCGCAGGCACTGCTATGGGCACAATCCAGCCCTTTGCTTGCCGAGTTCATCTTCATGACTTCTCCTTCCGCGCTGCCGCCTGTCGCCAGTGAAACCGCACCGGCCGCCGTGATGCAGCAGCTGAAGACGCTGTTCCCGGCACTGTTCAGCGGCGCCAAACCACTGAAGCTACGCATCCAGGCTGACATCCAAGAGCGTGCGCCTGGGCAGTTCACCAAACAGCAGCTGTCCGCAGCGCTGCGGCGCCTCACGGGCAGCACGGCCTACTTGATTGCCCTGAGTAAAGCCACGCACCGCTACGACCTGGATGGCGCGGCCGCAGGCGAACTCGCTGACGAACATCGCCAGGCCGCCATTGCAGAGCTTGCCCGCCGGCGTGGGCTGCAACAAGAGCGTCGCGAGCAAGAGTTGCAGCAGCGCCGTGAACGCGCAGGCTTGCTGCGAGCCTACGAGAGCACCACGCTGACGCGCGCCAACTTCTGCGCCCTTAAAGGCGTCGCCGAAAGTGATTTGGACGCGCTGCTGGCACAGGCCCGCCAAGAGGTCGAAGAGGACAGGCAATCGCGCATCGACCCGCCGCACAGGCACGGCAAGCCAGCCCCCCGCGATGCCCGGCGGGATGGCCCGCGCGGACCACGCCAGCCAGGCAACAAGTCTGGCCCAGGCCCGAGTCGTCGGCCCTGAGGCCTGCGCTAGTTTGCCAGCGCTTCCCGCAACAGTGCCGGGCTGAGGATCTCCGGCAGCAGTTGGGGCGCTGCAGCGCCGGGCTTCATCAGCAGGTACACGGGAACGCCGCTGCGGCCCAATCGGTTCAGCTCTTGGCTGATGGCAGGATCCCTGCGCGTCCAGTCAGCGCGCAACAGAACAACACCTTTCGACTTGAAGTCGGCGACGACTTCAGGGTTCGCCAGGGTGCCCCGCTTGTTGAACTGGCAGGTGACACACCAAGCGGCCGTGAAATCGACGAACACCGGTTGCCCGCGTTCAAGCGCCTGCTGGACTGCCTCAGGCGACCATGACTGCCACTCCCCAGGCGCCACCTGGCTCGTCGGCGCCGCGCTCTGCTCGCGCAAGGACGGCAGCGCCCAGACAAGCGTTGCAGCACACAGCAGCAAGGTCGCCGCGCGGAACACAAGCCCTGTACGAGGACCGAAGTCACGCGTCGACCACACCCACGCCAGCAAGGCCAAGGCCAGCAACACGCCCAACAGGGCCGCGACGCCATCAATGCCGACCTGCTGGCCCAGCACCCACACCAGCCACACCACGGTGGCGAACATCGGGAAGGCCATCAGCATCTTGAAGTGCTGCATCCACACGCCCGGACGCGGCAACAAGCGGCCCAAGCCTGGCCACAGGGTTGCTGCCAAGTAAGGCGCCGCCATTCCAACACCCAGGCTGGCGAAGACCGCGAGCGCCTGCGGAGCAGGCTGCGTGAGCGCCACGCCAAGCGCGACCCCCATGAAAGGCGCGGTGCAAGGCGACGCCACAGCCACCGCCAGGACGCCCGTCAGTGCACTGTCCAACGCCGGATTCTTGGCCCGCACCGCGGCAAGATTGCCGGGCAGCACGGCCCCGAACTGCAGCATGCCCAGTAGGTTCAAGCCGATGATCGTGAACAGGACTGCCAGCGCAGCGACGAACTCAGGCGACTGCAGCTGAAAGCCCCACCCCAGCTGGCTGCCACTGGCACGCAGCAAAAGAAGCAAGCCCGCAAGCGCAACAAAACTGAGCACAACGCCGGCTGTGTAGGCGAAGCCGCCAATCCTCAGCTCCCGCCTTGATTCCTGATGGCTGGCAAAACCCAGCACCTTCAGAGACAGGACAGGAAAGACGCAAGGCATCAGGTTCAAGAGAAGCCCACCGCCAAAGGCCAGCAGCAGCGCGACCCAGATCGAAGTTTCAGCGGCAGCTGGCTGAAGCGCCTCGCCCGCGTGGGCAGCCGACGGGAGCGCCCCACTCTCAGTCACCGCCGGCCATGGGTCTGGCACCCCGACACGGACACGCAGAGCCTCCACGCGCCCGCTTGTGTCTGTGCTGCGCAAAACAAGATGAATCGCCCCCGGGCTCTCGCTACGCTGAGCCGAAAGCGGAACTTGCGCCATCAAGTCGCGCCCAGCCCACTCCTGCAGCGCCACTGCCGCATGGTCGAACACGCCGGCGTCCTCCGGAAAGACCTGCACGCTGCGCTGAGCCCAAGACTGCGGCAGATCCCTGATCGGAACAGCGAGGAATCCCGAAGACTTAAAGCGTCCTGTTGCGCCTGAATTGTGCTCAATCGGCAGCGCAGCCTTGGCTGCATCGAACAGTGGGCCGTGGGCCACCTCCGGCTGCGCAGAAAGCTTGATGGTGAATCGACCGCTCTCCGGAATGCAAACCTCTTTGCAGACCAACCAATCCGCCTGCAAGACAACATCGCGCGAACCAGGATTGAAGCCCTCCGCCACGCTCACCGCCGAAGCCAGCAAGACCTCGCCCTCATAGCCATAGTTGACCATCGGTCCGATAGGCAAGCGCTGCGGCACGGGCCAATTGATCCCGCCCACCTGAAGCCCATCCGGCAGCTCCCAGGCAAGCCGCGTCGGCAGGCCCGAGTCGCCTGGATTCTTCCAGTAGCTGTGCCAGTGCGGCCGATGCTTGATCAGAAGTCCGAACCAGACCGCCTTTCCGGCTCGCACCCCGTCCGGCGCATGCACCAGCAACTCGGCTTCAACCTGATCGGTCTTGATGCGGCTGCCGTCTGCCAACACAGCCAGCGGCGAGAGGAGAAGGGCGACAAGCCAAACGATAAGGAATCGAGACATCCTGGCAGTTCTCAACATGGGTGGGCCGCAAATCAGCGCGAAGGCATGGACTCTAGGCGCTTTTGGGAAGCTGCGCTTGCCACCGGCCGCTCATAGCGAGAGGCCAAGCTCACATAAGGAAAAGGTCGCCTTCAGAATGCAAAAAACCGCCAACAGCTGATTGCCGTTAGCGGTTTTTCTCGCGAAATACTTGGTTGCGGGGGCAGGATTTGAACCTACGACCTGGGTTATGAGTCCACACTTTCTTATGCGGGCCTGCATGACATCGATGGTCGGGGGCTGTACATAGATTGCCCCACAGCGGCGCAAATCGTTGTCCCACAAGACAATTCGGTACGAACCGATGTGACACGTCATCAAGCTACCAGCCGGATCATAACCGCTGCCTGTCACACCCGACCGACGAACACCGATCAGGCCCAATTTCTAAGTCCGCTGGATTTTGACCATTGGTCACAGGGCGTCGGTAGCGGAGCTAACCACGCCTTCATCGCCCGTCGGAGCGGCCCCGGAGAACTCGCAGCAAGTCCTCCAGATCCTTCCGCATGGTCGTCGAAGCCGTGCGGAGGAAAGCCTGTCGATGTTCTCTTCCTGCCACTACGAGCAGTAGGCCGAGCAAAACAAGACAAACTGCAGCAGCAGCTGCGCCGACCACGGCGATGGCTCGAGTCGGACTCCACCCGAAAGCGAAAACGAGCAACGCCATCGCACCAGACAGAACAAGCAGAGTCAGATTCACCATCCAGTGCATAGCGGACCTCGGCCTGCAGAAGGGTAGGCGCATCCTACAGCTTACAGGCGTGGATGCTCGGCAGATGGACCGCTCCCGCCGGTCGATTTGGTGGCCCCACTGAAGCGCGCTAGACTTGGTCATGCTGGCAAGGCCAGCCGTCGCATTCAGTGCGGCCTATCAACCCCACGCGCAAGCTCGCCTCTGCGAATTGGCGCCACGACTCGCCGTATCAGCACCTGCTCCGGCGTAGCTCCGCCCAGCGGTCTGCCTGTCTGACACTGGCTCGTGCATGCCTATGGGCTAGCGGGCAGTAACGGTCGACCCAGACCAGCCCGGCTGCATCTGCCGGGGTGTCCCCCCTGTGCACCAGGGGCAGCAGCGCCCCGTTTCATCGATCGCCGCCGCCGTTGGCGATGCCGGCAGGCAAAGGGCCCCCGCCTCGCACTGCCGCCCCACCGGTCACCGCCCCAGGGCTCGCGGCGGCTCTCAACAAACCTTTCGCTCGCGCCTGTCCGCCCAGTCGCCGCGTCTGGGCTGCTGCATGGCCTGCCCCCTGGTCTGCAGCAGCGTGCCATTGGCGCAACCTCGCGCCCCCCGATTCCCTTTCCCCCCGTTTTCCCCTCCGATGCCGGCGGCTGGTATCGCTCACCCTTCTTACTGGAGTTCTACCGTGTTCAATGACTCAACTTCACCGTTTTGCTCGACGCTCGCGCAGCTTGACTCATCGAATGGCGCCCATCTCGCCACCCTTTCCGAGCTGCAACGCTGTGCGCCACCGCCTATCGACGTCGCCGGCCTGCTTGGCGCCTGTACAGGCGCACACCGGGCAGCACATGCTGCGCTGGCCTGGGCCGGCCCATGCAGCCCGGATGCCAGCTTGATACTTCAGCGCCTGGACGGATTGGCCCGATGGGTCGGTTCGTATGCGCCGTTGGACGCCGCTGAAGTAACAGCCTGGTCAACCAGGCGACTCGCAAGGCATGCCGGATGGGCCATGCTGATCAGGATCGGTCACGAAGACTGCTCTGAGGTGGTTGTCGTGACTGCCGGTCTGTTCCTGCTTCGGGCATGGTCGAACAATAGGCCGCTGCCACAGTCTCTCTTTCAGATCCTGCGAGTCGCCGCGGCACAACCTTCGCCCCTCGAGCTGACCGGCCTCGATGAAGTGCTGGTTCGTGCTCCGCGCGACGATGAGCCCGCCTGGCTCACGGCATTGCGAAAGCACTGGCCGCAGATGCAACACCAGCTGGGTGTAGAGCGAGTCTTGGGTAGCACGGCAGGTCCGTCGGTCGAGTCAGTCACTCGCAGCCGCTGGCTGGGCTCCCGCGACTACCCAGGGCTCGGCGTTCGCGACCTGACATTCACCCACCGGCAGCTCAGCGAGCGGCAGCTTCAACTCGTCAACGCCCAGATAGGACGCTGGATCACGGAGCACAACCCACTTGGTGCTTTCGCGGCGGTGGCCGCGATCAGCGGCCTGACCATCGAGCAAGTGCGGCTCATCCGCTGCGCAAAAGGAGACATCCCAGAGGCATCCCTGGCGCTCGACTTGCAGCGCGGATGGCTCATGGCTGACATTGAATGTCTCGCGCCCGACGCAGGCCAGCCGCCTGCTGGTGCGAACTGCCTGCCCGCCACTTCGCGCTACCCAACTCCGCTGCCGGAGGCGGTCGTCAGATACCTTCAGCAGTGCCTCTGTGACGCTCCTCGGGCCTCGACACTCGGTCAACTGCTTGAAGGCTTCAGTCCGCCCCACACAGAGGCCAGTATCCTGAGCGCCCAGGACGCCATCACGCCGTCCTGGGCGCGCTGGCACAACAGCAGGGGCATTCTTCTGCGCCGCCAAGGCGTCGAAAGTCACGTCGCCTCACTGGTCACCAAGGATTTTGGCCAGAGCATCAAGAGCAAGGCTTTCTACAGTCGGGTTAGGCGCAAGGAGATCTGGGATGCAGCGGCGCGGCTGTTCGAGGTGGCGGGGTGGGGCCGCGCGCAGGACATCGGTTCGGACATGGATATTGAAGCGGGCGTTGGCTGTGCCCTGGTGCCACCGCCTACCCTGGTACGCGCGATCCATCAGCACCTCAAGTCCAGCTGCTGCCCCGCCGATCGCACGCTACCTGGCTGGGCGCGCAACCTCAACATGCAGTCCCGACGGTTGGCCTTCGTGCTGAGCATCCTGCTGGCCCTCAGAGAGGCCTCTCAACTGTCGCTGGGCAGCGACTTCGACGAGCGTGTGGATCCATTCATGCTCGTCCACGACAAGTCGACTCCCAGCCTACCGGCCGGTGGTCCGCTGCCCGTGGGCAAGTTCCTGCGACTCCAGATCGCCGAGTGGCGGACGGTCTGCTCGCGTGGGCTTGATCATGCGCGTGGGCGCTGGGGGCCACGGTGCGCAGCATCGGAAGCGCTGCTTGCGATTGCCAGCCGATCTCCTGGCCCTCTCCTTTGTCTGGTTCGACCCGACGGCAGGATCAAGGCGGTTGGCACTTGGGCTTGGCGCGATCAGCTGCCGCACGAACTTTGGATCAGCCCGGACGGCGGCCGAAAGTTGCTCGAGAACGAGCTTCGCCGACGTTGCGTCCCAACCCACTCCATCGACGCCATGCTGCGTCATGAGCGCACGCCTGCGTCGAGACAAGACTCGGCCAGTGACTTCATTCTCGTTCAGTGGATTCGCCGCCTCGAGTCCGAGCAGGACCAGATCGCGGCCGAGCTCTTCGCCGCGGATCTGCCGCGCTGAAAGGAGCACCCATGCCCACAGATCATCAACAACAGCACACTGGAATTCAGGTCCTGGAAGACGAAGCGAATCGTTACAGCGCGCACCTGGATGCAGGTTCACTCCCGCGGCTACGCCGCTTCCATGGTTTTCTCAGGGCCGCGGTTCTCGCACCAAGCGACCAGAATGGAGCAGCAGCAGCCCGACTGGTCGCGCTCGATGCGATTTGCCCCGGCGCACTCGCCGCCATAGGCGTCAGCGGCAGTCTGTACACGCACCGCTCACGACTCGAACTCGAGTGGGAGCAGCCAGCACCACCCCGCCTTGAGCGCCGGATTCTCAGTTATCACACCGCGCGCTCACTTCAACTCCTCGGCGGGCAAGGCATCACACGGCTGCAGCAAGAACTGCCGCAGTTCCTGACAAGTGTTGAGGGATACCGCAGCTTGAGTCAATCGAGCCGGGAGCTGGGCATCGATGCGAGGTGCTGGTGGCGACTCCATCTTCCACCAGCGCTCTTCTTTCATGTGGCTCATATTCAAGTGATGAGCGCCTTGTCAAGGAGCTGCCGGGCCCGTCAGGACTTGCGCGCCGTTCCGCTGGCGGAATCCATCACCGCCTTTGTACCAGAGCCTGTACACACCGAGGCCTGCGCCGAGTTACTCGATCATGCCGAGGCATCCACGTCGGACGACCAACACAACGGCCTGCTCAAGCAAGCCTTGGTGATCATGTCGACCGGAAGGGCGAGCCGGAGTGGGCAACGCGGCGCCGCTGGCTAGACGAGCTGCTCGCACTGGGGCCGAAGGCCGAGTCCGCAGGCCCGATCACCAGCCTCCTGCTGGCCTGGCTGGTGGAGATGTGCGAAAGGGGGACAGTCCAGACATCAAGCCCACGCACAGGCACAGTGCGCGAGTACTTCCGCGCCGCAGCCCTCGACCTGTGGCGCGGACTCCGAGGACTCTCTGAGCAGATCGGCAGAGTGGACCCGGACGCACTGGAGCGCCTGTACCAGTCACTGCTATACAAAGATCAGCGCGAGCCAGGCACCGGTGCAGCGCAGCGCAAGCTTGCTGCCGCCTTGACGAATTTCCACGCATTCCTGATGCACTGGCTGGACCTTCCTCCCCTGCGAGCGAGCCTTGCCAAGGACGTGCCTGCTCCCCGCGTACGCGCGCATGTGATCTGGCCGCACGAGCTGGATACTGCGATTGACTGGGCTATCTCAGAAACGGCGGATACGACACAAGCACAACGGATCGCCCTGGCACTCGCCCTTCTCGCGACCTCCGGCTTGCGGATCGGGGAACTGCAGTCGCTGCGCATTGGTGACGTTCATGTCACCCCC
>JACDQM010000078.1 GCA_015657635.1 Roseateles sp.
GTCCGGCAGGCGCTCGGGCAGCTTGAGCGCCGCGGCGCTGATCGCCCCACAGGCCCGAGCGCGCGGGCCAGTCGCCTCGGTCTGCAAGGCGGCCTGCAACTCGGCGCGCGCCAGCCCCAGCGCTGCATCGGCGTAGAAGGCATGCTCGCGCGCCTGTCGCAGCCGGCTGACGTTGCCGACCTCGGCCATGCGGCGCGCCAGTTCGGCGCTGGCTTCGCCGGCTTCCATCACCTGGCGGGCATAGTGCAGCTGCTCGCGCGCTGCGACCGCCTGGATGTGGCGCTGGCGGGCTTCAGCAGCGACGGCCAGCACCTGCAGCGCCAGCTCCTGGCGGGTCTGGGACAGACGACGTTGCGCCACATCGCCAGCGCTGGCCAGGCTCAGCAGGCGCGCGAGGTTGAAGTGCAGGCCACGCTCGATCTCACGCTCGTCGCCTTTCGTCATGCGGCCGATGCTGAAGCCGGGGTTGGGCAGGCGCGAGGCTTGCACACGTTCGGCATCCAGCACACCCAGCTCGAACAGCGCCGCACGCAGGCCGCGATGGTTGAGCAGTGCGATCTGCACGGCGGTGTCGCTGCTGAGCGGCTGGCCCAGCAGGGCCAGGACGCGCTGCTCGATCTGGGCCTGCGCAGCCTCGTCACGGGGCCAGGCCAGGTCCTTGTCGAGCAGCTGGCGGGTTTGCTGCTGCAGCGGCGCGAAACTAGCTTCAGGCGCCAGGCTGGCGCAGCCGCCCAGGCCAATCGTGGTGAGCAGTGTGAGCAGGCGCAGCGGGGAAGTGGACAGTCTCATGGCGGGCCTCAATGCTGGTGCGCCGGGCTGGCGGCGGGCTTGCTCTTGCTGTCTGCTGGTGAGGGCGCAGCAGAGGCGGCCGAGGCGGCAGAAGCGGGGGCGCTGGCCTGCGATTCGCGCAGATAGACGCGCCAGCCGCCGGCCTCGTGGACGCGCTGGTTGGCGGCGCGCCAGTCGCGCAGCGTCGGGTCTTGCAAGGCCCGGTAGTGCTGAAGTGCGGAGCGGTAGACCAGCGCTGTCGGATGCGCTTTCGGGTCGGTGGGATCCGGCAGATCGTGCGAACGAGTTTGGGCCGAGACCAGAGCGCTGAAGCTCAGACCGAGCGCGGCGCCCATGGCGAGCGCCAGCACCCTGGGGTTGGGTATCTTGTACATGGAGAGTCCTCCGAGGAGGCGTGTGAACAACAGGACGGCATGCGACCGCGCCAAGCGTGGCGCGAGGCTCTGCAGGCCCGATCGGGCCTGCTCAGGCGGCTGTTGTTCTTGGCGGCCGTTCGAGCCGCGAGGGGCTGCAGCTCAAGCTGGCCCATTCGGCACCGCTGTATTGCACAGCGTGCCCAGGCGCCGTGGCCAGCGCCATCGGTGCGCACGGCAGGGCCGCACCAACAAAGCAGGCCGCACAGGCGCTGCACTGGGCGTGGTTCAGGTCGGCAGAGTCATGCATGACATGACCGTCGTGCGCCGAGTTCGACGCATGGGCATCGGCCCCGGCATCCTCGTGCAGGCTCTTGTGCCCGACACCGTGGTCTACCGTTTCGTGATGCGGTGCCGCTGCCTTGATGAGGCCAGTCAGAACGGACGATGATGGCCCGCAGCCGCTCATGCCCGCTACCGCTGCTGCTTGCAGCGGCACGGCCAGGCACAACACCCAGATCAGGGTGCGCAGCCAGTTGAGGGAGAGGCGCGGCAGCATGGGCCGAAGTGTAGCGCCGGCTTCAAACTCAGGCGCGGGCCTGCTTGGCCGCGCGCCTCAGGCCTACGGCATCAGGCGTGTTGGCGCCGCTGTGCTCGTCCACCCGGAACACACCGACCGCATCCGCCACCTCCTGCGCCTTGTCATTCAGTCCGATGGCCGAAGCCGCCACCTCTTCGACCAAGGCAGCGTTTTGCTGGGTCAGCGAATCGAGCTGGGCCAGTACCTCATTGATCTGGTCGATGCCTTGCATCTGCTCGTTCATGCCCTGGCTGATCTGCTGGATCAGCGTGGAGACCTCGTCGACGGCCTGCTGCACCTCGGCCATGGCCTGGCTGGCCTGGCCGACCTGGGTGCCGCCCTCGGCCACACGCTCGCCGGAATCCTGGATCAGGCCGCGCACCTCGCGCGCCGCTTCTGACGTGCGCTGCGACAGCATGCGCACCTCGGCGGCCACCACCGCGAAGCCCCGCCCATGCTCGCCGGCCCGTGCGGCTTCGACCGCGGCATTGAGGGCCAGGATATTGGTCTGGAA
>JACDQM010000079.1 GCA_015657635.1 Roseateles sp.
AAGATGGACAGCGGCGCCACCTTGGCACCCACCGCCAGGCCGAAGCGGATCGCCCGCTCCACCGCGCCGCGGTTGAGCACCGGTAGCGTGCCGGGCAGGGCCAGGTCCACGGCCGAGGCTTGGGTGTTGGGCGCCGCGCCGAAAGCTGTGGAAGAGCCGCTGAAGATCTTCGATTGCGTGGACAGCTGGACGTGGTTTTCCAGGCCGATCACGACCTCGTAACCGCGGATCAGTTTGCTGCTTGTCGTCTTCGTCATGGTCTTAGATCCCGGCCGGAGCCTGGCTGTGCCAGTCGCTGGCCTGCTGCAGCGCATGCGCGGCGTGCAGCAGCTGGCCTTCCTTGAAATAGTTGCCGATCAGCTGCAGGCCCACGGGCATGCCGCCTTCGCCGAAGCCCACCGGCACGCTCATGCCGGGCAGGCCGGCCAGCGAGCCGGGCAGCGTGAAGATGTCGGCCAGATAGGCCTTGACCGGATCGTCAGCCCCCTCGCCCGCCTTCCATGCCACCGTCGGCGCCACCGGGCCGGCGATCAGATCGCACTGCGTGAAGGCCTGCTGGAAGTCGTCGGCGATCATGCGGCGCAGCTTCTGCGCCTGCAGGTAGTAGGCGTCGTAGTAGCCATGCGAGAGCACATAGCTGCCGATCATGATGCGGCGCTTGACCTCAGGCCCGAAACCTTCGGCGCGGGTCTTTTTGTACATGTCCAGCAGGTCGTCGAATTGCGCGGCGCGGTGGCCGAACTTGACGCCATCGAAGCGGCTCAGGTTGGAGCTGGCCTCGGCCGGGGCGATGATGTAGTAGACGGGGATGGCCAGCTCGGTGCGCGGCAGGCTCACGTCCACCAGCGTGGCGCCCAGCTTCTCCAGCTCGGCCAGTCCCTGGCGCACCGCGCCGTTCACATCGGCGGACAGCGCGGCGGGGAAGAACTCCTTGGGCAGGCCGATGCGCAGACCCTTGAGCGGCTGGGCCGCGGTGGCGCCTTCGCGTGCGGCCAGCATCTGCGCATGGAAATCCTGCGCCGGCTGCTGCACGCTGGTGGCGTCGCGCTCATCGAAGCCGCTCATCGCCGACAGCAGCAGCGCGCAATCCTCGGCGCTGCGCGCCATCGGGCCGGCCTGGTCCAGGCTGGAGGCGAAGGCGATCATGCCGTAGCGCGAGCAGACGCCGTAGGTCGGCTTGATGCCGGTGATGCCGGTGAAGCTCGCGGGCTGCGAATCGATCCGCCGGTGTCGGTGCCGGTGGCGGCGGGAACCAGGCGCGCGGCCACGGCGGTGGCGCTGCCGCCCGAGGAGCCGCCGGGCACGCGGCTGAGGTCCCAGGGGTTGTGGGCCGGCCCGTAGGCGCTGTTCTCGTTGGCCGAGCCCATCGCGAACTCATCGCAGTTGAGCTTGCCCAGGGACACCGTGCCGGCGGCCTTCAGACGCGCGACGACCGTCGCGTCGAAGGGGCTGCGGTAGCCAGCCAGGATCTTGGAGCCGGCCGTGGTGGGCATGTCGGCGGTGACGAAGATGTCCTTGTGCGCCAGCGGCACGCCCAGCAGCGCGCCGGTCTCGCCAGCAGCCCGACGGGCATCCGCGGCGGCGGCGGCAGCCAGGGCGGTCTCGGTATCGACATGCAGGAAGGCGCCCAGCGCTTGCGCCGCGGTAACACGCGCAAGCAGATGTTGGCTCAGTTCAGTGCTGGAGACGCTCTTGGCGCCCAGCGCGCGGCCCAGCTCGGCCACGCCCATCTCATGCAAAGGCTTCATCGGGGACACCATCACTCAATGACCTTGGGAACAAGGAACAGGCCGTCCTCGACGGCCGGGGCGCTGCGCTGGTTCAGCTCGCGCTGGTTGGTCTCGGTGACACGGTCCTCGCGCAGTCGCAGCTGCACGTCCTGCACCGCCGACAGCGGCGTGTACAGCGGCTCGACGCCGGCGGTATCCACCGCGCTCATCTGCTCGACGATGGAAAAGAAGCCGTTCAACTGGCCGAGCAGGGCGCCCTGCTCAGCCTCAGAAAGCTCCAGGCGCGCCAGGTGGGCGATGCGACTCACGTCTTGGGGGCTCAGGGCCATGGGAAGTGCTTTCCTCAGGGTTCAACAGGGGGCAAAAAACTAGGCCCGGCAAGGGCTTGCCGCAGGTTCATTCATGGGGGGTTCGGTTATTATCTCCGCTTATCTCCATGACAAGCGGCGCATAGGCGATCCGGCAGTTCGGGCCGGCGCCGCGGCCCATGGCCCCATACCGCAGTGCAGCCCCCCAGGGCTGCACTGTTTTTCGACCGACAGCCCCAGCCAGAACCCGCCGCTTCGCTTTGTCACCCAGGTTTGAAAACCGGGCTCTGGCCTCCCCGACAAGACCATGTTCGCCTCCCTGCGCCGCTATTTCTCGACCGATCTCGCCATCGACCTCGGCACCGCCAACACCCTGATCTACGTCCGCGGCAAGGGCATCGTGCTCGACGAGCCCTCGGTCGTCGCGATCCGCCACGAAGGCGGCCCGAACGGCAAGAAGACCATCCAGGCCGTCGGCCGCGAGGCCAAGGCCATGCTGGGCAAGGTGCCGGGCAATATCGAGGCGATTCGCCCGATGAAGGACGGCGTGATCGCCGACTTCACCGTCACCGAGCAGATGCTCAAGCAGTTCATCAAGATGGTGCACGACACCAAGATGCTGAAGCCGAGCCCGCGCATCATCATCTGCGTGCCCTGCGGTTCGACCCAGGTCGAGCGCCGCGCCATCCGCGAATCGGCGCTAGGCGCCGGTGCCAGCGAGGTCTACCTGATCGAAGAACCGATGGCCGCAGCAATCGGCGCCGGTCTGCCGGTGTCGGAAGCCTCGGGCTCGATGGTGGTGGACATCGGCGGCGGCACCACCGAGGTCGGCGTGATCTCGCTGGGGCGGCATGGTCTACAAGGGCTCGGTGCGTGTTGGCGGCGACAAGTTCGACGAAGCCATCATCAACTACATCCGCCGCAACTACGGCATGCTGATCGGCGAGCCCACCGCCGAGGCGATCAAGAAGAACATCGGCAGCGCCTTCCCGGGCTCCGAGGTGCGCGAGATGGAAGTCAAGGGCCGCAACCTCAGCGAGGGCGTGCCGCGCAGCTTCACCATCTCCAGCAACGAGATCCTCGAAGCGCTGACCGATCCGCTGAACCAGATCGTCTCCGCGGTGAAGAACGCGCTGGAGCAGACCCCACCCGAACTCGGCGCCGACATCGCCGAGCGCGGCATGATGCTGACCGGCGGCGGCGCGCTGCTGCGCGACCTGGACCGCCTGCTGGCCGAGGAAACCGGTCTGCCGGTGCTGGTGGCCGAAGATCCGCTGACCTGCGTGGTGCGCGGTTGCGGGATGGCGCTGGAGCGCATGGAACGCCTCGGCTCCATCTTCACCTCTGAGTAAGAGTGGCCTACTGCGCGGACGTCATGCGTCGTTGGGCGGTGCTCGCAATCCTCACGTACAGGAAGTACGTTCCGGTTGCTGTGCGCCGTCCGCCTAGCCTGGCGCCCGCTCGCTACGGCCCGGAAGGCCGCTAAACCCCACCTCGCTAGGCGACCACGAGCTCCACACCATGCCACTCGGCACTCTGGATCGCAGCCCACCCCCCTTCTTCCGCCAGGGCACCTCGGCGCTGACCAAGCTGCTGCTGTGTGCGGCCGCCGCGGTGCTGATGATGGTGGCCGATGCCCGCTTCAAGCTGGCGGAGCCGGCTCGCGCCGGCCTGGCCATGGCGCTGCACCCGGTGCAGCGCCTGCTGCTCAGCCCGGTGGATGGCTGGGAGCGGCTGCAGGACTATCTGCGCGGCACCGAGAGCGCAATGGCCGCCGAGGATCAAGCCCGGCGGCAGCTGGTGCTGCAGGCCGAAAAGCTGGGCCGCACCGAGCAGTTGCAGGCCGAGAACGCCCGTCTGCGTGCGCTGCTGGGCCTGCGCCCGGCGCTGACGGTCAAGTCGCTCGCCGCGGAAGTGCTGTACGAGACGTCGGACCCCTTCTCGCGCCGCGTCGTCGTCGATCGCGGCAGCGCCCAGGGCATGCCGCCTGGCGCACCGGTAATCAACGATGCCGGCGTGCTGGGCCAGGTCACGCGGGTCTACATGCTGTCGTCCGAAGTGACGCTGCTGGCCGACAAGGATGCCGCCATTCCGGTGCTGAACACGCGCAGCCAGCAGCGCGGCGTGGCTTTCGGCCTGGGCGATGGCAGCGGCATGGAGCTGCGCTTCATGGCGGCCAATGCCGATGTGCGGGAAGGTGATCTGCTGACCACCTCCGGCCTGGACGGTGTCTATCCGCCCGGATTGCCGGTCGCCCGCGTCAGCCATGTCGAACGGCGTGGCGACAGCAGCTTTGCCCGCGTGGCGCTGACCCCGGTGGCGCGCGCGGAAACCGCACGCCATGTGTTGGTACTGCTGCCGCAGCAGGAGCTTTGCCGGCGCGCGCGGAGGCCGCTGCGGCTGCCGCCTCGGTGCCGGTCGGAAAGGGCGCACCCGATGATCATGCCGCGCGGTGCCGGTCAGCTGCTGCTGCCCGCCAACCCTTTCTTCATCGCCTTCACGCTGCTGCTGGGCCTGGCCGCCGACATGGTGCCGATGGGCCGCCAGCCCGCCATGCCCGACTTCCTGGCGCTGATCCTGGTGTTCTGGAACGTGCACCAACCGCGCCGCGTCGGCGTGGGCTGGGCCTTTGTGTTCGGCCTGCTGGTGGATGTGCACCATGGCGCGTTGCTAGGTCAGCATGCGCTGGCCTACAGCATCCTGAGCTTCGGCGCGGTCAGCCTGCATCGCCGCCTGCCCTGGTTCGGCACGCTGGTGCAGGCGCTGCATGTGCTGCCGCTGTTCGTGCTGGCCCATGCGGTCTCGCTGCTGGTCCGCATGGCGCTCGGCGGGATGTGGCCCGGCTGGTGGGTGCTGCTCGCGCCGCTGCTGGAGGCCGCGCTGTGGCCGCTGGCCAGCGTGCTGCTGCTGGCGCCGCAGCGCCGTGCGCCCGATCCCGATGCGCATCGCCCCCTGTGAGTTGCCGGTGAACGCACTGCCATGACCGTGCTGAACAATGTCGAGCGCGAAGCCTCGCGCTTTCGGCTGCGCGCCGTGGTCGCCGCCGGCTTCGTGCTGTTCTGCTTCGGCCTGCTGGTCGCGCGCCTGGTCTATCTGCAGGTGATCAAGCACGACGAACTGCTGGAGCAGGCTGAGAGCAACCGCGTGGCGGTGGTGCCCATCGTGCCCAACCGCGGTCTGATCAAGGATCGCAACGGCATCGTGCTGGCCAGCAACTACTCGGCCTATACGCTGGAAATCCAGCCCAGCCGCGTCAAGGATCTGGAGGCCACCATCAACGGTCTGGCCGAGGTGATCGAGATCCAGCCGCGCGACCGCCGCCGCTTCAAGCGCCTGCTCGAGGAAAGCAAGCACTTCGAGTCGCTGCCGATCCGCACCAAGCTCAGCGATGTGGAGGTGGCGCGCTTCACCGCACAGCGCTACCGTTTTCCGGGCGTGGAGATCAAGGCCCGGCTGTTCCGCAGCTATCCGCTGGGTGAGGTGGGCAGCCACCTGATCGGCTACATCGGACGTATCAATGTGGCCGAGAAGAAGGCCATGGAAGATTGGAGCGAAGAGGAGCTGGCCAACTACCGAGGCACCGAGTACATCGGCAAGCTGGGGCTGGAGCAGGCCTATGAGCGGGAGCTGCACGGCATCACCGGCTTCGAGCAGGTCGAGACCAGCGCCGGCGGCCGCGCAGTGCGGCGCCTGGCACACCGCCCGCCGACGCCGGGCAACACCCTGGTGCTGTCGATCGACATCCGCCTGCAGGCACTGGTGGAAGAGCTCTACAAGGACCGCCGCGGTGCACTGGTGGCCATCGATCCACGCAATGGCGAGGTGCTGGCCTTCGTCTCCAAGCCGACCTTCGACCCCAATCTCTTTGTTGACGGCATCGATGCCGACAGCTGGCGCGAACTCAACGAGGACCTCGACAAGCCGCTGCTGAACCGCGCCTTGCGCGGCACCTACCCGCCGGCTCGACCTACAAGCCGCTGATGGCGATGGCCGCACTCAACAGCGGCAAGCGCGCGCCGGGCACCATCGTGATGGACAACCTGATCTACAGCTTCGGTGGCCGCAATTTCGGCAGCCCGGAGACCGACAGGCCCGGCCCCAAGGACATGCGCCTGGCCATCGTGGGCTCGTCGAACGTGTATTTCTACAGCCTGGCCAACGAGATGGGCGTGGACCTGATCCACGACGAGCTCGAGCCTTTCGGCCTGGGCCGCCGCACCGAGATCGACCTGCAGGGCGAGGTCACCGGCGATCTGCCCTCGACGGCCTGGAAGCGCAAGAAGTTCAGGAAACCCGAGCAGCAGCGCTGGTATGCCGGCGAGACCATCTCTCTGGGCATCGGCCAGGGCTACAACAACTTCACGATGCTGCAGCTGGCCAATGCCTATGCGACGGTGGCCAGCGGCGGGCAGCGTTTCAAGCCACGCCTGGTGCGCGAGATCGAGGACGTGGTCAAGCATGAGCGTCGCCGGGTCGCCAGCGATGCGCTGGAGGCGCTGCCGCTCAAGCCCGCCGATGTGCAGGTGATTCTCAGCGCCATGCATGGCGTGACGGTGGAGGGCACCTCGCGCGCGGTCTTCATGGGTGCGCCCTACACCAGCGGCGGCAAAACCGGCACGGCACAGGCGGTGGGCCTGCGCGCCGGCGAGAAGTACAAGGACATCAAGGCGGACGAGCGCAAGCGCGACCACTCGCTGTATGTCGCCTTCGCACCGGCCGAGGCGCCGTCCATCGCGCTGGCTGTGATCGTCGAGAACGCCGGCTGGGGTTCGACCTCGGCAGCGCCGATCGCGCGGCGTGTGTTCGACTATCTGCTGACCGGCCAGTACCCGAGCGAAGAAGACATCCTGCTGACCCAGCAGGGCAAGAGTTCAGCGCCGGTGGGCAAGCCTCGCGTCGCGCTTGAGGTGCCCTTGCCGGGTCAGCAGGGGGCCAGCGCAACCGGTGCAGCCAGCGCCGCCTCCGCGCAGGCCAGCGGCCCGATGCCCGCCAAGCGCTTGGCGCCGCCGGCAGCGGCGCCAGCGGCATCTGTTTCTGCGGCACAAGGAGCCAGTCGATGAACGCCGTGATCAGCAAGGCGCCACTGCGCCAGCGCCTGCGGCCCTGGCTGGCGGGCTTCGATGGCCCGCTGATGCTGATCCTGCTGGGCCTGGCAGCGCTCGGCCTGCTCAGCATGTATTCGGTCGGCTTCGACCATGGCACCCGCTTCGTGGACCATGCGCGCAATATGGTGCTGGCCTGCGTGATCATGCTGGTGGTGGCGCAGACGCCGCCGCAGCGCCTGATGAGTCTGGCCGTGCCGCTGTACACGGTGGGCGTGGCGCTGCTGATCGCGACCGCGCTGTTCGGCATCACCAAGAAGGGCGCGACGCGCTGGCTCAATGTGGGCATCGTGATCCAGCCCTCCGAATTGCTGAAGATCGCCGTGCCGCTGACGCTGGCCTGGTGGTTCCAGAAGCGCGAGGGGCAGCTGCGCCCGCTGGACTTCGGCGTGGCCCTGCTGATCCTGGCGGTGCCGGTCGGGCTGGTGGCCAGGCAGCCTGACTTGGGCACCTCGCTGCTGATCCTGGCGGCCGGCCTGTATGTGATCTTCTTCGCCGGCCTGAGCTGGCGCCTGATCGTGCCGGCGGTGAGCGTGGCGCTGCTGGGCATCGCAGCGCTGGTGATGAGCGAGGAGCGGATCTGCCAGCCCGAGCTGGAGTGGCCGGTGCTGCGCGAGTACCAGAAGAACCGCGTCTGCACGCTGCTGGACCCGCACAAGGACCCGCTGGGCAAGGGCTTCCACATCATCCAGGGCGAGATCGCGATCGGCTCCGGCGGCATCACCGGCAAGGGCTTCATGAAGGGCACGCAGACGCATCTGGAGTTCATCCCCGAGCGCACCACCGACTTCATCTTCGCGGCCTATGGGGAGGAGTTCGGCCTGCTGGGCGCGCTGGCGCTGCTGGCCGGCTTCACCGCGCTGATCATGCGCGGGCTGTGGATCGCTGCGCAGGCGCCCAGCCTGTTCGGGCGCTTGATGGCAGGCGCCATCACGCTGAGCTTCTTCACCTATGTGTTCGTCAATATGGGCATGGTCAGCGGCATCCTGCCCGTGGTGGGCGTGCCGCTGCCCTTCATCAGCTATGGCGGCACCGCGATGGTGATGCTGGGCCTGAGCCTGGGCATCCTGCTGGCAATCGCCAAGAGCCGGCGCTCATTCTCGAAGTAGCCTTCAGTGCTGCTGCTGCTGCAGCGGGTGCGCGGCGAAGCGCACCGTGAAGCGCGCGCCCGGCCCCTGGCCTTCGGGCGCCTCGCGGCGGCTGCGGGTCTCGTCCAGCGTCAGCTCGGCGCCATGCTGCTGCACGATCTCGCGCACGATGGCCAACCCCAGGCCTGAACCATCGACATTGGTGCCCAGGGCGCGGTAGAAGGGCTGGAAGACTTTCTCGCGTTCGCTCTCCGGAATGCCCGGGCCGGAGTCCTCGACCTGCAGCACCGAGACCTGGCCGAACGGGTCTTCGACCACGCGCACCGTCACCGTGCCGTGTTCCGGCGTGTAGAGCAGCGCGTTGTCGACCAGGTTGCGGATCAGCTCGCGGATCAGCAGCGGCTGGCCGTTGGTCCGCAGCGTCGCACCTGCCTCGTCCGGTCCTTCGAAGCCGAGGTCGATGCGCTTGTCCATCGCACGCGGCACGAAGTCCCGGACCGTCTCGATCGCCAGCTCGGAGAGGTTGACCTCGCTGCGGCGCATCGCGTGCTCCTGGTCTTCCGCACGCGCCATAGCCAGCAGCTGATTCACCATATGGGCGGCACGCTGGCTGGACAGCGAGATGTGCTGCAGCGAGCGCTTGAGCTCGGCCGGCGAGCTGCGGCCTTCGTCGATCTCGCGCTGCGCGAACTCGGCCTGGGTGCGCAAGCCGGCCAGCGGTGTCTTCAGCTGATGCGCGGCATCGGCCAGGAAGTGCTTTTGCGCGCTGAGCGATTGATCCAGGCGCTGCAGCAGATCGTTGATGGCGCGCACCAGCGGTGCCACTTCGTCGGGAATGCGGCGCTCGTCGATCGGGCTCAGGTCCGAACTTTCGCGTGAGCGGATGCGGCGCTGCAGGTCATTGAGCGGCGCGATGCCGCGCGCCAGCGCCATCCACACCAGCAGCACCGCCAAGGGCAGGATCACGAACTGCGGCAGGATCACGCCCTTGATGATGTCGTTGGTCAGGCGCGCACGTTTGCCCAGGGTCTCAGCCACCTGCACGAACATCATCTGCGTGCTGCCGGCCATGCCTTCGGGCGCCACCCACAGATAGGCCACCCGCACCGGCTCGCCGGCCACTTCTTCATCGCGGAAATTGAGTGCCCAAGGCACGATGGTCTGGCCCGGCTCGAGCTCAGGCACCGGCAGCTGCGCATCGCCATTGAGCAGCTCGCCACGCAGGCCCAGCACTTGGTAGTAAACGGTGTCGTTGGCATCGGCCCGCAGCAGCGCCGCCGCCTCCGGCGCCAGCGCGTAGCGCGAGCGCTTGCCGTTCTCAGCCTTGACCGCCGCCACCTGCAGGCCGAGGTTACGCGCCATCTCTCCGAGTTCACGGTCGTAGGGCCGCGCTGCGATGCCCTGCGCCACCAGCCAGGTCAGCGCCACGCTGACGGGCCAGATCACCAGCAAGGGCGCCAGCAGCCAGTCGAGGATCTCGCCGAACAGCGAGCGCTGTTCGCTATTGACGGCCATCGCAGCGCGCCAGGCCGGAGCACATCAGCAAAGCCCCCCGGTGCCTCAGCCCGGCACCTTCTCGAGGCAGTAACCCAGCCCGCGCACCGTCGCAATGCGGATCGGGCCTTGCTCGATCTTCTTGCGCAGGCGGTGGATATAGACCTCGATCGCGTTGTTGCTGACCTCTTCGCCCCACTCGCACAGCCGCTCCACCAGCTGGTCCTTGCTGACCAGGCGGCCAGCACGCTGCAGCAGCACCTCCAGCAGCGACAACTCGCGCGCGGACAGCTCGATCATCTGGTCATTGATGTAGGCCACGCGGCCGGTGGCATCGAAGGACAGCGGCCCATGCTTGATGATGCTGGACGCGGTGCCCAGGCCGCGGCGCGTCAGCGCGCGCACGCGCGCTTCCAACTCCTGCAGCGAGAAGGGTTTGGCCATGAAGTCGTCGGCACCCAGGTCCAGGCCCTTGACGCGCTGCTCCACGCTGTCGGCCGCCGTCAGGATCAGCACCGGCGTGGCCGAGCCCCGCATGCGCAGCTTGCGCAGCACTTCCAGGCCATGCAGGCGGGGCAGCCCCAGGTCCAGGATCACCAGATCAAACTCATGCGAGGCCAGCGCCGCATCGGCTTCGCTGCCGCTGCCCACCTGATCGACCGCATAGCCTGAGGCGCGCAATGAACGGAGCAGCCCGTCGGCCAGTACCTGGTCGTCTTCCGCAATCAGTATTCGCATTCGCTGTCTCCGTCGAGGACTCGGCCTCTGCCTGTTCTTCGTTGATTTTAGGGAGCGCCACACTGCTGACAGTTCTTGGCAGGAGTCCGGTTTGCAACTACTGTACAGATATACAGATTGCACGCCATAATGCACCCAGCCTACTGAGGAGAATCTATGGACGCCCCCGTCAAAGCCAATACCGCCGCCGCTGCCGAGAAGGCCAAGGCCCTGCAAGCCGCGCTTGCCCAGATCGAGAAGCAATTCGGCAAGGGCTCCATCATGCGCCTGGGCGAGGGCGAAGTCATTGAGGACATCCAGGTGGTTTCCACCGGTTCGCTGGGTCTGGACATCGCGCTGGGCGTCGGCGGCTTGCCGCGCGGCCGTGTGGTCGAGATCTACGGCCCGGAATCCTCGGGCAAGACCACGCTGACGCTTCAAGTCATCGCCGAGATGCAGAAGCTGGGCGGCACGGCCGCCTTCATCGACGCCGAGCATGCGCTGGACATCCAGTACGCGCAGAAGCTGGGCGTCAACCTGCAAGAGCTGCTGATCAGCCAGCCCGATACGGGTGAGCAGGCGCTGGAGATCGTCGATGCGCTGGTGCGCTCGGGCTCGGTCGACCTGATCGTCGTCGACTCGGTCGCGGCACTGACCCCCAAGGCCGAGCTGGAAGGCGAGATGGGCGATTCCCTGCCCGGCCTGCAAGCCCGCCTGATGAGCCAGGCGCTTCGCAAGCTGACCGCCACCATCAAGAAGACCAACTGCACGGTCATCTTCATCAACCAGATCCGCATGAAGATCGGCGTGATGTTCGGCAGCCCTGAAACCACCACCGGCGGCAATGCACTGAAGTTCTACGCCTCCGTGCGCCTGGACATCCGCCGCATCGGCTCGATCAAGAAGGGCGAAGAGGTGATCGGCTCCGAGACCAAGGTCAAGGTCGTCAAGAACAAGGTGTCACCGCCCTTCAAGACCGCCGAGTTCGACATCCTCTACGGCGAAGGCATCAGCCGCGAAGGCGAGATCATCGACATGGGCGTCGTGGCCAAGGTGGTCGAGAAGTCCGGCTCCTGGTATGCCTACCAAGGCGAAAAGATCGGCCAGGGCAAGGACAATGCACGCGAGTTCCTGCGCGAGAACCCCGACATTGCCCACGAGATCGAGAACAAGATCCGCGAATCGCTGGGGGTTGCCCTGCTCAACCCGGCTGCCTCGGACGAATGAGTGCCCCGGGCATGGCGGCCACTGCGGCGCCAGGCCTGAGCGGCCCTGAAACTGCCGAGGCGCCCTGGTGCGGCGCTTCTGGTCGCTCTACCAGGCGCGCCGCTGGGGCGAGGCGCAAGCCTTGCTTCACCCAGATGCCGAATGCTACTGGTGGGCGACCGCCGAGCGCTTCGCAGGCGCCGCCGCCATCGTGCATGTCAACGCGGTCTATCCGGAAGGCTGGTCCCTCTGCCTGCTTGAAGTCAACCCTTTGGGTGCCGGCAGGGTGCACACCCTGCTGCGCGTCGACCACGGCGGGCAAGTCTTCTATGCCAACAGCTTCTTCCAGATCGCTGCGGGTTTGATCCAGCGTCTCGATGAATACTGGAGCGACGCGGCACCCGCGCCAGCCTGGCGTCAAGCCGGGCAGTTGCCGGGCCTGACGAGCTTGGCACCCGACCTGCGTTCTGGCCTGAGCCTGGACTTGGGCTCGAGCTGACGACGCGCCCATCCATGCCTGCCGCAAAAGTTTCGAAACCCATCTCGCTGAAGATGCGCGCGATTGCGCTGCTGGCGCAGCGCGACCAGAGCGTTGTCGAGATGCGGCGCAAGCTGCTGCGCATTGCCAGCCAGAACGCAATTGGCGAATCGGGCGAAGCCGACGAGGCCGCGCACATGCCAGATGCACAGCAAGAAGTTGAAGCGCTGCTGAGCTGGCTGCAGGCCGAGGGCTATCTCTGCGAACACCGTTTTGTCGAATCGCGCATCCAGGCCCGTGCGCAGCGCTACGGCATGCTGCGCATCCGACAGGAGTTGGCCGAGCATGGCCTGAGCCTGGATGCCGACGCGCAGGCCGAACTCAAGCTCAGCGAATTCGAGCGCGCGCGCGCCGTCTGGTCGCGCAAATTCGGGCCTGAAGCGCCGCAGCAGGCGGCTGACCGGGCCAAGCAGACGCGCTTTCTGGCCGCACGCGGCTTTGGCGCCGACGTCATACGCCGCGTGCTGCGCGGCCTTGACGAGTAGTCTGCTGGCAACGTGCAGCGCCGTTTCAAGGGCGCAAGGCCGACAGCGTCGTGAAAGCTTTGCGGCAGCGCAACATGCTACATTGCCGGACTGCGTGAATCCTGCCCGCCGGCCGACTCTGGGCCTGCGGGCGTGTTTTTGTGCGTCCGAACCCGACCATGTCTTTGCTTCAGCCCGCCGGCAACCGCCGTCCCCTGCACCGTCGAACCATCGACGTGCAGGTCTATGCGCGCGACGACGGACACTTCGATGTCGAGGCCTCGCTGCAGGACACCAAGCCGCGTGACATCCCGCTGGCTGACGGCATTCGACGCGCTGGCGAGCCCTTGCACGAGATGCAGCTGCATCTGGTGATCGACAGCCAGACAAACATTCTTGCCGCACGGTCTGAGACGCGCTGGATGCCCTACCCCGGAACCTGCGACCAGCACAGCAATGCCTACGAGCGCCTGGTCGGCCTGAACCTGATGAAGGGCTTCCGCCTCGGCATCAAGGAACGCCTGTCCGGCACCCAGGGCTGCACCCACCTGACCGAGCTGTGCCTCGCGCTGCCGACCGCGGTGATCCAGTCCTTCGTCGGCGTGGTGTTTGACGCCCGCGAAGACAGGCCCGATGGTTCCCCTCCGTTTCAGCTCGACCGCTGCCATGCCCTGCGTCGCGATGGCGTGATCGTGCAGACCCATTTCCCTCGCTGGCATCGCCCGGCCAGAGCAGCTGTCGATGCTGCCCTGGCTGCCGAGATGCCCGCCATTCCTTCCTGACTTTTCCTTTAAGCGAGACCCCCTATGAAGATTCACGAATACCAGGGCAAGGAAATCCTGCGCCAGTTCGGCGTGCCGGTGCCGCGCGGCATTCCCGCGTTCACGGTGCAAGAGGCGGTGGAAGCCGCACAGAAGCTGGGCGGCCCGGTGTGGGTGGTCAAGGCGCAGATCCACGCGGGTGCCGCGGCAAGGGTGGCGGCGTGAAGCTGGGCAAGAGCCTGGAAGACGTGAAGTCGCTGGCCGAGCAGATCCTGGGCATGCAGCTGGTCACGCACCAGACCGGCCGGCGGGCCAGAAGGTGCGCCGCCTGTATATCGAAGACGCGCCGACATCAAGAATGAACTCTACGTCTCGCTGGTCACCGACCGCGGCACGCAGAAGGTGGCCTTCATCGCCTCCAGCGAAGGCGGCATGGACATCGAGGAAGTCGCGCACTCGACCCCCGAGAAGATCATCACCGAGTACATCGATCCGCTGGCCGGCCTGACGGCAGAGCAAGCCAAGAAGATCGCCACCGCCATCGGCCTGACGGGCCACTCGGTGGACCAGGCCGTCGATCTGTTCCAGAAGCTCTACAAGTGCTACATGGACACCGACGCGTCGCTGGTGGAGATCAACCCGCTGAACTGCGATTCCAAGGGCAACCTGATCGCGCTGGACGCCAAGTTCAACTTCGACGCCAACGCGCTGTTCCGCCACCCCGAGATCGTCGCCTACCGCGATCTGGACGAAGAGGACCCGGCTGAAGTCGAGGCTTCCAAGTTCGACCTGGCCTACATCAGCCTGGACGGCAATATCGGCTGCCTGGTGAACGGCGCCGGTCTGGCCATGTCGACCATGGACACCATCAAGCTGTTCGGCGGCGAGCCGGCCAACTTCCTGGACGTGGGCGGTGGCGCC
>JACDQM010000080.1 GCA_015657635.1 Roseateles sp.
CGGCCATGTGATCGACGTGGTGCGCACCTATCTGGCCCATGTCTGCGCCAACCGCACCACGCGCCACGGCGTCTTCATGGACATTCTTGGCCTGGGCGTGCTGCTCACCGGCGAATCCGGCCTGGGCAAGAGCGAGCTGGGTCTGGAGTTGATTTCGCGCGGCCACGGTCTGGTGGCCGACGATGCGGTGGACTTCTTCCGCATTGCCGAGACGGCCATCGAAGGCCGCTGCCCGGCGCTGCTGATGAACCTGCTGGAAGTGCGTGGCATCGGCCTGCTGGACATCAAGGCCATCTTTGGCGAGACCGCGGTGCGCCGCAAGATGCGCCTGAAGTTGATCGTGCACCTGGTCCGCAAGGAAACCATGGAACGCGACTTCGAGCGCCTGCCCTATGAGCCGCTGTACGAGCCGGTGCTGGGCATGCCGGTGCGCAAGGTCGTGATCGCGGTGGACGCCGGACGCAACCTCGCAGTGCTGGTGGAAGCGGCCGTGCGCAACACCATCCTGCAATTGCGCGGCATCGACACCTATCGCGAATTCGTCGAACGCCACCAGCGCGCCATCGAGCAAGGCCTGCCCGACGAGGCCTGAAGCCTGTGGTCAACCGCGGTGCGGGCAGTTGCTCTTGATGCAGCTGGCATAGAGCGCCAGCGAATGCTCCTGCAGCTCGAAACCGCGTTCCTTGGCGATCGCGTGCTGACGCTCCTCGATCTCGGCGTCGTAGAACTCCTCGACGCGGCCGCAGCTGAGGCAGACCAGATGATCGTGATGGCGCCCCTCATTCAGCTCGAACACGGCCTTGCCGGTCTCGAAGTGATTGCGCGACAGCAGGCCGGCCTGCTCGAACTGGGTCAGCACGCGATAGACCGTCGCCAGGCCGATGTCGGCATCCTCGGTCAGCAAGGCCTTGTAGACATCTTCAGCCGTCATATGGCGCTGCGAAGACTTCTGGAAGATCTCCAGAATCTTGATGCGCGGAAGCGTTGCCTTGAGGCCGCTGTTCTTGATTTCGTCGGTGCGGTTCATCGCCGTGGGGCTGGGCCTGCCCTCCATGGGCCTGCCGCTAGAATCAGCCAATCATAGCCAGCTCAGGGCCGATCCCGGCCCAAGCCCCCGAAGATATGCGACCCTTTTTGCCCCTCGCCCGTGGCGTCCGCCTGAGTCTGGCACTGGCCGCCAGCGCCAGCCTCAGCGCCTGCATCCAACTGCCATCGCTGGACAAGCTGCCCTCGGTCGCGGGCGACAAGGTGATGGGCCTCGTGACGCCCTACCGCCTGGAAGTCGTGCAGGGCAACGTGCTGACCAAGGAACTGGTGGCCCGAGTCAAGCCCGGCATGTCGCGCGCCCAGGTGCGCGACCTGCTGGGTTCGCCGCTGCTGACCGATATGTTCCACGAGAACCGCTGGGACTATGTCTTCACGATCAAGCGCCAGGGCGCGCCTGAGCAGAAGCGCGAAGTGGTGGCCTGGTTCGACGGCGAGAAGCTCAAGTCCATCGACGCACCGGCCGACCTGCCGACCGAGAACGAGTTCATCGCGCTGATCAACACCTTCAAGCCGACCAGGCCGGTGCCCAAGCTGGAGCTCAGCGAGGCCGAGCGCAAGGCCTTGCCGACGCCGCCCAAGCCCGATGCCGCCGCCACCGAGCCCGCCGGCCCGGTGCGCAGCTATCCGCCGCTGGAAGGCAAGTCGTGAGCCAGGGCTTGAAGATTGTTGTGGCCGGCGCCTCCGGCCGCATGGGCCGCATGTTGATCGAGGCCGTGCAGGCCGCGCCCGATTGCACCTTGAGCGGCGCGCTGGACCGCCCCGGCAGCCCAGCGCTGGGTCAGGACGCCAGCGCCTTTCTGGGTCAGGCCAGCGGTGTGCTGATCACCGAAGACCTGCGTCAGGGCCTGGCCGGTGCGGACGTGCTGATCGATTTCACCCGCCCAGAGGGCACGATGGCGCATCTGGCGGTCTGCCAGGAACTCGGCGTCAAGGTGGTGATCGGCACCACCGGCTTTGACGAGGCACAGAAGGCGCAGATCGCCGAGCATGGCCGGCACATCGGCATCATGATGGCGCCGAACATGAGCGTCGGCGTCAACGTCGTGCTCAAGCTGCTGGACATGGCCGCACGCGCACTCGACCAAGGCTTCGACATCGAGATCATCGAAGCCCACCACCGCCACAAGGTCGACGCCCCCAGCGGCACCGCGCTGGCGCTGGGCGAGGCTGTCGCGCAGGCCCTGGGCCGCGACCTGAAGCAATGCGCGGTCTACGGCCGCGAAGGCATCACCGGCGAACGTGACCCGTCCACCATCGGCTTCGCCACCGTGCGCGGCGGCGACATCATCGGCGACCACACCGTGCTGTTCGCCGGCATCGGCGAGCGCATCGAGATCAGCCACAAGGCCAGCAGCCGCAGCACCTTCGCCCAGGGCAGCCTGCGCGCGGCGCGCTTCCTGGCGGGGCGCGGCCCCGGCCTGTACGGCATGAACGACGTGCTCGGACTGAGCTGAGGCCGCGGCCATGACGGGATTCAACGAGTTCTGGTCGCTGGCCGATGGCGTCACGCGCAGCGTGGCACTGCTGATGCTGCTGATGTCCATCAGCGCCTGGGTGCTGATCCTCTGGAAAACCTGGCTGCTGCGCCGCGCCCGGCGCGACCTGGCGCTGGCCGTGCCGGCCTTCTGGGCCGCGGCTTCGCTGGAAGCCGGCCGCGGTGCCCTGCAGCATTTCGACCGTGAAGAGCTGCTGCTGCCTCTGCTGGACGCCGCCACAGCGCCCTCCAACAAGGGCACGCTGGAAGCCACCGGCCGGCGCGAATCGCAACTGACCCGCCGCCTGCGCGATGCGCTGCATGCCGTGCTGCGCCGGCTGCAGTTCGGTCAGGTGCTGCTGGCCTCGATCGGCAGCACCTCGCCCTTCATCGGCCTGTTCGGCACGGTCTGGGGCATTTACCACGCGCTGGTCAGCATCTCGGCCGCGGGCAACATCACGATCGAGAAGGTCTCAGGCCCGGTGGGCGAGGCCCTGATCATGACTGCCGCCGGTCTGGCCGTGGCCATCCCGGCCGTGCTGGCCTACAACATCTTCGGCAAGCTGGTCGGCGCTTGCGAGGCCGAGCTGGAAGGCTTCGCGCATGACCTGCGCGAAATGCTGGACAGCGATGCCAGCAGCGTCTGAACCCGAGGGCCAGCCATGAGCTTCGGCCGGCTCGAACGTCGCGATCCACCCAGCCCCATGGGCGAGATCAATATGACGCCGCTGATCGACGTGATGCTGGTGCTGCTGGTGATCTTCATGATCACCGCTCCGCTGATGAGCACCAGCCTGCGCATGGACCTGCCGGAAAGCCAGGCCGCCACCGTCAGCGAAGCGCCGGCCTTCATCGCCGTGGCGCTGATGCCGGACGGCGGCCTGCTGCTTGGCGACGAACGCCTGCCGCCGCCGCTATTCCAGCAGCGCCTGGCCGCTCTGGCCAAGACCAATCCGCAGCTCGAAGTGCAGCTGCGCGCCGACAAGACCGTGCCCTACGGCCAGGTGGCCGAGCTGATCGGCTGGCTGCAGACGGCCGGGCTGAACCGGATTGCCTTCGTCGCCGAGGCGCCAACGCCCGGCCGCTGAGAAGGCTGCGCCTACAATTTGGCGCATGAACGACAAGTACGCCCCGAACGAGATCGAAGCCGCCGCGCGGCAGTACTGGAACTCCCGCGACGCCTACCGCGTGGTCGAGGACCAGAGCAAGCCCAAGTTCTATGCCTGCTCGATGCTGCCTTACCCCAGCGGCAAGCTGCACATGGGCCATGTGCGCAACTACACGATCAACGACATGCTCACGCGCCAGCTGCGCATGAAGGGCTACAACGTCCTGATGCCGATGGGCTGGGACGCCTTCGGCCTGCCGGCCGAGAACGCGGCGATGAAAAACAAGGTGCCGCCCGCCAAGTGGACCTACGAAAACATCGCCTACATGAAGGGCCAGATGCAGGCCATGGGCCTGGCGATCGACTGGTCGCGCGAAATCGCCACCTGCACGCCCGAGTACTACAAGTGGAACCAGTGGCTGTTCCTGAAGATGCTGGAAGCCGGCATCGCCGAGCGCCGCACCCAGGTCGTCAACTGGGACCCGGTCGACCAGACCGTGCTGGCCAATGAGCAGGTGGTGGATGGCCGCGGCTGGCGCTCCGGCGCCATCGTCGAGAAGCGCGAGATCCCCGGCTACTACCTGAACATCACCAAGTACGCCGACGAGCTGCTGGCGGCGGTGGCCGACCCGGCCAGCCCGCAATACCTCTCGGGCTGGCCCGAGCGCGTGCGCCTGATGCAGGAGAACTGGATCGGCAAGAGCGAGGGTGTGCGCTTCGCCTTCCCGCATGCGATCAAGGACGCCAGCGGCGCACCGATCCAGGACGGCAAGCTGTATGTCTTCACCACGCGTGCCGACACCATCATGGGTGTCACGTTTTGCGCGGTGGCGCCAGAGCATCCGCTGGCCACACACGCGGCGGCAGGCAATGCCGAGCTGAGCGCCTTCATCCAGGAGTGCAAGAGCGGCGGCACCACCGAGGCCGAGCTGGCCACGCAAGAGAAGAAGGGCCAGCGCACCGGCCTGTTCGTCACGCACCCGCTGACCGGCGCGCAGGTCGAAGTTTGGGTCGGCAACTATGTGCTGATGAGCTACGGCGACGGCGCCGTGATGGGCGTGCCGGCGCATGACGAACGCGATTTCGCATTCGCCAAGAAGTACGGCATCGCGATCCAGCAGGTCATTGCGGTCGAGGGCGAGAGCTTCAGCCTGGACGCCTGGGCAGAGTGGTATGGCGACAAGCAGAAGGCGGTCTGCATCAACTCCGGCGTGCTCGATGGCCTGGGCCACAAGGCCGCCGTCAGCAAGGTGGCCGAACTCGTCGGCGCCAAGGGCCTGGGCGAGAAGAAGACCACCTGGCGTCTGCGCGACTGGGGCATCAGCCGCCAGCGCTACTGGGGCACGCCGATTCCTATCATCCACTGCGATGACTGCGGCTCGGTGCCGGTGCCCGAGAAGGACCTGCCGGTGGTGCTGCCCGAGGAGTGCATTCCGGACGGTAGCGGCAACCCGCTGAAGAAGCATGCCGGTTTCCTGAACGTCGCCTGCCCCAAGTGCGGCAAGCCCGCGCAGCGCGAGACGACACGATGGACACCTTCGTGGACAGCTCCTGGTACTTCATGCGCTATTGCGACGCGAAGAACCCGGACGCGATGGTCGCCGACGGCACCGCCTACTGGATGCGCCGGCGCAGCCATGGACCAGTACATCGGCGGCATCGAACACGCCATCCTGCACCTGCTCTACGCGCGCTTCTGGACCAAGGTGATGCGCGACCTGGGCTTGGTCAAGGTGGACGAGCCCTTCACCAAGCTGCTGACCCAGGGCATGGTGCTGAATCACATCTACAGCCGCCGCGGCGACAAGGGCGGCATCGAGTACTTCTGGCCGCACGAGGTCGAGGACATCCATGACGCCAGCGGCAAGGTCGTCGGCGCCAAGCTCAAGAGCGATGGTTCGCTGGTGGACTACGAGGGCGTGGGCACCATGTCCAAGTCCAAGAACAACGGCGTCGATCCGCAGCAGCTGATCAACCAGTACGGCGCCGACACCGCGCGCCTGTTCGTGATGTTCGCTTCGCCCCCGGAGCAGACGCTGGAGTGGAACGATGCCGGCGTCGAGGGCGCGCACCGCTTCCTCAAGCGTGTCTGGGCCTTCGGCGCCAAGAATGCCGAAGCCATCAAGGCCGCCGGCAGCGACTTCGCCGCACTCAGCGGCGAGGGCAAGGCACTGCGCCGCGAGGTGCACCTGGTGCTCAAGCAGGTCTCGTACGACTACGAGCGCATGCAGTACAACACCGTGGTGTCCGGCGGCATGAAGCTGCTGAATGCGCTGGAGGGCTTCAAGGCCGCCGGCCAGGATGCCGCCGTGCGCGAAGGCTTCTCGGTGCTGCTGCGCGTGCTCTACCCCGCCTGCCCGCATATCGCCCACACCCTGTGGACCGACCTGGGCTTTGCCGCCGAGCTGGGCGACCTGCTCGACGCGCCCTGGCCCACGGTGGACGAGGCCGCGCTGGTGCAGGACGAGATCGAGCTGATGCTGCAGGTCAACGGCAAGCTGCGCGGCGCCATCAAGGTGCCCGCCGCCGCCGACAAGGCCGCCATCGAAGCCGTGGCGCTGGCCAGCGAGGACTTCGCCAAGTTCAGCGAAGGCAAGGCACCCAAGAAGGTCATCATCGTGCCCGGCCGTCTGGTCAACCTCGTTGTCTGATCCCGCCATGCACGCCGCGCGCCGACTGCTGGTGCTGGGCACCGCTGCCGCGCTGGCCGGCTGCGGCTTCGCGCCGCGGCGCGAGCCCGAACTGCAGTTCCGCAGCATCGCGCTGAAGGGCTTTGCGCCGGACTCGCCGCTGGCTGCCGAGTTGAAACGCCAGCTGGCACGCACGCCGGTGCAGCTGCTGGCCGATGCCAACCGCGCCGAGGTGGTGCTGGAGGCGCGCGACGACAGCCGCAAGCGCAGCGTCGTCGCGTCGACCAGCGTCGGCCAGGTGCGTGAGTGGCAGCTGCAGCTCAAGCTCGACTACCTGCTGCGCACGCCGGCCGGCGAAGTGCTGCTGCCGCGCAGCGAGCTGGCGATGACGCGCGAGATGAACTACACCGAGAGCGCCGCGCTGGCCAAGGAGCAGGAAGAAGCGCAGCTGTTCCGCTCGATGCAGGCCGATGCGGTGGCGCAGGTGATGCGCCGCCTGTCAGCCGTGCGGCTGCCGCGCTAAGCCACATCAGGCAAGCCGCCATGCAGATCCGCGCCGACGCCCTCAAACCCCAGCTCGCCAAGGGCCTGAAGCCCATCTACACCGTCTATGGCGACGAGCCTCTGTTGGCCCAGGAGGCTGGCGACGCGATCCGCGCCGCCGCGCGCGAGCAGGGCTATGGCGAACGCAAGGTCTTCACCGTCGCCGGCGCCTATTTCGACTGGGGCCCGGTGCTGGGTGCCGCGCAGGCCATGAGCCTGTTCTCGGAGCGCCAGTTCATCGAGATCCGCATCCCCTCCGGCAAGCCCGGCAAGGAAGGCTCGGAGATGCTGCAGCGCTATTGCGCCCAGCTGCCCGAGGACATCGTCACGCTGGTGAGCCTGCCCAAGCTCGACAAGACGCAGCAGAACAGCGCCTGGTTCCAGGCCCTGGACAGCAGCGGCGTCACCGTGCGCGTCGACCCGGTGGAGCGCCGCGCGCTGCCGCAGTGGCTGGCGCAGCGCCTGTCTGCCCAAGGCCAGCGCGTGCCCGAGGGCGAGGCCGGCCAGCAGGCGCTGGCCTTCTTTGCCGACCGCGTCGAAGGCAATCTGCTGGCTGCCCACCAGGAGCTGCAGAAGCTCGCGCTGCTGCACCCGCAGGGCGAGCTGAGCCTGGAGCAGATCGAAGCCGCCGTGCTGAACGTCGCGCGCTACGACGTCTTCAAGCTCAGCGAGGCCGTACTCTCCGGCCAGCTCACCCGCACGCTGCGCATGCTCGAAGGCCTGCAGGCCGAGGGCGAAGCCGCGGTGCTGGTGCACTGGGCGCTGGCCGAAGACATCCGCGCGCTGCGCCGCGTGCGCGAGGCGGTGGACGCCGGCAAGCCGCTGCCGATGGCGCTGCGCGAATCGCGCGTGTGGGGGCCCAAGGAGCGCCTGTTCGAGCGCATCGTGCCCGGGCTGAAAGCCGCTGAACTGGCGCCGCTGGTGGAAGCCGCGCAGATCTGCGACGGCCTGGTCAAAGGCCTGCGCCACCCCGGCTGGCCGCTCGACCCCTGGGCCGGCCTGCAGCGCCTGGCGCTGATGCTGGTCGAAGCAAGCAACCCGCGCGCCCCGCAACTCGCCCTGAAACCCTGACAGCTCAGGGCGCTCAGGGCGCCTTCAACGGCAAGTCCAGCACGAAGCAGCTGCCTTCGCCCTCCACACTTCTCACGCTGAGTTGGCCGCCCAGCAAGGTGCTGACGATGTTGTGCGCGATGCTCAAGCCCAGGCCGATGCCGCCCTGCCCGAACTTGGTGGTGAAGAAGGGGTCGAAGATGCGCTCCTGCACCTGCCTGGGCATGCCGCGGCCATCGTCTTCGACCTGAAGGCGGACACGCTCTGGCCCCAGGGCCTCGATCTTCAAGTTCAGACGCCCCTGGCTGCGGCCCTCAAAGGCGTGCATCAGTGCGTTGTTCAGAAGAATGACCACCACCTGCTCCAGCGGGCCTGCATAGCCCTCCAGGCGCAGGGTATCGGGCACGTCGATCTCCACCTGGATGCCCGCCTTGCGCAGCTGCTCACCCATGCTCTGCACACAGTGCTCGCACAAGCGACGCAGGCCGAAGCTGCCGCGCTGCTCGGCGCTGCGATCCGCCGCCACCTCCTTGAAGCTGCGCACCAGGGCCGCCGCTGTCTCCATGCTGCGATTGATCAGCCCCAAGCCATCCAGCGTGCGGCTGGCGTAGTCCTGCCAGTCCGAGCGCCGCAAGGCCTGGCCGTCGACGCGCTGCACGAAATCCTGCGTCGCGCTCAGCAAGGTGGTCGCAATCAGCAAGCTGTTGCCGATCGGCGTGTTCAGCTCATGCGCCACGCCGGCCACCATCGAGCCCAGCGCCGCCAGCTTCTCCTGGGCCATCATCTGGCGCTGCATCTCACTCAGGCGCAGATAGGCACCGGCGTTGTCCAGCGCGATGGCAATGTAGGAGCACAGGGTGCGAAAGATCAGCTGCTGCCGCTCGCCGTAGGCCCTGGCACGTGGCGACTGGATGGTCATGACGCCGATCACCCGTTCGCCAACCCTCAGCGGCGCAAACAGCAGGCTTTGCTGGCTGCTGGTCCCCGGCACCTGCTCACCCAGATCACTCGTTGGCGCCTCGCCCAACAGATACTCCTGGCGCTCACGCACGCAGCGCACGCACAAGGAACGCGCCGAGGTCATCGCAATGGGCGGATCGGTGAAGGGCTCCCCGTTCTCCATTCCGAAAGCGCAATACAGCTGCTGACCTGCGTCATCCAGCAGGTAGACGGCCATGCAAGGCGCATCCAGCAGCGCATGAATGTGGCGCTCCATCACAGCAAAGATGCGCTCGGCCACCAGCTCGTTGGTGATCTCCTGCCCGATCTGGCCCAGGTGCTGCAGCACCTCATGCGAATCACGCAGCAGCTGGAAGCGTGCCGCCTCGGACTCAGCCAGCCGGCGCAGGTGCTCGCTCTCGGCCCGCGCGCTCTCGATCTGATGGTGCGCCCGCAGCGCGCTGGAGCGTCGGGCAGCATCCTCGTTGAAGCTGCGCTGGCGCGCCTCGCCGGCCCGCTGCGACCACTGATAGGCCCGCTCGAAATCGCCGACCTCGGCAAAAGCCTTGGCGGTCGCCTCCAGCAGGCGGACCGGCGGCGTGTAGGCCGGGATGGTCTGCGCCCGCTGCAGGGCGGCCTGGTACCAGCCCAGCGCAAGACTGGCGGCGCCACTCGCCGCACCGGGCGCCGGCGCGGCTTCTTGCCCCTGTATGGCCTGATCCTGCGCCCGCTGGATGTCGCCCAGCACCCACAGCAAATCCACTTCGTTGCCGGGCTCATGCTGCTCGCGCGCCAGGCGCAACCCCTCCTGCGCATGCGCCCTGGCCGTCGCGAACCGGCCGCACATCAGCTCGGCGCGCGCCAACCCCAGCTGCGCGTCCACCTGCAGATCCAGCGATTGCGCAATCGATGCCGCCTGCCCCAGACGCTCGAAGGCGACCAAGGCCGCCTCGCCCTGGCCCGAGTCGAGCTCTGTGCTGCCCAGATAGCTCAGGGCCAGCGCATGGGTGCGGCTGTCCGGATAGCGGCTGTTCAAGCGCAGGCATTCCTGCAGCAGCTCCCGCGCATCCGATCGCTGCTCCAGGCGGCGCAAGGCTTCGCCGGTATGGGCCAGGCACAGGCTGATCATGCTGGGCCAACGCGTGCCGCGCGCCAGGTCCAGGCCCCGCTTCAGCCACTCCATCGCCGTCTGGAAGTCGCTCATCTTGGTGTGCGTGTAGCCAAGATTCGTCGCCAGGGTGATGGCCCGCCGCAGCTGCCCGCTGCGCATCGCCAGGTCGAAGGCAGTCGCCAGCGACTTGATCGCCAGCAGATAGTCCCCGTTCATGCCCGCAATCAGACCGCGGTAGTCCTCCACCGCCGCGCCTTCCATCGCGGCGAGCTGGCGACTGTCGGCAGGCAGTCGTCCGCCCCAATCCCGCTCCGCCTGCACCTGATCGACGAACACCTCGGCGCGCGCCAGATTGGCCATGAACAGGAGCGCGCGCGCCGGATCGCCCGCCCGCTCTGTGCACGCCAGGGCCTGCCGCAGCTCCGAGCGAAGCGTGGCCGCGTCACCGCGGTCGGCCGCCAGGTAATGCGCCTGCCAATGGCAGTCGGCCTCGCCGATCGCATCGGCCTGCGCCTGGAACACGGGCAAGGCCAGTTGCAGAAAGCGCTCGGCATCATCGAGCGCACCGGCCAGCAGGCTGGCCTCGGAACGCAGCAAGTCCAGGCGCGCACGCGCCAGACTTTGCTGTTCAGGCGACCAGCCGGTGGAGCTGAGCAGCCCCTGAACATCCTCGGCCAGCAGCAAGGCGCGGCGCGTGTCGCGCTGGCGCAGGCCCCAGGTCAGACACAGCAATTCTTCGACCGTTTCGGTCGGTGCGCCGGTCCGCACTTGCTGCTCCCAGTTCGCAATGCTCGCGTCAGAAGGATAGAACTGCATAAATCCTGCCGGTAGCTCAAGGTCAGGGACAGCCCAAGAATAGCGCGGCCCGATCACCTGCGCGCGCCGCAAGGGTGGCCGGTTTGCCTGCCGCACGAACCTCACGCCGAAGGGCTGCGGCATCACCCTGCTCCCGACGAAACGGATAGAGTCAGGCCCACACTTTGGCCCCTGCCCGATCTGCCGACCGATGAAACCCCAGCGCAGCCGACCGTCAACACCGCTCTCACGGCCCTTCGGCATCGCCCTGCTGGCGATCCTGGCCCTGGCCGCCGGCAGCAGCCAGGCCCTGCCCTGGACGGTGCAGGCTCGCAATGCCGCCGGCCAGCCCTTGGCCGATGCGGTGGTGGCCGTCGAGCTGCGGGGCCGCCCGGCCAAGGCCGCCGCCGGCACCCTCGCTGAAGTGGCGCAGCGCGAGCGCCAGTTCCAGCCCGCCATCCTGGTGGTGCAGACCGGCACCGCGGTGCACTTTCCCAATTTCGACACGGTGCGCCACCACGTCTATTCCTTCTCGCCGATCAAGCCCTTCGACATCAAGCTCTACTCCGGCACGCCAGCCGAGCCGGTGGTGTTCGACAAGCCCGGCATCGCAGCACTGGGCTGCAATATCCATGACCAGATGAGCGCCTACATCGTCGTCGTCGACACGCCGCTGTTCGCGCGCACCGATGCCGCCGGCCTGGCACGCTTCGACCTGCCGGCCGGCGAGCACCAGATCAAGGCCTGGCACCCCAGCCTGAGGCGGCCGCAGCTGCAGACGCGGCCGCTCAGCGTCTCGCCGGCCGGCGGCGGCAGCACCAGCATCGAAATCACCAACAGCAGCAACTGAGCCGAGGCATGCCGATGACCCTGCCTGCCTTCCTGAACCCGCGCCGCATCGAAGGCCGCATCGTGGCGCTGTTCCTGGCGCTGCTGCTGATCGTGCAACTGGCCAGCTTTGCCTTCATCCGACAGGGCATCGAGGCCAATGCCGAGGCCGCCATCGACGCCAAGCTGGCCACCGCCGGCCGCATGCTGCAGCGCCTGCTGGTGCAGCAGGCCGCGCGCGAGCAGGCCGCTGCCGAGCTGCTGGCGGCCGACTACGGCTTCCGCCAGACGCTGGCCAAGGGCCAATACGAGCAGCTCGATATCGACACCATCAATTCCTCGCTGGCCAACAGCGGCGAGCGCGTCGGGGCCGCCGTGGTGGCCTATGCCGACCTGGACCACCGGCTGGTCACCGCCACCCGTGCAGGCGCCGAACTGATGTTGCCGCTGCTGAGCCGCAAGCCCGAAAACGAGCTGCCGCCGATGCTGATGATCGACGGCCAGGTGCAACAGGTCGTCACCGTGCCGGTCAAGGCGCCGGTGCTGATGGGTCATGTGCTGATGGGTTTTGCCATCGATGACGTGCCGCTGCAGGATCTGAAGCGCCTGATCAATGTGGACGCGATGTTCGTCACCGGGCAGCGGGCAAAGGGCTGGCAGGAGCGCGTCTCGCTGCTCGAAGACGGCGAGCGCGCCGGCGTGATCGGTGGCATCGCCTCGCTCGAGGCCGGCCCCTCGGCCAAGCGCAGCTGGAGCGGCCAGCAGTGGCGCGCCAGGCTGCTGGAGCTGCCGCTGCAAGCGGCGCCAGCCGGCAGCGCCGATCGCCAGGACAGCCCGCGCTTTGCCGCCGCCATGTGGGCTTCCTTCGACGAGGAGGTGGCCCCCTATCGCCAGCTGCAACTGACGCTGCTGGGCCTGTCGCTGGCCGGCGTCGCGGTGTTCGCACTGGGCAGCGTTTTCACCGCGCGGCGTATCAGCGAACCGATCGAGCAGCTGGCCCGCTCGGCCGAGCGCCTGGGCCGCGGCGACTATGAAACACCGGTTGAAGCCAGCACCTCGCTGGGTGAAGTCAGCGAGCTGGCGCACGCCTTTGAAACCATGCGCCAGGGCATACGCCAGCGCGAGGAACAGGTGCACCGCCTGGCCTTCTGGGACCCGCTGACCGGACTGCCCAACCGCGAGCAGTTCAGCCAGCAGCTGGCCGAGCGCCTGGCCTGCGATCAGCATTGCACAGGCGCAGTGCTGATGCTGGACCTCGACCGCTTCAAGCATGTCAATGATGTGCTGGGCCACAAGTTCGGCGACCGCCTGCTGTGTGGCGTGGCGCAGCGTCTGCAAGGTCTGCAGATCAAAGGCGCCAACCAGCTGGCTCGCCTCGGTGGCGATGAATTCGTGCTGCTGATGGAGGGTGCCGACGAAGCTGCCGCGCAGCAGGCCGCGGCGCAGATCCTGGCCGACTTCGAGGCCCCGCTGCACATCGACGACCAGACCATCGACCTGGGTGCGGGCATCGGCATCGCGCTGTTCCCGGCGCATGGCCGCGAGGTCAGCAGCCTGCTGGCGCGTGCCGAGCTTGCCATGTACGCGGCCAAGCGGCGCCAGAGCGGCAGTACCGTGTATCACTCCGCGCTGGATGCGGGCAGCCAGGAATCGCTGTCGCTGCTGGGCGAACTGCGCCGCGCCATCGACGGCGGCGAGTTGCGCCTGTATCTGCAGCCCAAGGTCGATCTGCGCCGCAACCAGGTGCTGGCCGCCGAGGCGCTGGTGCGCTGGCAGCATCCAACACGCGGCCTGGTGCCGCCGATGCAGTTCATCCCCTTTGCCGAACAGACCGGCTTCATCCGCGCGCTCACCGCCTGGGTGATCGAAGCCTCGGCGCAAGCAGCGCATGAAGCCGAGCAGCAAGGCCTGCCGCTGAAGATCAGCGTCAACCTCTCCACCCGCGACCTGCTCGACCAGGACCTGCCCGCCAAGGTGGCGGCGCAGATCGGCCGCCACGGCGTCGGCCCGCAGGCGCTGTGCCTGGAGATCACCGAGAGCGCCATCATGGACGACCCGCAGCGCGCGCTGCAGACGCTGGAGACGCTCAGCAGCATGGGCTTCAAGCTGTCGATCGACGACTTCGGCACCGGCTACTCTTCGCTGGCCTATCTGAAGCGCCTGCCGGTGGACGAACTGAAGATCGACCGCAGCTTCGTGATGGCGATGGAGCGCGATGCCGACGACGCCAAGATCGTGCGCTCCACCATCGAGCTGGCCCACAACCTGGGCCTCAGCGTGGTGGCCGAAGGCGTGGAAACCGGCAAGGCCTGGAAACTGCTGGCCGCGCTGGGCTGCGACGAGGGCCAGGGCTATTTCATCGGCCGCCCGATGCCGGCCGAGCAGTTCATGGACTGGCTGCGCGCCTGGCAGGCGCCCGACCTCGGCGATGAATCACTGGACACAGTGATGGCCAAGCTCAACTAGAACTTGTCGGCCCTGGGGCCCATGACCGGATGGGTGAAGGCCACTAGTCCGTAGTTCTGCGAGTACTTGGTCTCGACGATCTGCAGGATGCGCAGCGCGGCGGCTTCGCTGCACAACACTTCGATGCGGATGTTGCTGGACAGCATCCACTGGGCATCGCGCACGCCGCGGTTGCCACGGCCACGCACCTCGGCCACGGTGTAGCCCTTGGCGCCGGCCGCGATGATGTCCTTGCCGACCAGGGACTCGATGGCTTCTTCGCAGATCAGAACCACGTAGTGGATCTGGCCGATCGGAACCCCCGCAGGGACTGGGTCATTCATCTCACGACTCCGTAGAACCAGTGCGTCATCTGGAAGTACAAGGGTACGCCCAGCACCACGTTGAAGGGAAAGGTGACCCCCAGTGCCGCACCGATCGACAAGGCCGGGTTCGCCTCGGGGATCGCGATGCGCATCGCGGCCGGCGCGGCGATGTAGGACGCGCTGGCATAGAGCACGGCCAGCAGGGTGGTGCTGCCCTCGGACATGCCCAGCAGCCAGCCGACCGCCACGCCGCCTATTGCGGACACGATGGGCATCAGGATGCCGAAGCCGATCAGGAATTTGCCGACCCGCCGCAGCTCGTCCAGCTTGGAAGCCGTCACCAGCCCCATGCCCAGCAGGAACAGCGCCAGAAAGCCCTTGAACATGTCCTGGAAGAACGGCAGCAGCGAGGCGCCTCCTTCCTTGCCCCAGATCCAGCCGATCAGCAGGGCGCCGACCAGCAGCAGGATGGCCTTGCCGGTCAGAACCTCGCGAGCCAGATGGCGCCACTGCGTGTCCTTGTTGATGCCCTTGGCCAGCAGCACGCCGATGATGATGGCCGGAAATTCGAGGAAGACCAGGAACACCGAGAGATAGCCGTCATGGCCGACTCCCTGGCGTGACAGGTAGGACGCCCCGACCGCAAAGGTGACCACCGACACCGAGCCGTAGTGCGCCGAGATCGATGCGGCGTCGAAGTGCGGCAGCTTGCCCAATCGCAGCAGGATCTGATAGCCCAGCAGCGGCGTGCCCGCGCTCATCACCACCACCACGATGATGGGCAGCACCAAGTGCAGCACCTCGGTCTGCGCCAACTCGAACCCGCCCTTGAGGCCGATGGCAATCAGCAGGTAGAGGGTCAGCGTGTCGTAGAGCCCCCCGGAGATCTTCAGGTCAGAGCCCAGCAGCCCGGCCACCAGACCCAGCACAAAGAAGCCGACAACCGGATCAATCGACACGTCCAGCGCTCCCCGGGCAAACTGGGCGCTGCGTCACTGCAGCAGCGGCGAATCGGCGCCTTCCAGCGCCAGGCCGTCGATCTGCGCGGCGCCTGCCAGCAGGTTCAGATACTGGCGCAACGCCGTCACATAGGCCTGCTGGGACAGCGTTTGTGCAATGGCGCCGCGCACCGCCTCAAAAGGCTGTTGCACGCCCGGCTCACGCGCATCGACGCGCACGATGTGGAAACCGAAGCGGGTGCTGATCAGGCGCGGCAGCACGCCCACATGGGCATTCGCCTCGTCCTGTGCAAACAGCGCCGCAGCGAATTCCGGCGCGCAGTCCTCGCGGCCCAGCCAGCCGAGTGCACCGCCTTCGGCGCCGCTGGGGCAGTTGGACTGATCGGCGGCGGCACGGGCGAAGTCTTCGGCGCTGCCGCAACGCAGGCTGACCAGCAGGCTCTCGGCGCGGCGCCGCAGTGCGTCCACATCGACACCGGGCGTGACGGCGAACAGGACGTGGCTGGCCAGCGTGCGCTCACCCAGCTGATAGCGCTTGGCATGCGCTTCGTAGAAGCGCCGGCAGGCCGCATCGTCGGCTTCGGGCAGCTGCAGCTCGCGGGCCAGCAATTGCTCAATGGCCTGCGAAGCCGCCTCGCTGAGCACGCCATCCAGCGCCGGCAGATCGCCCACCGCCAGCAGCCCGGCCCGTTGCGCGGCCTGGCGCAGCAGCTCGCTGTAAGCGCGCTGACGCAATGACTCCGGGTCGGGCGACTCGCCCGCGCCGTGCAGCGGCACGCCGTTGACGCGCGCCACCGGGATCTGATCGCTGGCATCGGGGCCGCTGGCCACCGCGGACGGAACGCTCGGGGTCAGCTCAGCAGCACCACCGCAACCGCAGCTTCCGCTGCCACATCCTTGCTGTGTCATGACGAAGTCCTTTTAGCGCTGCGCTGAGTTATGGCCAGGAGGCAGGCCGATGCGGCGGCTGCGCACCAGCTGGTAGGGCGCGTGAGGTAGGCCAGCGTGCCGAAGCCGCTCCACACATGCACCAGGCGCGTGAAGGGGAAGACCAGGAAGATGCTCATGCCATCGTTCCTTCTGCTGAG
>JACDQM010000081.1 GCA_015657635.1 Roseateles sp.
CGACAACCTGAAGATCCTGACCTCCTGCCCGAGCTGCCTGCAAGGCCTGAGCCGCTATGGCAACGATCTGCAGAACGGTTTGCTGGAGGCCGACTACATCGTGGTCGAGATGGCCAAGCAGATCCTGGGCGAGAACTGGATGCCCGAGTACGTGGCCAGCGCCAATGCCGGCGGCATCGAGCGCGTGCTGGTCTGAAAGGCTGTCGGACCGGACGATGACAAAAAGGGCGCCGCTGGCGCCCTTTTTCTTGCTTCTCTCAGTCTGCTGACAGCTTGCGCTCCTTGATCAGCGCATGCCAGGCAAGGGTTTCCTGCTGCACGAAGCGCGCGAGCGAAGCGGCATCGCCGGGCGCCACTTCGAGGCCGAAGTCCTCCAGCCGGGCTTTGACCTCCGGTGTCGTGATGGCCTTGTTCATTTCGGTCGAGAGGCGCTGCACGATGGCCTCAGGCGTGCCCTTGGGCACGAACAGGCCTTGCCAGGCCGCCACGTCGACGCCCTTCAGGCCGATCTCCTGGAAGGTCGGCACATCGGGCAGGGTGGCGATGCGCTTGGCGCTCAGCACGGCCAGCGCCTTGAGCTTGCCCGCGCGGATGTGCGGCAGGCCGGCGGCGGTATCCAGGATGCCCATCGGCACCATGCCGGCGATCAGGTCCTGCGTGGTGAAGGCAGTGCCGCGATAGGGCACATGCACGATGAAGCTGCCGCTGCGCTCCTTGATCAGCTCCATCGCCAGGTGGTGCGGGCTGCCGATGCCGGGCGAGGCGTAGCTGTACTTGCCGGGGCTTTTCTTCACCTCATCCAGCCACTGCTTGGCGCTGCTGAAGCCGGCATTCGGATTCACCACCAGCACCAGAGGGAAGCGCGCCATGAAACCCACCGGCGCCAGGTCGGACGGTGCGTAGGGCACCTTCTTGTACATCGCGCTGTTGAACACCATCGCGCCGTTGTCGCCGGTGACGATGGTGTAGCCGTCCGGGGCGGACTTGGCGGCGGCGTCGGTGCCGATCATGCCGGCCGCGCCGGGGCGGTTTTCGATCACCAGGGTCTGGCCCAGCTGCTTGCCGATCTGCGGGGCCAGCTGGCGCGCCAGGAAGTCCGAGCCGCCGCCGGCCGGGTAGGCCACCACCCAGCGGATCGGCTTGGAGGGCCAGGCCTGTTGGGCCTGCGCCGCCAGCGGCGCGGCCAGGCTGAGGGCGCCCAGTGCCAGCAGGCACAGGCGGCGTGGAATCGAGGGCGTATTCAGCATCAGGAAAGTCTCCGGTTTCCAGGCGTTGTTACAGTGAGGAACCAGCCCATCTTAGACGCGCCCGACATGCCCGAGATCATCCCGCCTCCGACCTGCCTGCTGTGCCAAGAAGCAGGCGGCCTGCCTGTCTTCGAGAGCACCCTGTGGCGCGTTGTACGGGTCGTCGATGCGCCGGAGTTTCCGGCCTTCTACCGGCTGATCTGGCAGGCCCATGTGGCCGAGTTCAGCGATCTGCCAGCGGCCCAGCGGCAGCAGTGCATGGAAGCGGTGAATGCCATCGAGCAAGTGCTGCGCGAGGCCCTGACACCGACCAAGATCAATCTGGCGACCTTGGGCAATGTGGTGCCGCATCTGCACTGGCATGTGATCGCGCGCTTCGACTGGGACAGCCACTTTCCGCAACCGATCTGGGGCGAGCGCCAACGCAGCCCGCAGCCGCCGGCGAGCGAGCGGCTGGCCCTGCCGCTGCCGGCGCTGGACGCGCACCTGCGCGAGGCTTTGGCCCAGCTGTGCGCAGCCGGCGACATGCCGCTGAAGGGGTAAGTGTTTGTGACTTGTCAGGGGCGCAAAGTTCTCCAAACGTAAGGGCCGGGGCCAGGCGGTATTCCGTCACAGACCATTCCCGCCAGCCTTCCTAGACTGCTCTCCAGATTCATGGAAGCTGTTCAGGAGGCTGTATGTCCCGCAACACACAATCCCCGCTGCGCCTGGCGCTGCTCGCCGCCGCGCTGCTGGCGCCGCTGGCCGGTGCCGAGGCTGGGGTGTCGGTCGCAGCCGTTGACAGGCCGGCCGCAGCGCAGGCCGCTGACAGCGACCGCTTGATCATCAAGTACCGCGATGCCAGCCGCACTGAGAGCCGTGGCGGCCGCCTGATCCAGCAGGCGCAGAGCCTGTCCAGCGCGACGCTGCAGGGCCGTCTGAGTGCCGCCAGCAGCGTGGCTGCACAGCGCGGTCTGAGCCTGGCGCTGCTGCGCCAGACCGGCGTGGGCGCCCATGTGTTCAAGCTCAACCGCAGCCTGGGCAGCGCCGAGATGCGCCAGCTGGCCACGCAGCTGCAGGCCGCCGATGCCAGCATCGAGTACGTCGAGCCTGACCTGCGCATGCAGGCCCTGCTGACACCCAACGACACGCACTACAGCAAGCAGTGGGACCTGTTCGAGGCCACCGGCGGCATCCGTGCGCCGGCTGCCTGGGACCGCGCCACCGGCAGCGGCGTCGTCGTGGCGGTGCTGGACACCGGCATTCGCCCGCATGCCGACCTCAGCGGCCAGACGGTGGCCGGCTACGACATGATCACGCTGTCCAGCATCGCGGTGGACGGCGGCGGGCGCGATGCCGATGCCAGCGACCCCGGCGACTGGAATGCCGCGGGCGATTGCGGCAGCGGCAGCGCTGCCAGCAACTCCAGCTGGCACGGCACGCATGTGGCCGGCACCATTGCGGCCAAGGCCAACAACGCCTCCGGCATTGCCGGCATTGCCTTCAACGCCAAGATCCAGCCGCTGCGCGTGCTGGGCAAGTGCGGCGGCTACAGCTCCGATATCGCGGATGCGATGGTCTGGGCGGCGGGCGGCAGCGTCAGCGGCGTGCCGGCCAACACGACACCGGCCAAGGTGATCAACCTGTCGCTGGGCGGCACCGGCAACTGCGGCAGCACCACGCAGAACGCCATCAACAGCGCGCGCGCCCGCGGTGCGGTGGTGGTGGTGGCGGCCGGCAATGAGACGGCCGATGCCTCGACCTCCAGCCCGGCCAACTGCGCCGGCGTGATCACCGTGGCCGCCACCGACCGCTACGGCGCGCGCGCCTACTACTCCAACTACGGCAACGCTGTCACGCTGGCCGCGCCGGGTGGCGATGGCCGATCGAGCGGCGCGAACGCGATCCTGTCGACGCTCAACGCCGGCACCACCACGCCCGGCGCCGATGTCTATGCCTACTACCAGGGCACCTCGATGGCAGCGCCGCATGTGGCCGGCGTGGCCGCACTGATGTACAGCGTCAAGCCGAGCGCCACGCCGGACCAGATCGCCGCGGCGCTGAAGAGCAGCGCGCGCGCCTTTCCGGGCAGCTGCAGCGGCTGCGGCGCCGGCCTGCTGGATGCAGCGGCGGCGGTGACAGCCATCGCCAATGCCGCCATCACCACGCCCAGCTACGCCGCGGTTGCCGAGGCCGAGAACAATAACAACCTGGCGCGCGCGCAGGCGATTGGCGCACCTTCGCTGATCAGCGGCAGCTTGTCCTCCACCAGCGATGTCGACTACTTCGCCATCAGCCTGCCAGCCGGCAAGACGCTCAGTGCGCTGCTGACGCCCGCCGCCGGCAAGGACTTCGACCTGCTGCTGCGCAATGCCGCCGGCACGCTGGTTGGCGCCAGCCAGAACAGCGGCGGCGGCGTGGTCGAGACGCTGAGCTATGTCAACGGCGGCAGCGCTGCCGTCACGCTGTATCTGCAGGTGCGCTACTTCAGCGGCGGTGGCGGGGCCTACAGCCTGCAGCTGGGTTGGTAAGCCGCCGGGCGGCCTGACCGGGCCGCCGCAGCCTCACCAGATCCTGATCGGTTCGCCCGCCACCATCGGGTCGCCCGCCTTGCAGCCGAAGGCCTGGGCGAAGGCGGGTGTATTCGACATCGGACCCAGCACGCGGAACTTGCCCGGCGAATGCTGGCCGGTGCGCAGCTGGTTGATCAGCAGTTCGGTGCGCGACTTGTTGCGCCAGATCAGCGCGTTGGAGATGAAGAAGCGCTGCTCAGGCGTGTAGCCCTCGATCTTGTCGCGCTGGCCGCTGCGCGCCAAGGCCCGCTGCAGGCCTTCGTAGGCGATCGGCATGCCGGCCATGTCCGAGATGTTCTCGCCCAGCATCTGGTAGCCATTGATGCGCTCGCCCGGCAGCGGCTCGTAGCCGCCGTAGAGCCGGGCCACACGCTCGGCGCGCAGCTTGTAGGCGGCGGCATCTTCGGCCGTCCACCAGTCGGAGAGATTGCCCACGCTGTCGTACTGGCGGCCGCGGTCATCGAAGTGGTGGGTGATCTCGTGGCCGATCACCATGCCGATGCCGCCATAGTTGACGGCGTCGTCTGCGCGGGGATCGAAGAAGGGCGGCTGCAGGATGCCGGCCGGGAACACGATCTCGTTGAGGCCGCCGGCAAAGGCATTGACGATGTGCGGGCTGGTGAACCAGCGGCTGCGGTCCACCGGCCGGTCCAGATCGGCCAGTCGCTGGGCGCTCTGCCAGGCCGCGGCGGCCAGGCCGTTGCCGGCGTAGTCGTCGGCGCGCAGGCTCAGCCCGGCATAGTCGGGCCAGCGCTCGGGCGCGCCGATCTTCAGCGCCATCGCATCCAGCTTGGCCAGCGCGCGCTGCTTGGTGGGCGCGCTCATCCAGGCCAGGCCCTCGATGCGCTCGCGCATCGCCGCCTTGATGTCGGCCACCAGCTGCAGCGAGCGCTTCTGCGCCTCGGCCGGAAAGGCCTTGGCCACAAACAGCTCGCCCAGGCCCAGGGCCACCGGCGCGCTGCCGGTGCGCCCGCCGATGGTCTGGATGACGGCCTCGTTGCGCGGCTCGGGCGCCTTCAGGCCGGAGATGGTGCGGCCGTGATAGACGAAGTGTGCGTCGGCAAACACCTTGGGCAGGCGAGCCGCGCTGGCGTCCAGCAGGCGCAGGCTCAGGTAGTGGCGCCAGGTCGCCATCGGCGTGCTCTGGGCCAGTTCGGCCAGGCGCTTGGCGAACTCGGGCTGGCCAACGACGAACTGCGCCACGCCGTCGGCGCGGCCGCTGTAGGCGCGCACATAGGCGGCCCAATCGAAGCCCGGCGCAGCCTCGGCCAGGGCCTTGGCATCAAAGCGGTTGTAGTTGGCCACCGGGTTGCGCATCTGCACCCGGCTGCGCGAGGCCTCAGCCAGGCGCGCCTCGAAGGCCATCAAGGCCTCGATATCAGCCTCGCTGGGCTTGAGGCCGGCTGCGTCCAGCAAGGTTCTGGCATAGATGCGGTAGGCCTGCTGCAGGCGGCGCGACACCTCGTCGGTCTTGCTGTAGTCATCCCGGTCTGGCAGGCCCAGGCCCGACTGCGAGAACAGCAGCGCATGGCGTCGCGTGTCCTTGGGGTCCTGAGCCACATAGGCGGCCAGCGGCGCGGCGATCTGCACGCGGTTCAAGGCGGCCAGCAGCGCCGGCAGCTCGGCCGGTTGGCTCAGCGCCTGTATCGGGCCCAGCAGCGGCTGCAGCGATTTCAGGCCGCGCGCCTCGATGGCCGCCAGATCCAGCCCGCTGGCGTAAAAGGCTGCCACCAGCTTCAGGCCAGGGCTGGTCTGCAGGCTGGGCTTGCTGAGCAGTTCGGCCAGGCCTTGTTCAAGGATGGCGTCATTGGCCAGACGCAGGTCGATGAAGCTGCCGATGCGGGCACGATCGGGCGGCAGCGGCGTGGCCGCGTCCCAGCGGCTGTTCACATGCTCGTAGAAGTCGCGGCAGGCGGGCACATCGCTGGCCAGGCCCTTGAGGTCCAGCGCGGCGCTGGGCAGGGCGGTGGCCAGCAGGGCGCTCAGGCAGAAAGTGGCGCGGGTCAGCGCGTTCAGGATCGGGGCTTGTGGGCGCATCGTCAGCAGAGCTTGTGGCTCGGAGGGAAGGGCTGGCGCACGCTAACGCAGCGCCCCCCTGCGGGCATTGGGGTCTGCCCCAGCGGCTACACTTCAAAGCACGCCATTCGCACGGCTGGCGCCCATCGCGCCGCCTGTGCGCTCCTCCACGCATCGACTGCCGACGACCATGGCCGGACTCAACGCCAACACCCCCCAGCCCACCGACATCACCGTGCACCAGCAATCGCGCGTGCTGGAGATCGCCTTCGCCGATGGCCAGCGCTTTTCGCTGCCCTTCGAGTTGATGCGGGTCTACAGCCCGTCGGCCGAGGTGATGGGCCATGGCCCGGGCCAGGAGACGCTGCAGACCGGCAAGCGTGAGGTCGGTATCGAGGCGCTGGAGCCCATCGGCCATTACGGCATCCGTCCGCAGTTCAGCGACGGCCACGCCAGCGGCATCTTCTCCTGGGACTATCTGTATCAGCTGGGCCGTCGCCAACCCGAGCTGTGGGCCGAATACGAGGCCAGGCTGGCGGCAGCCGGTGTGGATCGCGATGCGCCGATGCCCGAGAAGGCCGGCAGTGCCTGCGGCAGCCATTCCCATTGAGAGCGAGCGAGACCCCAGCGATGAGCAGCACCCACTTCGGCTTCCAGACCGTTGACGAACGCGAGAAGGCCAGCCGCGTGCGCGGCGTGTTCGACTCGGTGGCTTCGAACTACGACATCATGAATGACCTGATGTCGGCCGGCATGCACAGGGCCTGGAAGGCCTACACCGTGGCGGTGGCCAATCTGAAGCCGGGCCAGCGCGTGCTGGACATTGCCGGCGGCACCGGCGACCTGTCGCGCGCCTTTGCGCGCAAGGTCGGCGAGACCGGCATGGTGGTGCACACCGACATCAACGAGGCGATGCTGCGCCAGGGCCGCAACCGCCTGATCAACGAAGGCCTGATCCTGCCCACGGGGCTGTGCGATGCCGAGAAGCTGCCCTTCAAGAGCGAGAGCTTCGATCTGGTCAGCGTGGCCTTCGGCCTGCGCAATATGACCCACAAGGACCAGGCGCTGGCCGAGATGTGCCGCGTGCTCAAGCCCGGAGGTCGCCTGTTGGTGCTGGAGTTCTCGCAGGTGGCCGAGCCGCTGCGCAAGCCCTATGACTGGTATTCCTTCAAGGTGCTGCCCAAGCTGGGGCAGATGATCGCGGGCGACGCCGAAAGTTATCGCTATCTGGCCGAGTCGATCCGCATGCATCCGCCTCAGGCCGAGCTCAAGGCCATGATGAAGGCGGCCGGCTTCGGCCATGTGGATGTGCACAACCTCAGCGCCGGGATCGTGGCCTTGCACGCGGGCATCAAGTGCTAGGAGTCCGCGCGGCGGAAGGCGTTGAAAGCGAAAACTGGCGGTCAGTTTGCAGCCGACGCTTCTTCTGCCGCGCAGAAGCCTAGGCACAGGGTTCTAGGGAAGCTCTGCACAAATCAACGCGGTCCGTGATCGCGCGGACTCGGGCGGGCTGCGGCGTTGCAGTTCTCGCCAATAGCTACGGCTATTGGCAGCAAACTGCGCCTTGCATCCCATCCCGATCCGCACGACCCGGCC
>JACDQM010000082.1 GCA_015657635.1 Roseateles sp.
CCAGCATCGCGAAGGCCGGGCCGGGGTTGTTGAAGGAGTGCAAGTCGAGCAGCACATCGTGCTGGGCCAGCCAGGGGCAGAGCTGGCGCGCGATGCGGTCCTCGAAGTCCTGCGGAATCATCGCCGGGCGCAGATTGCGGTTCAGGTTGCGCTCGCCTTCGCGCTGGCCCTTCTGGTGCGCCAGCGGGTTGACGATGGGGATCATGCTCAGCGTGCCGCGCAGCAGCGTCAGCGCGCCGCTGTCGATGGCCTCGATCACGCGATGGATGGCAGCCACGCCGCAGATCTCGTTGCCGTGCACGGCAGCGGTGACGATCAGGCGCGGGCCGGGCTTGAGGCCGGCGAACTGATGGATGCGCAGATGGGTCGGTGGGGTGCTCATATCGGGGTCAGGCCTTGCAGGGTCAGAGTTCCAGCGCGGTCGCGCTGTCGCAGAACATCGGGGTCAGGTCTAGCTGCCAGGCACCATCCGCCCAGCGGCTCAGGCCGTAGAGCGTGGCGAAGGCATAGCGGGGCGGCTCGCTGCCGGCACCGGCGATCAGCTCGCCGCCGCGGCGCACGTTGTCGGCCATCCAGGCCGGCAGGCGCAGGTGATAAGGGTTGCGGGCCACCTCACCGACATGGCAGGCCAGCGCCTGCACCAGCCGTGCGGTGTCGGCAATGCTGGTCTGCACCATGCAGTTGGGCGCCGGCTGAGCGGCCCAGAACTCGGTCTGCGCCAGCAGCCCGGCGTAGCGGGCCTGCGCCAGCGCCTGCAGGATCAGCCGGTACACGCCGATATGCGTGGCATTGGCATCGGCACCATGCGGCGCCAGCACCAGCGCCGGCTTGACACGAGTCAGCAGCTGCACCACCAGGTCCAGATGGCTGCGCCACAGCGCCGGCTCGGCATCGGCGGTGTCGGGGCGCACGCGCTCGAGACCATCCGCGCCCAGGATCAACAGCTCGAAGCCGAGTTGCGCGCAGGCCGCGGCCAGCTCGGCCCGGCGAGCCGCACGGCGTTCGGGTTGGCTGCCCAGCGTGACAGCCACCACGGTGACCTGCCAGCCGCTTCCTGCTGCAGGCGCAGCGGCAGGGCGCCGATGATGCACTCGTCGTCCGGATGCGGTGAAAAACCAGACAGTGTTTGGCGGCACCACGGGCGCGCAAGCTGGGTGCTGCGGCGTCGGGCGCGGCTTGCAACAGGTCGGCGAAACGGCCGACCCACTGGCGCCAGGAAGCGGCATCGGGAGACAGATCAGTCATTCAAGCTTTGTTGGCATCGGCAGGAAAGCGGCGCTGATTGTCGGCGATGCCTCGGTGCTTGCAGGGCCGGCCGCCATCACTTTTCTTCAGCCGGCCATGCGCTGCGGCTGGGCCGGGCTGTCCGGCCAGGTGGCCAGCAGCACGCCGGCCAGCGCCAGCGCATAGGCCAGGGCCTGCAGCAAGCTGATGGACTCGCCCAGCCACAGCAGGCCCACCAGCGCCGTGGCGATCGGCAGAAACACCATGAAGACGCCTGCACGCGCGGCCGGCACCTGCTGCAGGCCGTGCATCCACAGCCACACTGTCACCATGCTGGCGGCCAGCGCATAGAACAGCAGCAGGCCCCAGCTACCGGGCTGGACCGAAGCAAAGTCGAAGCTCATGGCCTGCCACAGGCCCAGTGGCGTCACCAGCACCAGGCCCCACAGATTGATCAGCGCGCTGATGCGCCGCGGCGGCAGGTCCTGCGTGAGCCGCTTGCCGATCACCACATAGCAGGCTTCGCAGAACACCGCGCCCAGCACCAGCAGCGCGCCCCAGGTCGAGGTGCCGGCCATCGCAGCACCGCTGCGCCCCAGCGCCACCAGCGCGATGCCGGCCACGCTCAGCGCAATGCCGGCGGCCACGCGTGGCGCGATGCGTTCGCCCAGCACGATGCGGCTGAGCAAGGCCACCGCCGCCGGGATGCCCGCCAGGATGACACCGGCCACCACGGCCGAGCTGGCGCGCAGCCCGTAGAGCAGGCAGATCGAGAACAGAAAGTTGCCGAGAAAGGATTCAAGGAAGAGCAGGCCGCGCGTGCGCCCATCCAGGCGCGGCTCGTGCGGCGCGCGTCGCAGCCAGGGCAGCATGAACACCGCCGCCATGCCGAAGCGCAGCCAGGCCAGCAGAAAGACAGGGAACACCAGCACCAGCAGCTTGGACAGGCCCACATAGCTGCCGACCAGGCTGGTGCTGAGGGCCAGGCTGGCATAGGCCAGCCAGGGAATCGCGGACGAGGGTTCAGGACGGGACATCGCAGACCAGGCGTTGAGCTGTGCGCATCATGCCTGCTGCGCGCAACGCTTTGATCCAGCGCGGGCCGTGCGCGCGGCGCTGGCCGCACAATGAAACCATGGACACCTCATCGACATCAGCTGTGCTGGCGCTGTTGCAGCCAGTGCCACCGTTTCTGTTCTTCACCGGCAAGGGCGGCGTCGGCAAGACCTCGCTGTCCAGCGCCACGGCGCTGGCGCTGGCTGAGCAGGGCCTGCGGGTGCTGCTGGTGTCGACCGATGCCGCTTCCAACCTGGACGAGATGCTGGGCGTCACGCTGTCGAACCAGGCCATGCCGGTGCCTGGCGTGCCGGGCTTGGAAGTGATCAACATCGACCCCGAGGCGGCGGCCGAAGCCTACCGGCTGCGGGTGATCGCGCAGCTGGGCGAGCAAGCGGCGGACGAGGAGCGCGCCACCGTGCGCGAACAGCTCTCAGGCGCCTGCACCACCGAGATCGCCGCCTTCGACGAGTTCGCCGGCCTGCTGGCTGCTGGTGGCGCGGGCTATGACCATGTGGTGTTCGACACCGCGCCCACCGGCCACACGCTGCGCCTGCTGAGCCTGCCCAAGGCCTGGAGCGGCTTTCTGGAGGACAACGACCGTGGCGCTTCCTGCCTGGGGCCACATTCCGGGCTGAAGATGCAGGAGCAGCGCTTTCGGGAGGCGCTGGCGGCGCTGACCGATGGCGCGCAGACGCGTGTGGTGCTGGTCAGCCGGCCCGAGCGCAGCGCCTTGCTGGAAGCCGACCGCGCCTGCCGCGAACTGGAGGAGCTTGGGCTCAACAGTCAGCGCCTGATCATCAACGGCGTGCTGAGCCCGCAGGCCGCCAGCGACGCAGTCTCGCGTGCCATCGCCGAGGCAGGGCGCCAGGCCTTGGCCGAGATGCCAGCGGCCCTGGCCGCCTTGCCGCGCGCCGAAGTGCCGCTGCGCGCCTTCGACACCATCGGCCTGCCGGCGCTGCGGGCCTTGCTCTCTGGCGGCGAGCCGACGGCCGCTGTGCTCACACAGCAGGCTGTGCTGACCCAGGCCGCCTTGCGCGCCCATGCAGCCGCCATGCCCGGTCTGGACCGGCTGGCTGACGAACTGGCGGCGCCGGGGCGCGGCTTGATCATGGTGATGGGCAAGGGCGGCGTGGGCAAGACCACGGTGGCCGCCGCGCTGGCCATCGGCCTGGTGCAGCGCGGTCATTCGGTGCACCTGAGCACCACCGATCCGGCCGCGCATCTGGAGCTGACGCTGGATGGCCAACTGGACGGGCTCAAGGTCGACCGCATCGACCCCAAGGCTGAGACGGCGCGGCATATCGACAAGATCATGGCCAGCCGTGGCGCCGGGCTGGATGCGGCCTCGCGCGCATTGCTGCTGGAGGACCTGCAATCGCCGTGCACCGAGGAAGTGGCGGTGTTCCATGCCTTTTCGCGCGTGGTCAGCGAGGCGCGCAGTGCCTTCGTGGTGCTGGATACCGCACCCACCGGCCATTCATTGCTGCTGATGGATGCGACCGGGGCCTATCACCGGCAGATGCTGCGGGAGTTCGAGGGCAAGATGGGCGGCGGCCGTGTCACCACGCCGCTGATGCGCCTGCAGGACCCGGACTACACCCGCATCGTGCTGGTGAGCCTGCCCGAGACCACGCCGGTGTCGCAGGCCGAGGCGCTGCAGGCCGATCTGCGCCGCGCCGATATCGAGCCCTATGCCTGGTTGCTGAACCGCAGCATCCTGGCCGCCGAGACCGCGGATGCGCTGCTGCTGGCACGCAAGCAGGGCGAGTGGCGCCAGTGGCAGCGGGTGCAGGGCGGCCTGGCACAGCGCTGCTTCGTGCTGCCCTGGCAGGCCGAGCCGCCGGTGGGCGTGGCGGCGCTGGGGCGCCTGGTCAGCAGGGCTCAGAAAGCCGCAACGTAACGCTGCATCTCCCAGGCGCTGACATGGCGGGCATAGCCCAGCCATTCCTCGCGCTTGAGGGCCAGGAACTGCTGCGTCAGCGTCTCTCCCAGGGCCTCGCAGATCACCGCATCGGCTTGCAGCGCGTCCAGCGCCTGGTCCAGGCTTTGTGGCAGCAGCGCGATGCCGCGATCAGCGATCTGCTGCAGCGACAGCGCAAACAGATCGTCCTCGCAGGCGGCCGGGGGCGGCAGCTCGCGGTCGATGCCGTCGAGGCCTGCGGCAATCAGCGCGGCGCTGGCCAGATAGGGATTGGCCGCGGCATCCGGCAGGCGCCACTCGAAGCGGCCGGGCAGGGTGCGGACCAGGGCGGTGCGGTTGTTCGGGCCGTGGGCGATATAGGCCGGCGCCCAAGTGGTGCCCGACAGCGATTCGCCGACCGTCAGCCGTTTGTAGCTGTTGACGGTGGGCGCTGCCAGCGCGCACAGCGCCGGCGCATGCGCCAGCACGCCGGCAATGAAGTGGCCCAGCAAGACCTGCCCCTCGGCGCCGTCGAACAGGCAGCGCTCTGTGGGGCCTTCGCCTGCCCACAGCGAGGCGTGGAAGTGCATGCCGCTGCCCGGCTGGTCGGCAAAGGGCTTGGGCATCATCGAGAACAGCGCGCCATGCTTCTCGGCGATGGCCTGGGCCGCCAGCTTGAACAGCATGAGGCGGTCCGCACTGTGCAGCGCGCGGTCGTAGGCGAAGTTGAGTTCGTACTGGCCTTGCGCATCCTCATGGTCGATCTGCAGCACCTGCAGGCCGCAGCCCTGCAGCGCCAGGTGCAGCTCGCGCAGCAGCGCTGCCTGGCGCGGCAGGGCCTTGAGGTCGTAGGAGGGTTTGTCCAGCCGGTCGGCGTCGTCGATCGGCAGGTAGCCGCCGCGGCCATCGGCTTTCAGCAGGAAGAACTCCGGTTCGATGCCGGTGCGCAACTGCCAGCCGCGCGTGCTCAGTCGGGCCTCGGCGCGCCGCAGCACCTGGCGCGGGCAGGCATCGAAAGGCTGGCCGGCCACGAAACCGTCGCAGACCAGGCGCGCGTAACCAGGCATCCAGGGCAGCGCCTGTGCCGTGGACGGGTCGCCGCGGCCCCAGTACTCGCTGCGCGGGCCTTGCCGCGCCAGACCTGTCCCGGCGATCGACGGCCCGGAGAAGCCAGCGCCTTCGCTCAGCAGCGCGTCCAGCTGCTCAAGCGGCAGGTATTTGCCCTTGGCCACGCCGTGCAGATCGGTGAACTGCGCCAGCAGCGTGTGGACGCCGGCGGCGCGCAATTGCTCTTGCAGAGCCTGGCTCAGCATGGCATCAGCCCTTGAGCTTCAGCCAGGTGGTCTTCAGCTCGGTGTACTTGTCAAACGCATGCAGCGACTTGTCACGCCCGTTGCCACTCTGCTTGTAGCCGCCGAAAGGCACGGTGATGTCGTCCTCGTCGTACTGGTTCACGTGCACGGTGCCGGCGCGCAGCTGGCGCGCGACGCGGTGGGCGCGGTCGATATTGGAGCTCCAGACGCTGGCCTGCAGGCCGTAGCTGGAGTCATTGGCCTGGGCCAGTGCGTCGGCCTCGTCCTTGAAGCGCAGCAGCGACATCACCGGGCCGAAGATCTCCTCGCGGGCGATCTTCATCTGGCTGCTGACGCCGGCGAACACCGTGGGCTCGACGAAGTAGCCGCCGCTCTCGCTGCGGGCCTGGCTGCCGCCGACCAGCGCGGTGGCGCCTTCGGCGCGCCCCGCCTCGATATAGCCCATCACGGTGCGCAGCTGGCCTTCGTCGACCAGAGCGCCCATCACGGTGCGCGGGTCGAGCGGATCACCCGGCGCGTACTTCGGCGCCTCGGCCGCCACGACGGCGGCGAACGCGTCAGCGACGCTCTCATGCACGAACACGCGCGAAGGCGCATTGCAGCTTTCGCCCTGGTTGAAGAACATCGCGCCGGCCACGGTCTTGGCGGCGAGTGCGATGTCTTCGTAGTCGGGGAAGACGACGAAGGCCGACTTGCCGCCCAGCTCGTTGTAGACGCGCTTGAGGTTGGAGCGGCCCGCGTATTCCAGCATCTTGCGGCCGACACGCGTGGATCCGGTGAAGCCGATCGCATCCACATCCATGTGCAGGGCCAGTGCTTCGCCGGCCTCATGGCCGAAGCCCGGCACGACGTTGAAGACGCCTTCGGGCAATCCGGCCTCCAGCGCGATCTCCGCCAGGCGCAGCGCCGTCAGCGGCGACTTCTCGCTGGGTTTGAGCACCACCGAGTTGCCGGCCGCCAGCGCGGGACCCAGCTTCCAGGCGGCCATGATCATCGGGTAGTTCCAGGGCACGATCACGCCGATCACGCCCATCGCCTCGCGCTGGATCAAGGCCAGTGCATTGGCGCCGGTGGGCGCGATCTCGTCGTAGATCTTGTCCACCGCCTCGGCATACCAGGCGATGCAGCGCGCGGTTGCCGGTACGTCGACGCTGAGCGCGTACTGGATGGGCTTGCCCATGTCCAGCGTCTCCAGCAGCGCCAACTCGTCCTTGGCGGCCAGGATCAACTCAGCAAAGCGCAGCAGCACGCGCTTGCGGGCGGCCGGGGCGCGGCCGGCCCAACGGCCATCGTTGAAGGCGGCGCGCGCGGATTGCACCGCCGTGTCGACATCGGCCGCCTGGCCGCGCGACACCGAGCCGAGCACGCGTCCGTCGATCGGCGAGATGCAATCGAATTGCTCGCCGCTTTGCGTGTCGACCCGGCGCCCGCCGATCAGCGGGCGTCCGTCGATGCGCAGCGCCGCAGCGCGCTCATGCCAGTTGATCCGGTTCGCACTCATGCCGACCTCAGAACTTCACGACCATCGAGGCGCCGAAGACGCTGTTGCTCTTGCGGAAGCTGCCGTCCTTGACGTCTTCGAACACGGCGGCGTTGGCCCGGTCCAGACGGTATTCCAGCTTGAAGCTGGTGTTCAGGTCGTAGGCATAGCCCAGACCCAGCGACAGTGCTGTGCGGTTCACACCCTTCTCGGTATCGCCGAACATCAGATCGCCGGTGACGGCGTCGTAGCCCAGCACCTCGGGGCCGATGCCGTTGCGCTGGTCAGCGCCATAGCCCAGCAGGCCACCGCCATGCTTGTTGTTCTTCAGATAGTCGGCGCGAGCGATCAGCTCCAGGCGCGGCGTCAGCTTGTAGGCGGCCAGTGCCGAGATGCCCATCCACTTGGCGGTGCGCAGCTCGCCGGTATCCGGGTCGGGCGTGATGGCGGCCTGCTTCTGCTGGCCATAGCTGAACTGGCCCTGCACGGTCCAGTCGCCGCGGATGAAGTAGCCGTCGATCTCGAACAGATCCAGCGCCGTGTTGCGTGTGCCGCCGACCAGATTGGCCGCCTTGCCATGCACGCCGGCAAATCCGAAGCCCTGGAACTCGCCACGCGCGTAATCGACGCGGTAGGCCAGAACCGGAGCCTTTTCTCCAGCGGCATTCTTGGACGCGTTCATGTTCGCCAGCACGGCCTTGCTGACCCATTTGCCGCGCGTCAGCTCCATGCCGGCGCCGGTGTAGGCGGTGGGCAGTGTGAAGTCGAACAGCAGGTTGTGCGTGATCAGCTTGTTGAGCGTGGGTTGCAGATACTCATAGCCCGACCAGTCCGGGATGTGGCCGGCGATCATGCGTGTCTGCAGGTCGCCGAGCGGCACCGAGACACTGGCTTCATGCACAAAGCCGCCGTTCCCGATCACCGCATCGGTGCCGCGGTTCGGGCTTAGCGTCAGCTTGTAGCGGGTGCCGGATTCGGTTTCCTTGGCGAACTCGATCGCGACGGTGCCGAAGTAGGAGTTGTCGTAGTTGTAGCCGTCGTCGCCGACGTTGTTGAGGAACTGGAAGCCGCCGCGGTTCTGCGCCTTGTTGTAGATGTATGCGGGTTCCATATAGCCGCTGATCTTCAGGCCCTTGTAGCCCTGGGCTTCTTGGGCGTCTTCAAGCGCCTCGGTCTTGATCGCGATGCGGTTGAAGTCCTGCACCTGCTGCGGTGTCATGCCCCATTGCGGCTGGCTGGGCGCGGGCTTGGATTCGGCAGTCTTCAGGCGTTCTTCAAGCTGCGTGACGCGGTCGCGCAGCGCGCGCAGTTCCTTGAGAAGCTCTTCATTGCTCTGTGCCTGGGCCGCACCGGGAAAGGCGGCGGCAAGAGCGAGGGTCAGGGCGGCGAGCTGGGGGGCTTTCATGCAGAACTCCTCTGTGTTGAATCGTTGATGTCGTTGGTTCGTAAACAGGTCGTGCTCATCCACCGCGCTGGGCGGCGGCAATGTCTTGCGAGCGGCGTCGCTCGGCTCGGGCGATCAGATAGCTGGCGACGATCACGCCAATCGAGACGGTGACGATGATGAGCGTCGCCACGGCATTGATGCTTGGGCTCATGCCCAGCCGGGCGCGCGAGAAGATCACCAGCGGCATCGTGGTGGAGCCGGGGCCGGACAGGAAGGCGGAGAGCACCACATCGTCCAGCGACAGCGTGAAGGTCAGCAGCCAGGCCGACAGCAGGGCTTGCGTGATCATCGGCAGCGTGACGAGCAGGAAAACCTGGTGCGGGCGCGCGCCCAGATCGAGCGCTGCTTCTTCAAGCTGCGGGTTCAGCTCGGACAGACGCGCCTGCACCACCACGGTTGCATAGGCCATGCCCAGCAGCAGATGGCCGAGCCAGATTGTCAGCAGGCCGCGCTCCGGGAAACCCAGCGCGCGCTGCATCGATACCAGCATCAGCAGCAGCGACAGGCCGACGATCACCTCGGGCATCACCAGTGGGGCGCTGATCATGCCGGCGAACAGCGTGCGCCCCTTGAAGCGGCGGTACTTGACCAGCGCGAAAGCGGCCAGTGTGCCCAGTACCACCGAGGCGCAAGCGGTGAAGAAGGCGATCTTCAGCGACAGCCACAGCCCCGTCAGCATCTCGCGGTCTTCGGCCAGCTTGGCATACCACTTCAGCGTGAAGCCGCCCCAGACCGAGGGCAAAGCCGAGTCGTTGAAGGAATAGATGATCAGCGCCAGGATGGGCAGGTAGAGGAATGCAAAACCAAGCCCCAGCCAGCTGCGGCCGAACCAGCGCGTCATGCGGGTGGAGGTGCTGCCGCTCATGGGCGTCCTCCCGGCCGGTCCTGCGCTTCGGCCTGGTATTTGTTGAACAGCGCCAGCGGCACGATGATCAGCAGCACCATCACCACCGCAACGGCCGAGGCCATCGGCCAGTCGTTGTTGCTGAAGAATTCATCCCACAGCACGCGGCCGATCATCAAGGTCTGCGGGCCGCCCAGCAGTTCGGGGATCACGAACTCGCCGACACAGGGAATGAAGACCAGCATCGAGCCGGCGATGATGCCGGCCTTGGACAGCGGCACGGTGATTTTCCAGAACGCGACCCAGGGCGTGGCGCCCAGATCGGCCGCGGCTTCCAGCAGGCGCAGATCCAGCTTGGCCAGGTTGGCGTAGAGCGGCAGGATCATGAAGGGCAGGTAGGTGTAGACCATGCCCAGCAGCAGTGAGAAGGGCGTGTTCATCAGCTTGCCTGGCGCACTGATCAGGCCGCCCGCCAGCAGCAGCTGATCCAGGCCCAGGCCGATGATCAGGTCGGCTGCCCAGCCATGGTCGGACAGCAGGCCCTTCCAGGCATAGACGCGCAGCAGGAAGGAGGTCCAGAAGGGCAGCATCACCAGCATCAGCAGCACCGGCTGCAGGTTGGCGCGAGCACGTGCCATGAAGTAGGCGAAGGGATAGCCAATGAGCAGGCAACCCAGCGTGGTCAGCGCGGCAAACTTGAGGCTGGTGAGGTAGGCCGTGAGGTAGAGCTCGTCTTCGGTGATGAAGATGTAGTTGCCCAGCTTGAGCGTCAGCTGCAGCATGCCGTCGGCATAGCGGATCAGGTCCTTGAAGTGGACCGTCTCCATCTCCGAGACGCTGATCTTCAGCACGATCAGGAAGGGCAGAGCGAAGAACAGCAGCAGCCAGGCGTAGGGCAGGCTGATGACGGCCGTGCGGCCGCTCAACAGGCGCTTGAGCCGCTGCCGCGTACCTTGGAGGAGGGGGGCGATGCTCATGGTCTCAGTGCGTCAGCACCACATGGGCATTGCGCGACCAGTGCGCCCAGACCTCGTCGCCCCAGCTGAGTTCGTCGTCGCGATGGCGTTGCACATTGCTGACCGAGACCTTGAGCATCGCGCCGCTGGCCAGCTTGATGCGGTAGACGGTGAAGCTGCCGAAATAGGCCAGATCCTGGATCACGCCACAGGCGGTGTTGAAGGGGTCCTCAGGCTTGTTGCGGGTGAGGTGGATCTTTTCCGGCCGCAGCGCCACGGTGACGGCCATGCCCTCGGTGCCGGTGATGCCATGGCCCACATAGTGGCGGCAGTCGGCGCTGTCGATGATGACGTGGTCGGGGTTGTCGCTGGTCAGGGCGCCGTCCATCAGGTTGACGTTGCCGATGAAGTCGGCAACGAAGCGATTCGCCGGGGTCTCGTAGATCTCGGCCGGTGCGCCCACCTGCAGGAAGCGGCCCTCGCTCATCACCGCGATGCGCGATGCCATCGTCATCGCCTCTTCCTGGTCATGCGTCACCATCACGCAGGTCACGCCGACCTCCTCGATGATGTTGACCAGCTCGATCTGCGTTTCTTCGCGCAGTTTCTTGTCGAGCGCGCCGAGCGGCTCGTCGAGCAGCAGCAGCTGCGGCTTCTTGGCCAGGCTGCGCGCCAGCGCCACGCGCTGCTGCTGCCCGCCCGAGAGCTGGTGCGGCTTGCGCTTGGCAAACTTGGACAGCTGCACCAGCTTGAGCATGGCCTCGACGCGCGCCGCGATCGTATCCTTGGGCATGCCTTCGCGCCGTAGGCCGAAGGCAATGTTGTCCCAGACGCTCAGATGGGGAAATAGCGCATAGCTCTGGAACATCATGTTGATCGGCCGGACATGCGGCGCCATGCCGCCGAGATCCTGGCCGTTCAGCACGATGCGTCCGCTGGTCGGCGTCTCGAAACCGGCCAGCATGCGCAGCAGCGTGGTCTTGCCACAGCCGGACGATCCCAGCAGGGCGAAGATCTCGCCCTTGGCAATGTCGATCGAGACGTTGTCGACGGCCACCGCTCCGCCGCCGAAGTCCTTCACGACGTTCTGGATCTGCAAGTACGGCGATGCCGCTGCCACGCTGCTCATGCGAACACTCCCCCTGAGATGCAGCGCATCAGATGCCGGTCTTGAACGAGGTGTACATACGCGTCATGGTGCGGCGGATGTCGTTGTTGATCGCATCCGGCGCTGCCATCTTCTTCATGTCGGCATCGCTGAGGAAGACCGTCGGGTTGCTGGCCACCTCGGGCTTGATGAACTTCTTGGATTCCTTGTTCGGGTTGGCGTAGAAGACCTTGTTGGTCAGGCTGGCGTGCACCTCGGGGCGCAGGATGTAGTTGATGAATTTATGGGCATTGCCCGGGCGCGGCGCGTCGGCCGGAATCACCATCACATCCATGAAGATCAGGCCGCCGGTCTTGGGGATCAGCGCCTGGATGTTCTGGCCGGTCTTGCCGTCGATGGCGCGCTGACGCGCGATATTGATGTCACCCGACCAGCCCAGCGCCAGGCAGATCGAGCCATTGGCCATGTCGTTGATGTAGCCGGAAGAGCTGAACAGGCTGACATGCGGGCGGATGCTCTTCAGCAGGGCCGGTACGCCGGCATAGTCGGCCTGGCTGCGGCTGTAGGGCGATTTGCCGAGGTAGTGCAGGGCGGCAGGAATCACCTCGGTGGCTGAATCCAGCACGCTGACGCCGCAGCCCTTGAGTTTGCTGATGTATTCGGGCTTGAAGACCAGATCCCAGGCGTTGTCCGGCATCGGCATGCTGCCCAGCGCGGCCTTGACCTTGTCGACATTGATGCCGACCGTGGTGAAGCCCCACAGCCAGTTCACCATGAATTCGTTGCCCGGATCGAGCTTGGCCAGCTGGGCCTGCACATCGGGGTCGAGGTTTTTGTAGTTCGGCAGCAGCGACTTGTCGATCTTGCGCAGCAGTCCGCCATCGGCCTGCAGCTTGGCCCAGTAGGACGAAGGCACGACGATGTCGTAGCCGGTCTTGCCGGCCACCAGCTTGGCATGGACGATCTCGTTGTTGTCGAAATTGTCGTAGCGCACCTTGATGCCGGTCTCCTTCTCGAAGTTCCGGATCGTGTCCTCGGCGATGTAGTCGCTCCAGTTGTAGATGTTCAGCACCTTCTCCTCTTCCTGAGCCAGGGCCGAGCCGCCCAGCAAGGCGGCGCCAGCGGCGAACAGCAGGCTGAAAGAGGCAGTCAGACGACGCGATAGCTTGAGTTTCATGACAGGGCTCTCCGGGAATGTCGAGTGCAGGATGAAGGGAATGAAATCAGTCTAGATCGAGGGTCTGCTGCGCGCATGCCCCAAAACCCTGGGTCGGTCACAGCCAGCCCTTGCGGTTCAACTCGTCCAGGGTCAGGTCGAGACAGCGCTTGATCAGCGTCATCATCTCGTCCACCTGGGGGCGGGTCATCACCAGCGGGGGCGCAACGATCATGCGGTCACCGACGGCGCGCATGATCAGACCGTTGCCGAAGCAGTGGGCGCGGCACAGCATGCCGACTTCCAACTCGCTCGCAAAAGGCGTGCCCGCGCTGCCGGCCTTGCCCTTGCCTTTGACGAGTTGCACCGCGCCCATCATTCCGCAGGTCTGGGTTTCGCCCACCAGCGGGTGATCGTCGAGCTCGGCAAAGCGCTCGGCCAGATAGGGGCCGATGTTGTGCTTCACATGGCTGACCAGATTGAGCTGCTGGATCAGGCGGATATTGGCCAGCGCCACCGCACAGGCCACCGGATGGCCGGAGTAGGTGAAGCCGTGGTTGAACTCGCCGCCGTCGGCGATCAGTGCCTTGGCAATGCGCTCGCCCACCATCACGCCGCCCAGCGGCACATAGCCCGAGGTGACGCCCTTGGCAAAGGTCATCAGATCAGGCTTGCTGCCCAGGGTCTCGCAGCCGAACCAGTTGCCGGTGCGGCCGAAACCGCAGATCACTTCATCGCTGACCAGCAGGATGCCGTACTTGTCGCAGATGCGCTGGATCTCGGGCCAGTAGGTCGAGGGCGGCACAATGACGCCGCCGGCACCCTGCACCGGCTCGCCGATGAAGGCCGCCACGCGCTCGGGGCCGACGGCCAGGATCTTCTCTTCCAGCCAGCGTGCCGCCTTCAGGCCGAAGTCCTCGCGGCTCATGCCCTGGCCGAGCTCGAACCAATGCGGCTGCTCGATGTGCGTGATGTCCGGAATCGGCAGTCCACCTTGCGCATGCATGCCGCTCATGCCGCCCAGCGAAGCCCCCGCCATGGTGGAGCCGTGATAGCCGTTGTGGCGGCTGATGATGACCTTGCGCTCCGGCTGACCCAGGATGTCCCAGTAGCGCCGCACCATGCGCACCACGGTGTCGTTGCCCTCAGAGCCGGAGCTTGTGTAGAACACATGCTGGAACTGCGGCGGCGAGACCTCGGCCAGCAGTTCCGCCAGTTCGATGGCGGGCGTGGTGGAGGTCTGGAAGAAGGCGTTGTAGAAGGGCAGCTCCTTCATCTGCCGGCTGGCCGCATCCACCAGGGCCTGCTGGCCATAGCCGACATTGACGCACCACAGGCCGCTCATGCCGTCGAGGATTTTGTGGCCCTCGCTGTCCCAGAGGTAGATGTTGTCGGCACGGGTGATGATGCGCGCGCCTTCTTGGCCAGGCCGCCGTGGTCGGTGAAGGGATGGATGAAATGGCTGGAGTCGGCCTGCTGCCACTCCTTCGTGCTGCGCGATTCGGCGCGCGCGCCTGCTGAACTTGTATTGCACTCATGGTGTTTCCTTGGCTCGGGGATCAGACGTGCAGCAGCAAATGCTCACGCTCCCAGGGCGAGATCACTTTCATGAACTCGGCGTACTCGATTTCCTTGATCTCGGTGTAGACGGTGACGAAGGATTCGCCCAGCACGGCAGCCAGGTCCTTCTCATTGCGCAGCAGTTCCAGCGCCTCACCGAGGCTGCGCGGCAGCTGGTAATCGCCCAGGTACGCGTCGCCCTTGCATTCGGGCGAGGGCTCGATGCGGTTCTTGATGCCCAGATAGCCGCAGGCCAGCGTGGCGGCCAGCGCCACATAGGGGTTGGCGTCGGCGCCGATCACGCGGTTCTCCACCCGGCGCGCGGCCGGCGGGGCCACCGGCGAGCGGATGCCCACGGTGCGGTTGTCGGTGCCCCACTGGATATTGATCGGCGCGGCGGTGAAGCGCGCGAGGCGGCGGTAGCTGTTCACATAGGGGGCGAACAGCGCCATTGCGGCCGGGATGTATTTCTGCAGGCCGCCGATGTACCAGTAGAACTCCTGGCTGGGCGAGCCGTCCTCATTGCTGAACAGGTTGCGGCCGGTCTTCTTGTTGATCACGCTCTGGTGCACATGCATCGCGCTGCCGGGCTCGCCGGCAATCGGCTTGGCCATGAAGGTGGCGAACATGTCATGGCGCAGCGCCGCCTCGCGCACCGTGCGCTTGAAGAAGAACACCTCGTCCGCCAGTCCCATGGGGTGGGCGTGGAAGAAGTTGATCTCCATCTGGCCGGCGCCGATCTCGTGGATCAGCGTGTCGACATTGAGCTCCATCTTCTCGCAGTAGGCGTAGACATCCTCGAACAGCGGATCGAACTCATTGACCGCGTCGATCGAGTAGGCCTGGCGCGAGGTTTCGGCGCGACCGCTGCGGCCGATCGGCGGCTTCAGCGGCATGTCGGGGTCGGTGTTGCGGGCCACCAGATAGAACTCCAGTTCGGGGGCCACCACCGGGTCCCAGCCCTCGGCGTCGAACAGGTCGCAGACGCGGCGCAGCACCGAGCGCGGCGCAAAGGGGATCAGCTTGCCGTCGCGGTCGAAGCAGTCGTGGATGATCTGCGCGGTCGGGTCGACGGCCCAGGGCACCAGGCGTGCCGTGGTCGGGTCGGCGCGCAGATGCATGTCGCGGTCATTCGGGCTGATGACGTCGTAGTAGGGCCCCTCTTCGGGAAACTCGCCCGTCACGCCCATCGCGACCACCGCCTCGGGCAGGCGCATGCCGCGGTCTTCGGTGAACTTCTCGCGCGGCAGTATCTTGCCGCGCGCCACACCGGTGAGGTCGGGCACCAGGCACTCGATCTCGGTGACGCGATGTTCTCGAAACCATTGTTCGAGCTCGCTGAATGTGAATTCGTTTCTGACCACCATGGTTCACCTTTAGTCTTCTGGTCTTGGCCCAGGGCGACATCGCCCAGGGCTGCGGATTGCAAGAATTCGGGGAAGGGGTCAGCGGCGCTAGGTCTCGGGGTCGCGCTTGTAGTCGTGGCGGGGTTCGTGCAGCTGCGCGCTGTAGTCGCGGCAGGCTTGGCCGAAGGCACTCAACAGGGCCATCGAGACCGGGTTGCTGGCCGCCTGCCACTCGGGGTGCCATTGCACGCACAGGTTGAAGCCGCGCGCGGCCTCCACGGTGAAGGCTTCCACCAGGCCGTCGGGCGCGACGGCCTCGATGCGCAGGCCGGGCGCCAGGGTCTTGACGCCCTGGCCGTGCAGCGAGTTGACCTGGATCTGGCGGTGGCCTAGCAAGGCCTCCATCGTGCCGCCGGGCAGCACCTGCACCGGGTGCTGCTCGGCATAGGCGATCTCGGGCGGCTGGTCCGGCGGCGCGCGATGGTCAGCCAGGCCGGCTTGTTCCTGTACCGCCTGGTGCAGCGAGCCGCCCAGCGCCACATTGGCCTCCTGGAAGCCGCGGCAGATGGCGAATAGCGGCATGCCGCGCTCGATCGCCTTGGGAATCAGCGGCAGAGTCCAGGCATCGCGGTCCGGGTCTAGCGGCAGGGCCGTGTTGTGCACCGCTTCATCGAAATGGCTGGGATGCACATTCGACTGCGAGCCGGTCAGCAGCACGCCATCGGCCAGATCCAGCAGCTCGTCGAGTTCTTCAGGCGTGCTGCTAGGCACGATCAGCGGCAGGCAGCCGGCCAGCCGCACCGCGTCGATGTATTTCTTGCCGGCCATGTGGAAGGGGTGGTCGCCCATCATGCGGTTGCAGGCCGGCACCAGCACCACGGGCTTTCTTTGCATCATCGGGGCACTCACAGCATGTCCCTCAGTCGGTAATAGGCCATGCCCAGCACCAGCGCGGGCATGCGCATCAGTCGTCCGCCCGGGAAGGGGCGATGCTTCAGTCGGGCAAAACTGTCAAAGCGGCTGGCGTCTCCATGCATGGCCTCGGCCACCACGCGGCCGGCCAGGCCGGTCAGCGCCAGGCCGTGGCCCGAGAAGCCCTGCAGGTAGTACACATTGCTGTGCGCGCCAAGGCGGCCGAAATCGGGGGCACGGTTCATCGAGATATCCACGAAACCTCCCCATGCATATTGCATGCCCAGGTCCTGCAGCTGCGGAAAACTCAGCAGCAGGCGTTCCCGCATGCTGGCCATCAGAGAACGTGGCGTGACAGTGCTGTAGCTGACGCGGCCGCCGTAGAGCAGGCGATGGTCGGCGGTAGGCCGGAAGTAGTCGAGCACGAAGTTGGTGTCGCACACCGCGCTGCGGCTGGGGATCAAGGCATCGACGCGTGCCTTGTCCATGGGCTCGGAGCAGACGATATAGGTGCCGACCGGCATGATGCGCGGCGCCAGCTTCTCGGCCAGCTCGGGCGCGTACTCCTGCAGGTAGACATTGCCGGCCAGAAGCACCTGTCTGGCGCGCACGCTGCCCTCGGCACAGCCCAGCTCGACGGTCTGGCTCTGTTGCATGCGGGTGACCGGGCTGTGCTCGTAGATCCGCACGCCCAGGCTCTGCGCGGCGCGTGCCAGGCCGAGGCAGTACTTGAGCGGATGCAAGTGCCCCGAGCGCGGGTCATGCACGCCGGCCTTGAAGCGCGGGCTGGCGATCCATTGCTGGATGTCGCTGGGCGGGATCCAGCGCATCGGGTAGTCGTAGTGGCTGGCCATGCGCTCGGCCCAGGCCTGCAGATCGCGGCCCTTGTTCTCGCTGGTGGCCAGGCCCAGGTAGCCGTCCTGCCACTCGCAGTCGATGCCAAAGCGCTGGCAGCGCACGCGGATCAGGTCCAGCGCTTCGAGGCTCATGCCCCAGATGCGCCGGGCTTCATCCATGCCGAGCTGGTCTTCGATGGTGCTCTGGTCGCAGGCCAGACCATGGATGGCCTGGCCGCCGTTGCGTCCGGATGCGCCAGATCCGAGCTGCGCCGCTTCGAGCAGCACGACGCTGAGTCCCCGATCCGTCAGCTCGATGGCTGCCGACAGCCCGGCCAGTCCGCCGCCCACGATGGCTACATCGGCCGTGACCTGCTCTCGCAACGGTGCGAACTCCAGGCTGCGCGGCGCAGTGGCCACGTAGTAGGAGTCGCGCGTGAGTTCGCGGTCGGTCTCAAGCAGGCTCATAGGTCAGCGCTAGGCAGTCCTTCGGTGTGGTGGGTGCTTGTCTTGCGTGCCGCTCAGGCTGCGCGGCGCAAGGCTGCACGCACGGTATCGATGATGCGGTCGATGTGCGCGCGCTCGATGATCAAGGGAGGCGACAGGGCCACGGTGTCGCCGGTGGTGCGGACCAGCACGCCTTGCTCCCAACAATCGAGGAATACATTGAAGGCTCGCTTGGCCGGCTCGCCCGGCAGTGGGCTGAGTTCGATGCCGCCGACCAGGCCGATATTGCGCACATCGATGACGTTGGGCTCGCCCTTGAGCGAGTGCACGCCCTGTGCGAAGTAGTCCTGCATCTCGGCGGCACGGGTCAGCAGGCCATCCTCGGCATAGGTGTCCAGCGTCCCCAGCGCGGCGGCGCAGGCCAGCGGGTGAGCCGAGTAGGTGTAGCCGTGGAAGAACTCGATCAGGTGCTCGGGGCCGTTCATGAAGGCGTCGTAGATGCCTTGCTTGGCGAACACCGCGCCCATCGGCACGCAGCCATTGGTCAGGCCCTTGGCGACCGTCATCAGATCGGGTGTGACACCGAAGGTCTGCGCGCCGAAGGGATTGCCGGTACGGCCGAAGCCGGTGATGACCTCGTCGAAGATCAGCAGGATGCCGTGCTTGTCGCAGATATCCCGCAGGCGCTGCAGATAGCCCTGGGGCGGAATCAGCACGCCGGTGGAGCCGGCGACGGGTTCGACGATCACCGCGGCGATGGTGGAGGCGTCGTGCAGCGCAATCAGCTTCTCCAGATCGTCGGCGAACTCGGCGCCATGCGCGGGCTGGCCGACCGAAAACGCATTGCGGGCCGGGTCATGCGTGTGGCGGATGTGGTCCACCCCGCCCAGCATGGTGCCGAACATCTTGCGGTTGGCGACCATGCCGCCGACCGAGATGCCGCCGAAATTGACCCCGTGGTAGCCGCGCTCACGGCCGATCAGCCGGGTGCGCGCGCCTTCTCCGCGCACGCGGTGGTAGGCGATGGCCATCTTCAGCGCGGTATCGACCGACTCGGAACCCGAGTTGGTGTAGAAAACCTTGCTCAGCCCCTTGGGTGTGAGCTCGACCAGCCGTTCAGCCAACTCGAAAGCCTTGGGATGGGCCATCTGGAAGGGCGGCGCAAAGTCCAGCTCGGCGGCCTGCTTCTGGATGGCTTCGACAATCTTCGGTCGGTTGTGGCCGGCGTTCACGCACCACAGGCCGGCAATGCCGTCCAGCACCTGGCGGCCCTTGTCGTCGGTGAAGTACATGCCGTCGGCGCGGGTCAGCAGGCGCGGCGCCTTCTTGAACTGGCGGTTGGCCGTGAAGGGCATCCAGTAGGCGTCGAGCTTGTCGACGATCGGCTGACTCATTGCGTGCTCCCGAGGCGTTGTTGTCGTGAACGGTCTACAAGGTGCAGTCTAGTCAGGGCGGCACGCAATGTGCTGGCGCTTTGGCTCTGGGCAAACCCCAGGTTTCGCAACTTCATGCGGTAGCATGGGCCTGTTTCCGCATAAAAAATCAAACATGAGCTCTGAAGTGCAACTGGATGCGATCGACCGCGCCATCCTGAATGAGTTGCAGCACAACGGCCGACTCTCCAATGTGGAGTTGGCGCAGCGGGTCTATCTATCACCTTCGGCCTGCCTGCGGCGGGTCAAGGTGCTTGAAGACGCCGGCGTGATTGCCGGTTATGTTGCGCTTGTCAATCCAAAGGCGGTGGGCAAGCAGGGCACCTGCTACTCGATCATCAATTTGGAGCGCATGACCACCGCGGCGCTGGCTGCCTTTGAGCAAGCCATCCAGGACAGTCCCGACGTGCTGGACTGCTTCTATGTCGCGGGGACGAATGACTACCTGATCCGCTTCGCCTACAAGGATGCCGAGGATCTGGAGCGCTTTCACACCCATGTGCTGATGCAGTTGCCGGAGGTGGCGCGCTCAAACTCTATGCTAGTGCTGCGCACCATCAAGAAGACGACGGCATTCGAGCTTTGAGGGCCGGGCTCAGGCGCCGGCCAGCGCAACCAGCACCGACGCGGCGAACAAGCCCAGTGCGCTGGCAAAGCCCAGGCTCTCAAGCTTGGGGGTGATGCTGGCGCCACCCGTGTTGGCGGACGGTGTGCTCAGCAGGTAGGCGTGCGACTGGCTCAGAAACAGCGGAACGGTACTCATCAGACTCTCCCGGCCACCCGGACATCGGGTGGATCGGGCTCGACTGTGACACCGATTGGTGAAAACCCTATGACAGCGGTGCAGCCGCTCAGGCGGGAACCCGAGCCGTGCGGCGCAGCAGCGGCAGCAACTGGATGGCCAGCATGCTGGTGAGGATCAGCGCGCAACCGGCAAGGCCTGCTGCGCCCAGGCGGTCGCCCATCAGCAGATAGCCGAACAGCGCTGCGAACAGGGTCTCCGACGACAGGATGATGGCCGCGTCCGCCGCGTGCGCATAGCGCTGAGCGACCACCTGGGCCGTGAACGCGACGCCGACCGAGAGGATGCCCGCATAGAGCAGCGGCACCGCGGCGGCCTGCACATCCGACCACGCAAAGGGCTCGAAGGCGAAGGCCCAGCACAGGGCCACCAGGCCGCAGAACAGGAACTGGCCGCCTGCCACCAAGAAGGGCGCTGACATCCGGTCGGCAACGCGGCCCACCAGCAAGACATGCAAGGCCCAGGGGAAGGCCGAGCCGATCACCCACAGGTCGCCGGTGCCGATGTTCAGCTCATGCGCACCCGACAGCAGGAAGGCGCCCACAAGGCAGGCCAGCGCCGCCGGCCAAACCGACCAATGCGGCAGATGGCGCATCAACAGCCAACCCAGCAGCGGCACCAGCGGCACATACAGGGCGGTCAGGAAGCCGGCATTGGTGACCGAGGTGCTGACGATGCCGATCTGCTGCATCGCTGCGCCCAGCAGCAACAAGCCGCCCAGACCGGCAATCTTTGCCGCATCGGTGCGCTGCAGGGGCTTGCCCTGGCGCTGCAAGGCCTGCCACTCGCGCCACATCAGCGGCGCCACCACCAGCGTCCCGATCAGGAAGCGCACGCCGGTGAAGGCCATCGGTCCGAGATCAGCCATGCCATGGCTTTGGGCGACGAAGGCCGAGCCCCAGATCAGGGCGATGACGGTCAGCAGCAGGTTGGCTTGGATACGGGTCACAGGAATTGAACGGGTGAGAGGAAAGAGAGTGGCGTGGCCTCAGCCCGCCTGCAGATAGGCGAGTTCTTCGGCGCTGAAGCCAGCGGCGCTGCGCGCAGAGATATTGAAGGGCGGACGCAGCCGCGGCGCTTCGTACTGCGCCACCAACTGCGGATACAGGCCGATCGGATCGAGCCGGCGCTCCCGGCACAGATGGCGATACCAGCGGTTGCCGATCTCGACATGGCCGATCTCGTCACGCAGGATCACCTCGAGGATCTCCACCGCGCGCTGATCGCCGGCGCGGGCAAACTTGGCCTGCAGCGGCGGCGTGGCATCCAGGCCGCGGGCTTCCAGCGTGCGCGGCACCAGGGCCATGCGCGCCAGCACATCGCCGGCAGTACGCTCAGCCATGGTCCACAGCCCATCATGGGCGTCGAAGTCACCATAGCTGTGATGCAGCGTCTGCAGATGATCGTTCAGCAGCGTGAAGTGCAAGGCCTCCTCGGCCGCCACCTGGAGCCAGTCGCGGTAGAAGGCCTCGGGCATGCCAGGGAAGCGCCATATGGCATCGAGCGCCAGATTGATCGCGTTGAACTCGATATGCGCGATGGCATGCAGCAAGGCCGCGCGGCCTTCGGTCGTGAAGGGCGAGCGCTTGGGCACCTGCAGCGTGGGAACCAGGCGCGGGCGATCCGGACGGCCGGGCAGGGCCGGCGGCTGTTCGAATACGCGCTGCGCGTCCAGCGCCAAGCCCGCCTGTGCGGCATCGAAAAGGCGGCGCGCGGCCTGTGCTTTGTCGGCCGGAGGCACGAGACACAAGACCTGCAGCGCACGATCACGGAGTTCCATTCTTACAATTATCCCTTTGCCTCGATGCGGGCCTGCCCGGGAGAACTCAATGGCTGTCTATCAACTGGGCGAACACCGTCCCACTGTTCCTGAATCTGCTTGGGTGGCTGAGAGCGCCCAGGTGATCGGCAAGGTGAACTTGGGTGAGCATGTCAGTGTCTGGTTCAACGCCGTCTTGCGAGGCGACAGCGACTCACTGACCATCGGCGCTGGCAGCAATATCCAGGACGGCTCAGTGCTGCATGCCGACACCGGCTTTCCGCTGGTGCTGGCCGAGAACGTGACAGTGGGCCACCAGGTGATGCTGCATGGCTGCAGCGTCGGCGAGAACTCGCTGATCGGCATCGGCGCCGTGGTCTTGAACGGCGCACGCATCGGCAAGAACTGCCTGGTCGGCGCCGGTGCCCTGGTAACGGAAGGCAAGGAGTTTCCGGATGGGTCGCTGATCATCGGCAGCCCGGCCAAGGCGGTGCGCGAGTTGACGCCCGAGCAGATCGCGGGGCTGAAGCTCAGCGCGCTGCACTATGTGAGCAATGGACAGCGCTATGCGTCCGAACTGAAGAAGATTGCCGAATGAGCGAATTGCATAAGTTTCTTTTCAAGGGTCTGCCGGTGCGCGGCCAGCTGGTGCGCCTGACCGACAGCTGGAAAGAGCTGCAGAGCCGGCGCGAGCCCGATGCGCATTACCCGCCCGAGGTGCGCCAGCTGCTGGGCGAGATGGCCGCCGCGGCGGTGCTGATGCAGTCCAACATCAAGTTCAACGGCGCCCTGGTGCTGCAGATCTTCGGCGATGGCCCGGTCAAGTTGGCCGTGGTCGAGGTGCAGCAGGACCTGAGCTACCGCGCCACGGCCAAGGTGGTCGGCGAGGTGCCATCAGGCGCTGGTTTGCCGGCGATGCTGAATGTCCACGGCCAGGGGCGCTGCGCGATCACGCTGGACCCCAAGGACAAGCTGCCGGGCCAGCAGCCCTATCAGGGGGTGGTGCCGCTCAGCGATGAGAAAGGCGCGCCCTTGCAGTCACTGAGCGCCGTGATCGAGCATTACATGCTCCAGTCTGAACAACTCAGCACCAGGCTGGTGCTTGCGGCCAGTGATGAGACGGCTGCCGGCCTGCTGATCCAGCATCTGCCGGTGCAGGGCGAGGGCAATCTGGCGGGTGCCACGCATGCCGAGGAAGACCCGGAGCTGGCGGACGCCTTCAATCGCATCGGCATTCTGGCGGCCAGTGCCAAGCGCGAAGAGCTGCTCGATCTGGATGCGGAGACGGTGCTGCGGCGCTTGTTCTGGCAGGAACCTCTGGAGCGCTTCGAGCCGCTGCGTCCGCGCTTTGCCTGCACCTGCTCACGCGCTCGCGTGGGCGCGATGTTGCAAGGGCTGGGGCGCGAGGAAGTTGATTCGGTGCTGGAGGAGCGTGGCGAAGTCGAAATCGCCTGCGACTTCTGCGGCGCGCATTACCGCTTCGATGCGGTGGACGTCGGCGAGTTGTTCACCGCCGGCCACCAGCAGCAGCCGGGTAGCGGCACGCTGCAATAAGCCGCCCGCTGGCCGGTGCGCGCGACCCTCCCGGCTGATGGCCGTGAGGGTCGCGGCCGCGCTTCTTCAGTTGATGCGCTTGACCCGATCAAGCGCAGGCGGGCGGATGCTGCGGCCGGCGCTCAGGTAACGCTCTAGCGCATCCACATCCATGATGCCGGTGCGCAGCGCCTTGCCTTCGGTCAGCACACGGAAACCATCGCCGCCGCTGGACAGGAAGCTGTTGACGGTGACGCGGTAGCTGGCTGTGGCATCGATCGGCTGGCCGTTCAGCATCATGCTGCCGGCCACAATGCGCGCGCCCATCGGCTTGCTCGCATCCCAGCTGTAGCTGAAACCCTGTGACACCTGCAGGAAGATGCCGCGCAGGTCTTCGCTGCGCCACTGCTGTTCCAGCAGGCGGCGGATCTGCTCGCCGGTCAGCGTCATCGTTACCAGGTTGTTGTAGAAGGGCTGAACCGCAAACGCGTCCGCGTAGCTGACCTCGCCGCTGGCGCTGCGCGTCAAGGCCGCGCGCACGCCGCCGCTGTTCATGAAGGCAATCTGCGCGCCGCCATCGGCCGCGGCCGAGCTGGCAGCCAGCTGCGCATCGGCGATCAGCTGTCCCATCGGCATCGAGCCTGCGGCGTCGACGTCGCGCGAGATGCTGGCGTCGATGCGGCCGACGACGCGCCGGGCCAGCGGCTCGGCCAGCTTTTCATAGGCAGCGATCAGCTGTGTCTGCGCCGGGTCCTTGGCATAGGTGGCGGTGCGAACGATCACGTTGTTGGCCTTGGCGGCAATGACATCGCGGGTCTTGCGATCGAGCTGCAGATCGATCTCGCTGACGACGGTGCCGTACTTGTCGCCGCTGGTCACCAGGCGACCATCGACCTGGCACTGGTAGGCACGGTGCGTGTGGCCGCTGACGATCAGGTCGACGGCCTTGTCGAGCTTCTTCACGATGTCGACGATGGGCCCGGAAATGCCCGGCATTCGTTGTAGTCGCCGGTGGGGTAACCGCCTTCATGGATCAGCAGCACGATGGCCTCGATCCCCTTGGCGCGGAGCTCCGGCACCAGCTTGTTGACGGTCTCGGCCTCGTCATCGAAACGAAGTCCGGCCACACCTGCGGGGGTGACGATGTCCGGTGTGCCCTTGAGCGTCAGGCCGATGAAGGCCACGGGCACGCCCTCGAAGCTCTTGACGTGGTAAGCGGGCAAGATGGTCTTGTTGGTCCTCGTGTCCCAGGTGCTCGCGGCCAGGTATTTGAAGCTGGCCCCCTTGAACTGGGTCGGTCCCTTGCAGCCGTCCTTGGGATGGCAGCCACCGTATTGCTTGCGCAGCAGCTCGGCAATGCCGGAGTCGAATTCGTGGTTGCCCACGGCTGTGATCTCCAGGCCCATCAGGCTCAGCGACTCGATGGTCGGCTCGTCATAGAACAGTGCCGACAGCAGCGGGCTGCCGCCGATCAGGTCGCCGGCAGCGACGAAGACATGGTTGGGGTTGGCCTTGCGCAGCTCGGCCACAGCGGTGGCCAGGTGTTCGGCACCGCCAGCCGGCACGGTGATGGTCTTGCTGGGATCTTGCGGGTCCTTGATCCGGATGCCGCCGGAGGCTGGCTTCAGGTTGCCGTGGAAGTCGTTGATCGCCAGAACCTTGACGGCGACTGGCGTCGTCGGTGGCGCGCTGACCATGCCGGCGCAGCCGGCGAGGGCGACGACGGGCAGCAAGGAGCCCAGTAGTTTGAGGCGAAAAGGAGTTCGGATCTTCATGCGCTGGGCTCCGTGAGCAAACGTTTGCAGCTGATTCGGCCGCTAGTGTCCGCGTCAGCCGGTCATCGCGTCAAGCCTGATGACGCGAACGCCGCAAGCTGGCGTGCTCGCATTCGGGGATATCGCAGTTCTGGCAGAACCAGGCTTGCTCTGGCATGCCCTGCTGGCGCTGCGCCAAACGGGTGAACAAGCCTTGGCGCGGGCCTTCGCGGGCGAGCAGCAAGGGGGTGAGCGCACTCAGCGCAGCTTCGGTTCGCGCGACGCCTTGGCCACTGATCAGCGACCAAGGCAGACCGGCCCCGATCAAGGTGCGACGCAGCAGGCGGTCAACCGGCGCCTGCACATGGGGGCCGTCGCGCTGCAGCCCATCGGCAACCCAGGGCAGGTCGAGCGCCGTCAGCAAGGTCAGCGCGCAAAGCCGCTGTTGCTCCAGTGCGAACTCGAACAGGCTGTGGTCGCCGAACAGCAGGGCGCTGTAGACCGCCGTCATCAGCGGGGTGGTGTCGCAGAGCACGATCTGGTGCGTTTGCGCGGCGGCTTGCACGGCTTGGGCCTGCGCCCTCGCGATGGCGAACTGTTCATCCGCGCGTGGCGTGCGTCCAGCAGCAGCGCACCAATCGCGCAGGTGTTCAGTGACGTGGGTGCAACGCAGGCCGGTCTCGTCAGCCAATCGGGCGCACAAGGCCTGGGCCAGGGTGCTTTTGCCGGTGCTCTCGGCACCCACGATCGCAATGCGCAATCCGCCTGCCCGGTCCGGCCCGCTGGGTGCCGACATCGCGCTGCCGCTCAAGCCGGCTGCAACTGGCGCTGCCAAGCACGCCATCCCGCCACCGACATCGGTATGAAGACGGCATACAGCAGCACGGTCAACCAGTAGCCCTTGTAGGCGAACAGGCTGACACTGACGGCATTCACCAGCAGCCAAACGCCCCAGTTCTCCTGGTACTTGCGGCCGAGCAGGTACTGGCCCAACAGGCTGGCCACGGTCGGGAAGGCGTCCCAGTAGGGCACGCTTGAATCCGTCTGTCGATCCAGCCACAGGCCGAGCAAGGGCCAGGCCAGCAGCACGGCTGAGACGGCCATCCAGCGAGCCCGCGCGCTCATGACGCGCACCTTGAGCGCGTGACCTTGCTGATCGCGCCCGCGCAGCCACTGCCACCAACCCCAGATGGCCAGCGCGGCGAACACGAGTTGCAGGGCCGCTTCACCGTAGAGCTTGCCGCTCCAGAACAGAAGGAAGTACAGCAGCGAGCTGGTGAGCGCGAGCGGCCAAGCCAGCACATGCACACGCATATTGCAGACCACCATCCAGATCGCCAGCGAAAAGGCCAGCAGTTCGGTCCAGCTGATGGGGCTGCCGAAGGCCTGGAAGGCCGGCGCAAACAGCGGTTGGAGTGACTGCAGCAGCGCGTCCATCGAGAGTGGGAGCGTGCTGGCTCAGCGACGCACGGTCACGAAGATTTCGTCCGGCTTGACCATGCCCAGCTCCAGGCGGGCCTTCTCTTCGACCATCTCCAGGCCTTCGCGCAGATCGCGCAGTTCGGCGCTGATCTGGTTGTTGCGGGCCCGAGCCGCTTCATTGGCCTGCTGCTGGGCAGCGACTTCACTCTTGAGCTGCACCACGCGCGCAAGGCCACCCTTGCCAAACCAGAGTTGGGCTTGGATGGCCACCAGGAAGGCAGCCAGGATGAGGCCGATGACTTTCACGCCTGAAGTGTAGCCAAGGCGGTATCTGCCCGATCCCAAAGGGTTCGGGCACTTGCGAGACATGCGTCAAAACGCTGGTTTTGCCGCATGGCCACACTCACCGCAGGTTGTAGAAGGCAGAACGTCCCGGGTAGACGGCGATCTCGCCCAGGTCTTCCTCGATGCGCAGCAGTTGGTTGTACTTGGCCATGCGGTCCGAGCGGCTCAGCGAGCCAGTCTTGATCTGGCCAGCGTTCAGACCCACGGCGATGTCGGAAATCGTCGAGTCTTCCGTTTCGCCCGAGCGGTGCGAAATGACGGCCGTGTAGCCGGCGCGCTTGGCCATCTCGATGGCGGCAAAGGTTTCGGTCAGGGTGCCGATCTGGTTGATCTTGATGAGGATCGAGTTGCCAATGCCCTTGTCGATGCCTTCCTTGAGGATCTTGGTGTTGGTGACAAACAAGTCGTCGCCGACCAGTTGCACCTTCTTGCCCAGCACCTCGGTGAGGTGCTTCCAGCCGTCCCAGTCGCCTTCGGCCATGCCGTCTTCGATCGAGATGATCGGGTACTTGTCGACCCAGGTGGCCAGCATCGAGGTCCATTCCTGGCTGCTCAGCTGGATGCCGCCTTCGCCCTCCAGCACGTACTTGCCACCCTTGTAGAACTCGCTGGCGGCGCAGTCCAGAGCCAGGGCGATCTGTTCGCCGGCGGTGTAGCCCGCCTGGTCGATCGCCTGCAGGATCAGCTGGATCGCAGCCTCATGGCTCTCGACGCTGGGCGCGAAGCCGCCTTCGTCGCCGACCGCCGTGCTCATGCCCTTGTCGTGGATGATCTTCTTCAGCGCGTGGAACACCTCGGCGCCCCAGCGGATAGCTTCACGGAAGGTCGGTGCGCCCACCGGAATGATCATCAGCTCTTGCAGGTCCAGCGAGTTGTTCGCGTGGGCGCCGCCGTTGATGACGTTCATCATCGGCACCGGCAGCTGCACGCCGCCCATGCCGCCGAAGTAACGGTACAGCGGCAGGCCCGATTCTTCGGCCGCCGCGCGCGCTACGGCCATCGAGACAGCCAGCATGGCATTGGCGCCCAGGCGGCTCTTGTTCTCGGTGCCATCCAGGTCGATCAGGGTCTTGTCCAGGAAGGCCTGCTCGGAGGCGTCCAGGCCCAGCACGGCTTCGGAGATCTCGGTGTTGATGTGCTCGACGGCCTTCAGCACGCCCTTGCCCAGGTAACGGCTCTTGTCGCCGTCGCGCAGCTCGATCGCTTCGCGCGAGCCGGTAGAAGCACCGCTCGGGACGGCCGCACGGCCCATCACGCCGGATTCCAGCAGCACGTCGCACTCGACGGTTGGGTTGCCGCGGCTGTCCAGGATCTCGCGTCCGACGATGTCAACAATGGCACTCATTCAAGGTCTCCAAAAGGTCAGGAATTCTTTGTGGGGCAGATGATGGCGGCAGATCGTTACCTGCGCTGAACAAGATGCGCTGGCAGCCAGTGCCTCACACGCCGTCGACCACCACCATGCGCATGATGCCGGCCTGCTCGCGCAGCGACTTGGCATGCTGGTAGGTCTGCGAGTTGTAGAAGGCCTTGGCCGCGGTGCGGTCGGCAAATTTCAGCAGCACGATGCGGCTGGGTGTCCAGGGGCCTTCCAAGACCTCGAACTCGCCGCCGCGCACCAGGACTTCGGCGCCATGCTCCTGCATCGCTTTGGTCGACCACTCGCGGTACTTGGCCATCTGCTCAGGGTCGGTGACAGTGACGTCCGCAATGATGTAGGCAGCCATGATCTGCAGGGTCTTTCTTGCTTGGTTCGGCAGGAGTGGTGGTTCTGGCGAAGTGGCTTCGACTCAGCCGTTGAAGTCGTTCTCTAACAGGGGCTGGGATTTGACCACGCGGTCCAGTGCGACCAGTTGCGTGAGCAACGCCTTCATATGCTTGAGTGGCACGGCATTCGGACCGTCAGACCATGCATCGGCCGGACGCGGGTGCGTCTCCATGAAGAGACCCGCCACACCTGCTGCCACGCCGGCACGGGCCAGCACCGGCACCATCTCGCGAGCGCCGCCGCTGCTGGTGCCTTGACCGCCGGGTTTCTGCACCGAGTGGGTCACGTCGAACACCACCGGGGCACCGGTCTTGCGCATCTCGGCCAGGCTGCTCATGTCGGCCACGAGGTTGTTGTAGCCGAAGCTCACGCCACGCTCACAGGCCAGGAATAGGTCTTCCGACAGGCCAGCTTCACGAGCCGCCTCGCGCGCCTTGTCGATGACATTCTTCATGTCCCAGGGCGCGAGGAATTGGCCCTTCTTGATGTTGACCGGCTTGCCTGACTTGGCCACGGCACGGATGAAGTCCGTCTGGCGGCACAGAAAGGCCGGGGTCTGCAGCACGTCAACCACGCTGGCCACCTCGGCCACCTGGGACTCATCATGGACGTCGGTGAGGATGGGCAGCTGAAGCTGGCGGCGCACTTCGTCCAGGATCTTGAGGCCTGCCGCCATACCCACGCCACGCTTGGTGCTGCTGGAAGAGCGGTTGGCCTTGTCGAAGGATCCCTTGTAGATCAGGGGAATGCCAAGGGCAGAGCAGGCTTCCTTCAGCTGGCCTGCCACTTCCAGCGACATCTCAAGACCCTCAATCGAGCAGGTGCCAGCAATCAGGAAGAAGGGTTTGTCGATCCCGACGTCGAATCCGCACAGCTTCATGGTTTGCTCTCTTGTCAGGCCTTCTTGTGGTTCAAGGCTGCCTTGATGAAGGCAATGAACAGCGGATGGCCATCCCAGGGGGTGGACTTGAATTCCGGATGGAACTGCACGCCCACATACCAGGGATGCACTTCGCGCGGCAGCTCGACCACTTCGGTCAGCTTCTCGCGCTGGGTGATGGCCGAAATCACCAGGCCGGCCTGCTGCAGGCGATCCAGATAATGCTCGTTGGCCTCGTAGCGATGACGATGGCGTTCAGTCACCACCGGGCCATAGATTTCGTGCGCCAGCGTGCCGGGCTTGACGTCCGAGCTCTGCGCGCCCAGGCGCATGGTGCCGCCCAGATCGGACTTTTCATCGCGACGCTGAATCGTGCCGTCAGCATCCTGCCATTCATCGATCAGCGCGATCACCGGGTGCTTGGTCTCGGGGTCGAACTCGGTGGAGTTCGCGCCTTCCAGACCGGCATATGGCGCGCGTACTCGATGGTCGCGACTGCATGCCCAGGCAGATACCCAGGTAGGGCAGCTTGTGTTCGCGAGCGTATTGCGCGGCCAGAATCTTGCCTTCGACACCACGCTTGCCGAAACCGCCAGGCACCAGGATGGCATCGAACTGCGCCAGCTGATCGATGTTGTCTGCCGTCAGCATCTCCGAGTCGACGTACTCGATCTTCACGCCCGCGTGGTTGTGGATGCCGGCGTGGCGCAGCGCCTCGTTCAAGGACTTGTACGAATCCGACAGGTCCGTGTACTTGCCACACATCGCGATCGTGACGTTCGTCGCCGGGTTCTCCACCTCGTGCACCAGGGTGTCCCAGCGGCGCAGGTCGGCCGACTTGGTGTTGAGCTGCAGCTTGGTGCAGATCAGCTGATCCAGACCCTGCTCATGCAGCACGCGCGGCACCTTGTAGATGGTGTTCACGTCCCACATCGAGATCACGCCGTACTCGGGCACGTTGGTGAACAGCGAGATCTTTTCGCGCTCATCGTCCGGAATGCGGCGGTCGGCGCGGCACAGCAGCGCATCAGGCTGGATGCCGATTTCGCGCAGCTTCTGCACCGTGTGCTGGGTCGGCTTGGTCTTCAGCTCGCCGGCGGCAGCGATCCAAG
>JACDQM010000083.1 GCA_015657635.1 Roseateles sp.
CCTGCAGCATCGCCTGCGAACTCAGGTAGGGGGTGCTGTGCGCTGTAGGCCGACAGACCGATGCTGACCGTCAGCACGCCATCGGACACGGCACTGCCAGGATTGAGCAAACCCAGCGCACGCCAGTCCTCGCGCAACTGCTCCAGCAGCCCCTGGGCCGAGTGCAGATCGAAACCCGGCAGCAGCGCCACGAACTCCTCGCCGCCCAAGCGGGCGACCAGGTCGGTGTCACGCTTGAAGCGTTCGCCGAGCAGGCGCGCAAAGTCCTGCAAAGCTCGGTCGCCGGCGCCATGGCCATGCACCTGGTTGAAGTGCTTGAAGGCATCCAGGTCCATCACCGCCAAGGCCAGCTGGCTGTGCTGGCGCTGAGCGCGCTTGAACTCGCGCCGCAGCGCATCGTCGAACTCGCGCCGGTTGGCCAGGCCCGTCAGCGCATCCACGCGCGACAACGCCGCCAGCTCGCGCTGCTTGCTGTCCAGCGCCTGCTCCGCGGCGCGCAAGGCCGCTGACTGTCGCTCGACCTCCTGGCGCAGGAATTCGGCGCGCGACTGCTCGCGCTGCAGCTGCGAATCGACGCTCTGCTGCACATGGACCAGTGCGGCCTCCATCTGGCGCAGCTCGCGCGGCGCATGCCGCGGCGCCACCGACCAATCGAACTGGCTGGGCGGCTGACTCGCATCGAAGCGCCGCATCTCCTCGGTCATGCGGCGCAGATGCCGCAACAAGGACCAGTCCACCAGCCAGGCCGCCGTCAGGCCCAGCAGCAAGACCAGGGCCAGGTCTTGCCCCAGCTGGAGTTGCAGCCGGTCCTGGCTCAGCACATGACCCAGCGTCAGCGCAGGCATCACCACATGCACCGAGCCCAGCGGGCTCCCGGCGCGCGGATTCGGCAGTGCGAACTGGCCGCGCGCCTGCGCCGAGCCGGCAGGCGGCATGCGCCCTGCCTCCAGCTTGCGTCCATCAGCCAGGTTCAGCGCGACCCCCTCGATGCCGTGGCGCTGCAGCATATTGGCCAACAGCGAGCGGGCCTGGTCCTCGCGGGCTTCCGCCAGGCTGCGCGCCAGCGGCTCGGCATAGATCAGCGGCAGCGCCTGCAGATCCAGCGCCTGCTGCTCGCTGCGCAGATGCATGTCCTGCTGCACCCGCCAGGCGCCGAACACGGCCGCGAGCACCAGCCCCAGCACGAGCAGCGCCAGGCTGGTGCGTGATTTCACCGAAGCCTGCATATCGGTGAGCGAGCGGGGGTTCATGGAAGTCCGTACAGCGAAAGAACGCTCAGATTGTGCCCAGCGAAGGGCCGCTGTCAGGCTGGGGCTTTCCCAGTGGTCGCTGCTGCTGCGTGCTCGGTGGCAAAGGCCAACATGGCCGCGCCGGGCATGGGCCGGGCGAAGTGATAGCCCTGCGCCAGCGGGCAGCCCAGCTCGGCCAGCCCCTGCGCCACCTCCGCGGTCTCGACCCCTTCGGCGATCGTCTTCAGCCCGAGGCTGCGAGCCAGCGCGATGATGGCCTCGACGATCACGGTATCGCTGCGGGTCTGCCCGAAGCCCTGCAGAAAACTCTTGTCGATCTTCAGCTTGTCCACCGGGAACTGGGTCAGGTAGGAGAGGCTGGAGTAGCCGGTGCCGAAGTCGTCGAGCGACAGGCTCAAGCCCAGGGCCTTGAGCCGGCTGACCGTCTGCAGCACGCTGGCCGGGTCGCTGATCAGGATGGACTCCGTCAACTCCAGATCCAGCCGTTGCGGCGCCAGACCGCTGCTGCCGAGCGCCGCCTGCACCACCGCCTCGACCGAACCCTGGCGGAACTGCAGCGCCGACAGATTGACCGCCACCACCGGCTGCAGCCCTGCAATCGCGGGCCACTGGGCCGCCTGCGCACAGGCTTCATGCAGCACCCAGGCGCTGATCGGCACAATCAGCCCGCTTTCTTCAGCCACCGGGATGAACAGGGCCGGCGGCACCAGGCTGCCATCGGCGCGGCGCCAGCGCAGCAAGGCTTCGGCACCCACCATCAGCCCCGTGGCCAGCTCGATCTGCGGCTGAAAATGCAGCTCCAGCTCGCCGCGCTGCAGCGCCGTGGCCAGGCCGCTCTGCAGGTCCATCCGATGCAGCACGGCGTCCTGCATGTGCAGATCGAAGAAGCGATAGGTGTTGCGACCACTGGCCTTGGCGCGGTACATGGCGGCATCGGCGCGGCCCAGCAGTGTCTCCAGATCACTGCCATGCTGCGGCGCCAGCGCCACACCAAAGGAGGCCGACACATGCACCTCGTCCTTGCCGATGAAGAAGGGCTCGGCCAGGGTTTGCTGCAGCCCGGCCAGGCTGCGCAGCACGCCGGCCTGGCCATCCACATCCCGCAGCAGGATGGCGAACTCGTCCCCGCCCAGCCGTCCGACCGTGTCCGTGGCGCGCAGCACCGCCGCCAGGCGCGACGCCACCTGGCGCAGCAGCTCGTCGCCAACGCCGTGGCCCAGCGAGTCATTGATGTGCTTGAACTGGTCCAGATCCAGCAGCAGCACGGCCGCGGCACGGCCGCTGCGGCGCGCCTCCGCAATGGCCTGCTCGACGCGGTCCTGCAGCAGCGCGCGGTTCGGCAACGCGGTGAGCGGGTCGTGATAGGCCAGAAACTCCAGCCGGCGCTCAGCCTGGCGTCGCTCGGCGATCTCCTGGCTCAGGCGCTCGTAAGGCTGCCGCACGGCGAACAGGAAGATCGCTCGGAACAGGAAGGCATAGGCGATGACCTTGTACGCATGGCCGAGCAGCTGGTAGACATCATCGACATTGGCGTAGAGCGTGAAGCACAACTCGCTGAGCACCGAGATCACCGCCGCCATCGCCAGATCGGCGCTGCTGTAGCGCGCCCTGACTGTCTGGCGCACCAGCAGCCCGGCCGCCGCCAGCAGCATCAGCACCAGTCCATATTCGGCGGCGATCTTCACCGGGGTCAGGCCTTGCCCTTCGATGAAGAACGGCGGCCAGACATCCGGCCAGGCGAGCCCGAGCGCCACGCAGCTGCCGCCCAGCCCGACAAAGGCCAGCAGGATCCAGCGGCGCTGGGCCTCGCCCAGCAGCGCTGAATCGGGCTTGAGCGCCACCACCAGCAGCACCGCAGCCGCCAGATAACGGGCACACAGCCAGAACACGATGGCCTTCTGCGGACTGGCCGGTGTCAGCCACTCCGGCATGCCCTTGTAGGACAGCAGATGAGCCAGGTCCAGCAGGCCCACCGCCAGGAACCCGGCGCCGAGCAGCGTGATGTTCAAGCTGCGCTCACGCCCCTGCGCGGTCCAGGCCGCGACGAACACCAGCAGCGCCACCAGCACGGCTGCCAGCTCGGTGAGCGTGTGCAGCCACAGGGGAAAGATCGCGGCCGCGCGCGGCATCAGTCCGAGCGGCTTCAGCGCGGCGAAAACCAGCAGCAGCAGCGTCAGCAGCAGCACCAGCAGGAACGGGCCGCGCATCGTGGGCTGGCGAATGGCGTCGCGCCAGGCCTGCACGGCCCCTGGCCGCAGCGCTTGTTCGTGTTCGATCAATCGGGCTCTCCCGCGCAAGGGACAACAATGCCGCAGCCATCGGCCGGGACAAGCATAGCGCGGGGGCAGCTCAGGCGGCCAGCAGGGCCAGCTGCAGCGTCGACTCGAAACGTCGCTGCTGTCCGGTACAGGGATCGGTGAAGGCCAAGCCCCGCGCCAGCAACTGCAAGGGGTGCTCGAAGTCGGGTGGGTCCTGCGCCGGCTGCAGCTGCGGGTAGATGCGGTCGCCGACGATGGGCAGTCCCAATGCGCTCATCTGCGCGCGCAGCTGATGCTTGCGGCCGCTGTGCGGGCGCAGTGCGTAATGCGCCAGCCCGCCCGGCAGCTGCCGCAGCAATGCAATGTGGGTCTCGGCATTCGGCTCGCCCTCGACCTCCTGCATCTGCATGAACGCATCGGCACGCTCCTGCAGGCGGCTGCGGTACAGCATCGGCAGGGTCAGGTATTGCCGGCCCTGCGTCGGCTGCGGCGCCACCGCCTCATAGAGCTTGTCGACATGCCGTTCGCGAAACAGGCGCTGGTAGGCGTCACGGCTTTCAGCGCGTACCGAGAAGACCGTCAGGCCGGCCGTCTCGCGGTCGATGCGATGGATCGGCGTCAGGGTGGCGATGCCCAGGCGCTTCTTCAGCCGCGTCAGCAGGGTCTGCTGCACATAGCGGCCCTTGGGCGTGACCGGCAGGAAATGCGGCTTGTCGGCCACCACCAGCCAGTCATCCTGGAACAGCACCTTTTCCTCGAAAGGAATGTGCGGCTCGGCGTCCAGCTGGCGGTAGTAGTACAGCCGCACGCCGCTGCGGTAGCTTGCGTCCGGTGCCAGAGGCCGGCCCGCCTCGTCAAGCACCTCGGCGCGCGTCAAGCGCGCCAGCCACTCAGTGCGCGGCACCAGGGGCAGGCGCTCGCTCAGAAAGTCGATCAACAGCCGCCAGTCGCCGGCCGGGCAGTGCAGCGCGCTGGCGCTGACACCGTCGCGCATCGGCAGCGCCAGCTTGGGTGGCCGACTCACTCGATCTGCGGACCCCGGCGGGCCCGGTCATCGAGGAAGCGGATCAGCCGGGCCCGCTCTGCCGCACCAGCCGACTCACCCAGCCAGGCACGCAGCCAGGCCTCGCGGCGCGGATCCTGAGCCAGCCGCCGCACGGCGGCATCGATCGCCTCGATCTGCTCGCGCCCCGGCTTGCTCCTGGAGCAGGAGGCATAGGCCATGTCCAGGCCTTCCAGCTCGGCGATGGGAAGTATCAACAGATCGGCCTCAGCCCGCCCTGCCGGGGTCGCCTCGGGGCTGTCGCGCAGGAACTGCTGCACCGTATCTGCATGCTCAAGCGTGTAGTCCATGCGTCCGGCGCGCAGCATCGCCAACAAGGTGCGGGTGTTGGTCGTCACCACCGTATCCAAGGCCCGGCCCTGCGCGGGCTTCAGCAGCGCATCCAGCGTGCTGCCGAAAGAGCGTTCGCGGGCGACTAGGCCCTTCAAGCCTGGCACCTGCAGCAGCGTCGCAACCGCGACGGGCGTGCCCAGCGACTGCACGCGTTCCAGCCGGTCCCGACGGATCACCAGCTGAATCTGGCGCGAACTCGGAGCCGGGAACATCGGCGTGAAGTAGCGGTTGGCCAAGCGCTCTGGCAGGCGCTTGTGGAGCACCGAACACAAGGTCTCGCCACCGCGCACCATCAACTCGAAGCGCGGCAGGCTGGCCTCGACGAACTCATGCTGATACTGGGGCATCTGGCCGATCAGCAGCCGCAGGAAACCGTCGCGTTCGCCATTGCCAAGATCGGCCACATTTGCGGCGGCCGCCCGGCCGCATAGCTGAAATGCGGCGGCACTTCCTGAACCAGCCAGCGCACGACGGGCTTGGCACCGACGCTCGGCAAGGCCAGGCTGGCGCCCAGCAAGCCTGCCGCCAGGGCTCG
>JACDQM010000007.1 GCA_015657635.1 Roseateles sp.
GCCAGCGGACCGGCCCATGCGCTGTTCGAGGATGATGAAGCCCGCCGGGCCATTCTCGATCTGCGCGCTCGTCTGCAGAAGCTCGATGAGGCCCAGCGCCAAGCCGCCGAGTCGCAGACCGGCCAGCTGGCCGAGCAGGTCAGCCAACTGCGTCGCAGCCTGCTGGACTTGAACGCTCAGCTCGAGGTGTTGCGGGCCGAGATGGCCAAGTTGCGCGGGCAGAACGAGCAACTCGCACGGGATCTGTCGGACACGCAACGCAAGCTGACCGATCAGGCGCAGAGCCTGGACGCAAGGCTGCGCCCTCTGGAGCCGCAGAAGGTGGCGCTGGACGGTCGCGAGTTCCAGGTCGATCCGGACGAAAAGCGGCAGTACGAGGCAGCCATCGGCCTGGTGCGGCGTGGCGATTTCGTTGAGGCCGCTGCCGCGCTGTCTGGCTTTCAGCGCCGCTATCCGGCCAGCGGCTACGCGGACTCGGTGCGTTTCTGGCTCGGAAATGCCTTTTACGGCAAGCGCGACTACAAGGAAGCGATCGAGACCTTCCGTGCCTTCATCAAGGCCAGTCCGACCCACCCGCGGGCGGCCGAGGCCTTGTTGGCGACGGCCAATTGCCAGATCGAGCTGAAGGAAGTGAAGGGCGCACGCCGCAGTCTTGAGGACCTGCTCAAGGCCTACCCGGGCACCGAAGCGGCTCAGGCGGCGAAGGAGCGCCTAGCCTCACTGAAGTAAGCGGGCAATCTGCAGCTGATTGGGCGGCACAGCTTGCTCACGAAGCCCTCGCCACAAGCGTGGCGGGGGCTTTGTTTTTCTTGCACTCTAGAATTCGCGACATGCAGGATATCGACATCATCTCTCTGGGCCAGCACGTGTTGTGGGCGGGTTTCGGCTTGGCTGTGCTGTTTGGCGCCTTGGCGCAGCGCACGCATTTCTGCACCATGGGAGCGGTCGCTGACATCGTCAACATGGGCGACTGGGCCCGCATGCGCATGTGGATCCTTGCCATCGGCGTGGCCATGCTGGGCTTCAATGCGATGGTCTGGCTGGGCTGGATCGACGCGGGCAACAGCATCTACACCGGCTCGCGCCTGTTGTGGCTGTCCTACCTGAGCGGCGGGCTGCTGTTCGGCTTCGGCATGGTGCTGGCTTCGGGCTGCGGCAACAAGACCTTGCTGCGCATCGGTTCGGGCAATCTGAAGTCCCTGGTGGTGTTCGTGGTGATGGGTTTTGCGGCGTTCGCGACCCTCAAAGGCATCACCGCCGTCGCGCGTGTCGGCACGGTCGACAAGGTGTTTGTGGAACTCGCCACCGGGCAGGACCTGCCCTCGCTGCTGGCGCCGTTGCTGGGCCTGGCCAAGACGCAGGCTGCCTTGCTGCTGGGTGTGCTGGTCGGCGGCGGGCTGGTGCTGTGGGCTCTGTTTCGCGCCGAGGGGCGCAGCGCGGATGTGCTGCTGGGCGGAATTGGCCTCGGCGCGCTGGTCGTCGGCTTCTGGTGGGTGTCCGGCGTGATGGGCTATCTGGCCGAGCATCCTGAGACGCTGGAGGCGGCGTTTCTGGGCAGCACCAATCAGCGCATGGAATCGCTGACCTTCACCGCACCGGTGGCCTACACCATGGATTGGCTGATGTACTTCAGCGACAAGAGCAAGGTGCTGACTCTGGCCATCGTCTCGACACTGGGTGTGATCGTCGGTTCGGCACTCTATTCGCTGCTGACGCGCAGCTTCCGCTGGGAGGGGTTTCGCGGCGTCGAGGACACGGCGAATCACATCATCGGAGCGGTCTTGATGGGGGTTGGCGGCGTGGTGGCCATGGGTTGCACTGTGGGCCAGGGCTTGTCCGGCGTGTCGACCTTGAGCCTGGGCAGTTTTATCGCCTTCGCCGGCATCATCGTGGGTGCGATTGCGGGCCTGCGCTTTCAGATGTGGCGGCTGGAGCGCATGGCGTGAGCGTTGCCGACCTGAGCGCGCCGAGCGATGTTGACAGCGAGCGGCGCTTTGGCGGCCTGCGCCGGCTTTATGGCGACGCCTGCTATGCGCGCCTGCGTGCCGCACGCTTTGCCGTCGTCGGGCTTGGCGGCGTCGGCTCCTGGGCTGTCGAGGCCTTGGCTCGCATGGGTGTGGCTGAGCTGACTTTGATCGATCTGGATCACGTCGCCGAATCCAATATCAATCGCCAGGTGCAGGCGCTCAGCTCGACACTGGGCATGGCCAAGGGCGAGGCCTTGAGCCGGCGCATCGCCGATATCCACCCCGGCTGCAAAGTCCGCGTCATCGACGAGTTCGTCGATGAACAGAACTGGCCTGCGCTGCTGGCCAGTCAGACCATCGACGGCTTGATTGACGCTTGCGATCAGGTGCGTGCCAAGGCCTGCCTGGCGGGCTGGGCGCTGGCTGAGCGTCTGCCCTTTGTCGGTGTCGGTGCGGCAGGCGGCAAGCGCCAGCCGCAGGCGCTGGAGATCGAAGACCTGGGCTTGCTGACCCATGACCCCTTGCTGGCTGCCTTGCGTCAGCGTTGCGCAAGCAGTACGGTGCTGCGCGGCAAGGGCGCATGGGGGTGCGTTGCGTGTTTTCGCGTGAAGCGGTGCTTCGACCCCAGGACGCGGCCTGCAGCTTCGAGGGCGAGTCAGATGGCAGCCTGAATTGCCATGGCTATGGCTCCAGCGTCGCCGTGACGGCCAGCTTTGGAATGGCCGCTGCCGCTGAGCTGGTGAAGATTTTTATGGATCTACCGCCAAAATATCTTGCGGATCAAAGTTGAGCTTGCCTATAATCTGAGGCTCTGCTGAAACGGGGGTTGTTAGCTCAGTCGGTAGAGCAGCGGACTTTTAATCCGTTGGTCGCAGGTTCGAATCCTGCACAACCCACCAGTCATGTGGTTTCGTGGGTCCTTAGCTCAGTTGGTAGAGCAGCGGACTCTTAATCCGTTGGTCGAAGGTTCGAATCCTTCAGGGCCCACCAAATTTCTTGGTTTCAACAAAAAGGACTTGCCGCGCTGGCAAGTCCTTTTTGCTTTGTGCTGGCGGGCGGGCGCTGCCGCGAGTAGCCGGCTCGTCCGCGGCGCGCACACCTGTCACAAACCCCTAGGCTCGTGTGCCGGGCCGCCTCGGCTAGACTGCGCCCCGCTCGAACACTAGCCAAGAGAGTTGCATGTCAGCCATTCAAGAATCAGCGTTGCTCCAGGCCTTGCAGGCGGTCATCGACCCCAACACGCAGCAGGACTTCGTCTCGACCAAGCAGCTCAAGAACCTGCGTCTGCAAGGCGCTGATGTGTCCTTCGACGTGGAACTGGGCTATCCGGCGGCCAGTCAGGTCGACGGCTTGCGCGCCGCTCTGGTGGCCGCCGCCCGCTCCGTGCCGGGCGTGGCCAATGTGAGCGTTTCGCTCAGCAGCAAGGTCATCGCGCATGCGGTGCAGCGCGGTGTGCAGCTGCTGTCGGGGGTCAAGAACATCGTGGCCGTGGCTTCCGGCAAGGGCGGTGTCGGCAAGAGCACGACGGCCGCCAATCTGGCTTTGGCGCTCGCGGCTGAAGGCGCGCGCGTTGGCCTGCTGGATGCGGACATCTACGGCCCGAGCCAGCCGATGATGATGGGCGCCAGCGGCCGCCCCGAGAGCCAGGATGGCAAGCTGATGGAGCCCATGATGGCCCATGGCGTGCAGCTGATGTCCATCGGTTTCATGATCGAGCCCGATCAGGCCATGATCTGGCGCGGGCCGATGGCCACGCAGGCGCTGGAGCAGTTGCTGCGCCAGACCCGCTGGCAGGATCTGGACTACCTGATCATCGACATGCCGCCGGGCACCGGCGACATCCAGCTGACCCTGTCGCAGCGAGTGCCGGTGACGGGCGCGGTGATCGTGACGACGCCGCAGGACATCGCCCTGATCGACGCCAAGAAGGGCCTGAAGATGTTCGAGAAGGTGGGCGTTCCCATTCTGGGCATCGTCGAGAACATGGCCGTGCACATCTGCTCCAACTGCGGCCATGCCGAGCACATCTTTGGCGCCGACGGCGGCAAGCGCATGGCGGCCGAGTACGGGATCGACTACCTGGGCGGGCTGCCGCTGGCGCTGAGCATCCGTGAACAGGCCGATGCGGGCCGCCCCACTGTGATCGCCGAACCGGATGGCGAGATCGCCGGCCTGTACAAGGCCCTGGCCCGCCAGGTGGCGGTGAAGATCGCCAAGCAGGCGAAGGACTACTCCAGCAAGTTCCCGAGCATCTCGATCTCGAAGACCACCTGAGCCCTTTGCGGCCGGCTGCGCTTCAGTCGGCCGCTTGCGGGGTCTGGATCGGGTCGCTGCGCAGCCACAGGCTGAAGCAGGCGCCAGGGCTGATGCCGGTCTCGGCGCGCAGATCGCCGCCATAGCGCTCCACGAGGCTGCGGCTGATCCACAGCCCCAGCCCGGTGCCGTCGCTCTTGGTCGTCGCGAAGGGCTGGAACAGGCGCTCATGCATGCTGGGGCTCAAGCCCGGCCCGGTATCGCACACGGTGATGCGCACGCCGACCGCTTGTCCATCGGCATCGTCCCAATCCTGCGTGCTCAGCGTCAGCTGGCCGCCGTCCGGCATGGCTTGCGCGGCATTCAGCAGCAGGTTGATCAGCACCTGCTGTAGCTCCTGCCGGTTGATGCCGACCTCGCGGCTGGCCTTGTCGTCGCGCAGCACCTGCACCTTGCTGCGCTGCAATTGATGGTCGACCAGCAGCAGGCTGCTGTCCAGCGCATCGGCCGTGTCGACCTGTTCCACATAACCTGCATATTCGGTGGGCCGCGCGTACTGCAGCAGCTGGGTCACGATCAGGCGCATGCGCTCGATCTGCTGGTCCATGAGGCGGATCTCGGATTGCGCCGGCGCGGCGGCCGGCCCGAGCAGTTCGCGCATCAGGTCCAGATTGCCCTGGATCACGCCGATGGGGTTGTTGATCTCGTGCGCGATGCTGGCCGTCAGCTGTCCGACGGCCGCCATCTTTTCGCTTTTCACCAACTGATGCTGGGCGGCCTGCAGGTCCTGGGTGCGCTCGGCGACCTTGCGGTCCAGCTCCTCGCCCCAGCGCTGCAGCGCGCGGGTCTTGTCATCGACCGTGTCCAGCAGGTGATCCAGGTGAGATGCCAGCGCCCCCAGCTCATCGTGCGAGCTCAGCACGCCGACCCGCGCAGCGCTGTCGCCGGCTTCGACCTTCTGCATGGTGCGAGCCATCCGCTCCACGGGTTTGAAGATGCTGCGCGCCCAGCGCAGCGAGGCCCAGGCGGCAACTAGCATCACGGCCAGAAACACGAATGCCACGCCGGCCAGCACGCCGTACTTGGCCCACAGAAATGGCTGTTCCAGAAAGCCCACGTAAAGCATGCCGATGCGGCGCCCGTCCTTGTCCAGCAGCGGCTGATAGGCCGAGACATACCAGTCGTTGACGACAAAGGCGCGGGCCAGCCAGGTGCCGCCCTGGCCCAGCACCTGCTCGCGCACCTGTTGGGACACGCGTGTGCCGATAGCACGCTCGCCGCGCGAACTCTCGAACAGCCGCACATTGGTGCTGATGCGCACATCGTCGAGGAAGAGCGTCGCCGTGCCCTTGCTGAGCGGCGGCAGCGAGCCCTCCGGGTAGACGATCTCGTTGATGTGATCGATGAAGCCAAGATTGCGGTTCAGCAGCACACCGCCTTGCAGGTGGCCACGCAGGCGGCCGGCCGCATCGTGCACCGGTGCGCGCGCAATCATCACCATCGCGCGTTGCTCGACCTGCCGCTCGGTCGGTGCGGCGTTCAGCGTCGGCAGCAGCGGCACCGCAAGCCGGTCCATCAGGGCTGGTGCGATCGGCTCGAACTGCTCAGGCTCAAGCACAGCCACCGAGGCCTGCGAGCCGGAGGTGTCCGCCACCAGGATGGGCATCCGATGGCCCGATTCGACGGCGCCCAGCTCGCTGGCAAGCAGCGTGCCGTCAGGCGCCAGCAGATTGAGAAATTCGAGCCCATGCCGCCGACGCGCCTCGCCGAGCAGGGCAGGGACGCCGTCCAGCGTCTGCGCCTCCAGCAGGCGCACCAGCTTGTGGGCATCGGCCGCGGCTTGCGTGCCGCTGCCGACCTCGGCCTGGACCCGTTCGAAATAGCCATTCGCCACCGCCAGGTCGCTGCGCACCTTGGTGACCAGCAGCCGATCAAAGGCGGCGTCGCCCCAGTAGACCAGGATCAGCCCGAGCAGGGGCAGCACGCCGCACAGCGGCAGCAGGCTCAAGGCCAGCAGCTTGCTGCGGATGCTCACGGTCGGACGCGTTGTCGCCGTGGCTGCGGCCGTGTCCGCTGCAGCAGCTGATGGAAATTGCGCCCGCATCGATCAGGCCTGCGAGCCCCATTCGGCAAAGCGTCGTTCTAGCGTGCGCTTGGAGATGCCAAGCAGCCGTGCCGCCTGCGCCTTGTCGCCCTGCACCGATCCCAGCACGGCCATGATGTGGCGCCGCTCCAGCGTGTGCAGATCCGTGGTGAGTGGCTCGGTCGCTGGCATGCTGCTGTCGACCCGGGCTTCACCGGCAAAGCCGGGGTAGAGGGCCGAGACATTCAGCGAGCCCAGGATCAGCGAGCGCTCGATCAGGTTGCGCAGCTCGCGCACATTGCCCGGCCAGTCGTACTGCTGCAGATAGGCCAGTTCCTGCTCGCCCAGCAGGATCGGCTCCACGCCCAGGCGCGGCGCCAGTTCGTCAATGAAGTGCCGGGCCATGGCGGGGATGTCCTGCTTGTGTTCGCGCAGCGGCGGCAGGCTCAGCTCCACCACCTGCAGTCGGTAGTAGAGGTCTTTTCGGAAACGCCCGGCTGCCACTTCCTCGTTCAGCTGGCGGTTGGTGGCCGCGATGATGCGCAGGTCCACCGCAATGCGCTGTTCGCTGCCGACGGGGCGGATCTGCCGCTCCTCCAGCACCCGCAGCAGCTTGCCCTGCGCCGCCAGCGGCAGCTCGGCCACCTCGTCCAGAAACAGCGTGCCGCCCTGGGCGTAATAGAACAGGCCATCGCGCGCCGCGTGGCTCAGCGTGCCGGGATCTGCCGCGTGGCCGAACAGCTCGGCCTCCACCAGTTCGGGCGACATCAAGGCGCAGTTCACCGGCACGAAGGGCCCGGCCGCGCGCGCGCTGCCGCGATGCAGTGCCTGCGCGGCCAGCTCCTTGCCCGAGCCCGACTCGCCGCACAGCAGCACCGTGCTGTCCACGGGCGCGGCGCGCTGCAGGCTCTGGCGCAACGTGCGCATCACCGCTGAATCGCCCAGCAGTGCACTCGCCACCGCGCTGCGCTGCGACAGCGTGCGGCGCAGCACATAGTTCTCGCGCGCCAGGCGCGCACGCTCCAGGCTGTGCTTGACGGCATTCAGCAGCTGGGTCAGCCGGAACGGCTTGAGGATGAAATCGGACGCGCCGATGCGTAGTGCCTCGATGGCGGTGTCCAGATCGGCGAAGGCGGTGATCAGGATCACCTCGCAGCTGTTGCCCTGTTCGCGCAGCTCGCGCAGCCAGTCCAGCCCGCGTTTGCCGGGCAGGCTGATGTCCAGCACGATCAAGTCGAAGCGCTGCTGCGCCACCAGCGCCTCACCGTCCTCAGCGCTGCTGGCCGAGATCACCTGGCCGCAGCGTGAGGCGAGCGTCTTGACCAGGAAGTTGCGCATGCCTTCCTCGTCATCCACCACCAGCACGGCGCTGGTGGGCCAGTCCATTCTTGGGGCTTGGCCCAGCGGGAGGGTGGAGAGCTCTTGCATCACCGCGGCACTTTAGCTCAGCGGACAATGCGGCGCATGTCGTCGACCCGAGCCCGCGCTGCCTTGCTGCCCCGCCTGAGTCAGGCTCGGGCGCCCCTGACCCATGCCGTCGAGGTGCTGGATGAGCATGGCCTGCTGCGCAGCCTCAACATCCCCGCCGAGCGGGCCTTGACGCTCTACATCGACAAGCGCGAACTGGTGACGCTGATGACGCTGGGCGAGCAGCCCGAGTTGCTGGTGCTGGGCTATCTGCGCAACCAAGGGCTGATCGATGGCCCCGACGCCATCGAGTCCATCACGGTGGACTGGGAGGTCGGCGCCGCCGCAGTCAAGACACGCGCTGGCCTGCCCGGCTTGGCTGAGCGAACCGCCCGGCGCACCGTCACCACGGGCTGCGGCCAGGGCACTGTGTTTGGCGATCAGCTGCAGGCCATCGAGGCGAGCCCATTGCCGCCACCGGCTGCGGCGCACTTTTCGCAGCGCGCGCTGTACGCCATGCTGGCCGAACTGCGCAGCGTCGACAGCATCTACAAACAGGCCGGCTCGGTGCACGGCTGTGCGCTGTTCGCAGGCGACACGATGTTGTGCCATGTCGAGGACGTGGGCCGCCACAACGCGATCGACACCATCGCCGGCTGGCTGTGGATGCTGCAGCTCGAGCGCGCTGAGCTGGCGGCGCCGGTCGCCTTCTACACCACCGGCCGCCTGACCAGCGAGATGGTGATGAAGGCGGCGCTGATGGGCGTGCCCATCGTGGTATCGCGCAATGGCGTGACACAGATGGGGCAGGCGCTGGCAGCCCGCCTGGGCCTGTGCCTGATCGGACGCGCCAAGGGTCGGCACTTCCTGGTCTACAGCGGCTTTGATCGCTTCATTCCCGAGCCTGAAACGGCCTGAGTGGGGCCCTGTCGTTCGGTGCTGCGGCGCAGCATGTTGTGTTTGCGCCCAGTGGCGATGCGCGGTGCGCACAAGTTTGCAGAGTGCCTATCAACGCTGCGCCGCCAATAGGCGCTCAACTTGCGACAGTCTGTCTACGGGTTAGCCATGAGTGGGGTCAGGGCTTGCGACAGTTTGTCGTTCTGAGCTCGCCAGTTGGCTGACAAGCTGGCCGGGGCGGACAAACTGGCATGTCCGGCTTGCTTGGGCGTCACTTTGTGTGAGGGCGGACCCTGGATGGACAAGCCGCGCGCTTTGTGCGGGAATCGGATGGCGTGTCGCGTGACGGCCTTGCAGTTGGATCCGAACCCAAGCGCGGGATCAGCCCGCATGGAGGCAAATCAGATGGACATGAACCGGAGGAAGTTCTTCCGGGTAAGCGGAGCAGGACTGGCAGCATCCAGTCTTGCAGCGCTGGGCTTCTCGCCCACGGCGGCTCTCGCCGAAACGCGCGCATTCAAGCTTTCCCGGACCACCGAAACCCGCAGCACCTGCCCGTATTGCTCGGTCAGCTGCGGACTCATCATGTACACGCTGGGCGACAAGGCGAAGAACGTCAAGTCGACCATCGTTCACGTCGAGGGTGATCCCGATCACCCGGTGAACCGCGGCACGCTGTGCCCGAAGGGTGCCGGTGTGATGGACATGATCCAGAGCCCGAATCGCGTCAAGTTCCCGCAGGTGCGTGAGCCTGGCAGCGCCGACTGGAAGCGCATCAGCTGGGAAGACGCGCTGACCCGCGTGGCCAAGCACATGAAGGCCGACCGCGATGCCAATCTGGTCAAGACGGTCGAGAAGGACGGCAAGACCGTCACGGTGAACCGCTGGAACACCACCGGTTTCCTGATCTCTTCCGCGTCCTCCAACGAATCTGGTTATTTGAGCGTCAAGATCGCTCGTGGTCTGGGGATCGTCACCCTGGACACACAAGCACGCATCTGACACGCACCGACGGTGTCCAGTCTGGGCCCGACTTTCGGTCGCGGAGCGATGACCAATTCGTGGACTGATATCAAGAACACGGATCTCGTTCTCATCATGGGCGGCAATGCCGCCGAAGCACACCCCTGCGGTTTCAAGTGGGTGACCGAGGCCATGCAGCAACGCAAGGCCAAGCTGGTCGTGGTCGATCCGCGCTTCACGCGCTCGGCCGCGGTGGCGGACTACTACGCGCCCATCCGTGTCGGAACGGACATTGCGTTTCTCGGCGGGGTGATCAACTACCTGCTGACGAACGACAAGATCCATCACGACTATGTGAAGCTGAACACCGACTCGACCTTCCTGGTGAAGGAGGGCTTCGCGTTCGACAACGGCTTCTTCAGTGGCTACAACCAGGAGAAGCGCAGCTACGACAAGGCGAGCTGGGGCTACCAACTCGGCGAGGACGGCTTCGTCAAGGTGGACAATTCGATGCAGGACCCGCAGTGCGTGTTCCAGCAGATGAAGAAGCACTACAGCCGCTACACGCCGGAGATGGTGTCCAAGATCACCGGCACGCCCAAGGACCAGTTCCTGAAGGTGTGCGAGCACATTGCCGGCACGGCCGCCACCAACAAGGTGATGACCATCTGCTACGCACTGGGCTGGACGCAGCACTCGGTGGGCTCGCAGAACATCCGCACCATGGCCATGATCCAGCTGCTGCTGGGCAATATGGGCCGGCCGGGCGGTGGCATCAATGCACTGCGCGGCCACGCGAATGTGCAGGGCATCACCGATATGTGCGCCTACTCGGAGGTGCTGTCGGGCTATCTGAGCTCGCCGACCGAGGCCGATGTCGACCGCGAGACCTATCTGAAGGCGCGCACGCCCAAGGCGCTGCGCCCGAACCAGATGAACTTCCCGCAGAACTTCCCGAAGTGGCACACCAGCCTGATGAAGGCTTACTACGGTGCCGCCGCGACGAAGGACAACGACTTCGCCTACGACTGGCTGCCCAAGCGTGACGGTGCCTACGATGTGCTGGCCATGTTCGAGCGCATGCACAACGGCAAGATGAACGGCTTCATCTGCCAGGGCTTCAACCCCCTGGCGGCGGTGCCGAACAAGAAGAAGCTGTCTGCCGCGCTGACCAAGCTGAAGTACCTGGTCATCATGGATCCGCTGGAAACTGAAACCAGCGAGTTCTGGAAGAACTTCGGACCACTCAACGATGTGGATCCGGCCAAGATCCAGACCGAGGTGTTCCGCTTCCCGACCAGCTGCTTTGCCGAAGAGACCGGCTCCTTCACCAATTCCAGCCGCGTGATCAGCTGGAAGGAGAAGGCGGTCGATCCTCCGGGCGAGGCCAAGACGGACTCGGAAATCATGGCGCGCCTGTTCACGAAGCTGCGCGGCATGTACGCCAAGGACGGTGGCACGCTGCCCGAGCCGGTGGCCGCGCTGGCCTGGCCCTATGTGGTGCCCAATGTGCCGTCGCCCGCCGAGGTGCTGCGTGAGATCAGCGGCCGCGCGCTGGCTGATCTTTACGCACCGCCGCCGGCGCCCAAGCTCGACGAGAAAGGCAAGCCCATCCCGCTGCCGCCACCTGCGCCGAATGCACCGCCGCCACAACCGATCGTCAAGGCCGGCGAGCAGGTGCCGGGCTTTGCGGTGCTGCGCGATGACGGCACGACGGCTTGCGGCAACTGGATCTATGCCGGTTGCTGGAGCCAGGCGGGCAATCTGACGGCGCGGCGTGACAACTCCGACCCGACAGGCCTCGGCGTGCATGCCAACTGGGGCTTTGCATGGCCGGCCAACCGCCGCATCCTCTACAACCGCGCCAGCGCGGACAAGGATGGCAAGCCTTGGGATCCGAGCCGCAAATACCTGGCCTGGAACGGTACGAGCTGGGCGGGCGGGGCCGACATCCCGGACATGCGTCCTGATGCGGCACCTGAGCAGGGCGTGGGCGCTTTCATCATGAACCCTGAGGGCGTGGCACGTCTGCACGCCATCGGCATGGCCGAAGGTCCCTTCCCCGAGCACTACGAGCCCTTCGAGACGCCCGTGGGTGTCAACCTGATGTGCCCGACCAACCCCAAGGCCGTCTCCAATCCGGCCGCTCGGGTCTACAAGGGCGATATGGAGGCCTTTGGCAAGAAGGAGGACTTCCCGTATGCGGCGACCACCTATCGCCTGACCGAGCACCTGCACTACTGGACCAAGCACTCACGCAGCAATGCCATCGTGCAGCCGGCGCCGTTCGTGGAGATCGGCGAGGAGCTGGCCAAGGAGAAGGGCATCAAGCAGGGCGACAAGGTCAAGGTGCGCAGCAATCGCGGTGAGGTCGTCGCAGCTTGCGTCGTGACCAAGCGCATGAAGGGCCTGGACGTCAACGGCAAGAAGGTCCACCACGTCGGCATCCCCATCCACTGGGGTTTCAAGGGCGTCACGCAGAACGGCTATCTGGCCAATGCGCTGACCCCCTTCGTCGGCGACGCGAACTCGCAAACGCCCGAGTTCAAGGCCTTCCTCGTCAACATCGAAAAGGTGTAAACCATGTCCAGCCTACAAAGCCAAGACGTGGTCGCCCGTTCGGCCACGACAACCGCAACGCCCCAGGTGCGATCGACGCCCGAGGTCGCCAAGCTCATCGACGAGTCCAAGTGCATCGGCTGCAAGGCCTGCCAGGTCGCGTGCATGAACTGGAACGATCTGCGCGATGAGATCGGCGACAACATCGGCGTCTACGACAACCCGGCGGACCTGACGCCGAGTTCGTGGACGGTGATGAAGTTCTTCGAGGTGGAGCCCGACGGGGGCAGCCTCGAATGGCTGATCCGCAAGGACGGCTGCATGCACTGCGACGAGCCGGGCTGCCTGAAGGCCTGTCCGGCCCCGGGCGCCATCGTCAAGTACAGCAACGGCATCGTCGACTTCATCTCGGAGAACTGCATCGGCTGCGGCTACTGCGTCGCCGGCTGCCCCTTCGATGTGCCCCGCATCAGCAAGAAGGACAACAAGGCCTACAAGTGCACGCTGTGCTCGGACCGCGTCAGCGTCGGTCTGGAGCCGGCCTGCGTGAAGACCTGTCCGACTGGCGCGATCGGCTTCGGCACCAAGCAGGATATGGTGGCCTACGGCGAGAAGCGCGCGGGCGAGTTGCAGGAGCGCGGCTTCAAGAACGCCGGGCTCTACAACCCGCAGGGCGTCGGCGGCACGCATGTGATGTACGTTCTCAAGCATGCCGACAAGCCTGAGCTGGAAGACCTGCCGGCCAATCCGCACATCAACCCGATGGTGTCGGTCTGGAAGGGCATCGCCAAGCCGCTCGCCGTGGCCGGCATGGTGGGCGCGGTGGTGGCCGGGTTCTTCCACTACATGAAGGTCGGTCCGGTGGAGTCCGAGTCGTCGGATGAGAAGGAGTCGTCATGAAATACCTTCGTCGCTATGAGGATCGCGATCGCATGAACCACTGGGCCGTGGCCCTGTTGTTCGTGCTCGCCGGCCTGTCCGGTCTCGCTTTCTTCCATCCCAGCCTGTTTTTCTTCTCGCACCTGTTCGGTGGCGGCTCCTGGGCGCGCATCCTCCATCCCTTCCTGGGGCTGGCGATGGTGCTCTGCTTCCTCGGCCTGTTCTTCCGCTTGAAGGCTGACAACGCCTTCAACGAGGGCGACAAGGCCTGGAAGGCCAAGATGGGCGAGATGCTGAAAGGCAAGAAGGACGGCCTGCCGCCCGTGGGCAAGTACAACTACGGGCAGAAGATGGTGTTCTGGACGCTGGCGATCAGCCTGTTCGTGCTGCTGGTGACGGGCTTCATGTTCTGGCGCCCGTGGTTCGCGCACTACTTTCCCATCGACGTGATCCGCGCGGCCGTGCTGCTGCACTCGATCTCGGCGGTGGTGCTGGTGCTGGCGACCATCATGCATGTCTACGCGGCGATCTGGGTCAAGGGGACGGTGCGTGCGATGACGCGTGGCACCGTCAGCGAAGCCTGGGCCAAGAAGAACCATCCTTTGTGGCACTCTGAGGTCACACGCGGCAAGTAAGCTTGACGCCTGTCCGGCGGGTGCAAGCCCGCCGGACCCCCATTCAAAGAAGATCATGGAGACAAGCAGCATGGCAGCAGGGCTTCCCGCCCAGGCGACGATCAAGGTGATGTCGCCCGAAGAGATTGCGGCACGTGCCGGTGGCGAGGTGCAGCATCTGCGCCTGCCGGATGGCGCCACGCTGTTCGCCGAGCGGGCCTTGCGCCTGCGCCAGCTGGCGGCTTCGCACGCGATGCGCGACTACCTGATCTTCATGGCCGATCTGACGCAAGCCCAGCATCTGGTGCTGCCCACCGTGCCGACACTGCCACTGCCGACAGGCGCCCAGATTGCGGGCGCACGCGCGCTCGGCCGACCGCCGCTGCCTGCGGCTGACTGGCCGCGTGATCCGGCCTGGCATGCGGCCTTGCGCAGCATCGTCACGGAACTGCTGCCGCGTGCGCCCGAGGGTGCGCAGCCTGCGCTGCAGGCCTTGCTGAAGGCCGAGCCCGACTGGCTGGAGCGCCAGGCCGACTGCCTGCTCACCGGCGTGACCCTGGGCCTGGACATGGCCGCCGCACCGCTGGTGGCCGCGGCGCTGCAGTGCTACTGGGTGGCCCTGGTGCAGCAGACCGAGGCCCGCCATGGCGCGGAGGGCATGCCCGCCTTCCTGCGCATCGAAGACGAGACGGTGTGCCCCTGCTGCGGCAGCCGGCCTACCGCCAGCATCACGCGCGAGGTGGGCGGCGTGGCGGGGCAGCGCTATCTGCATTGCTCGCTGTGCGCCACCGAGTGGCATATGGTGCGCATCCAGTGCCCGCACTGCCTGTCCGGACGCTCGCTGGCCTATCAGCAGCTGCAGGCTGGTGAGGGCCATGAGCTGCCCGCAACCGGCGCCAGCATCGGCGCAGTGCAGGCCGAGACCTGTGACGACTGCGGCCACTACCTGAAGATATTCCATACCGACCGCGACCCCTTCGTCGAGCCCGCGGCCGATGATCTGGCCAGCGTCACGCTGGATCTGCTGGTGTCCGACACCGGCATGCGCCGGCATGGCGTCAACCTGATGCTGTTGTTCGGCGAGC
>JACDQM010000084.1 GCA_015657635.1 Roseateles sp.
CAACGCCTTCTGCCGCGCAGACTCCTAGGCGTGAACGCGCCGTTCAGTGCGGCCTGCCGTGCCCTGCCGCAGGCTGCGGTTCGAGGTGCTCCTCGGGCGCGCTGCTGCCGCGCCGCTCCGTCCCTGTGGGGCGCAATTGCGGCGCCACGTAAGGCAGGCAAAAAAGGAAACAGGTGCCGCCCCCCTCGCGCTGCGTCAACTCCAGGCGTCCGCCCAGCACATCATTGACGATGTTGTAGACGATGTTGAGGCCCAAGCCGGTGCCGCCACGGCCAAGCTTGGTGGTGAAGAAGGGATCGAAGGCGCGCTGGCGCACCTCCTCGGTCATGCCGACGCCATCGTCCTCGACCCGCAGCTCGAAATGCCGTGCATCCAGCGGTTTGCAGCTGATCCGCAGCACGCCTTCATGGCGCCCCTCAAACGCGTGCATCAGGGCGTTCTGCATCAGATTGGACAGCACCTGTCCCAGCGCTCCGGGATAGCTGTCGAGTGCTTGCGGCAGCGCCTGCAGGGCGGTCTCGATACGGTAGGGCGTGACCTTCCAGCGCGCGCGCGCCAAGCCCAGGACATCGGCAACCACGCTTTCAAGTGCAAAGCTGCGGCGCTGCTCGCTGGTCTGGTCGACCGAAAGCTGCTTGAAGTGCTGAACCAGATCGCAGGCACTGGTGAGTCCACGTAGCAGGATGCTGGTGGCGGTGCTGGTGTCGTCCAGATACCGATCCAGCGTGGCGCGGCGCATCGCGCCAGTGGACAACTCGTTTTTCAGCTCCACGCTGCGGGCTTCGAGTGTGGAGGCCGTGGTCAGGCAGTTGCCCAGCGGGGTGTTCAGTTCGTGGGCGACACCCGCCACCAGCGAACCCAGCGCAGCCATGCGTTCGGCCCGAAGCAGCTCGACCTGCGCATGCTGCAGCGTGTTCAGGGTATCGGCCAGCTCGGAGGTTCGTGCGGCGACGCGCGACTCCAGTTCGGTATTGAGTGCGCGAAGATCCCGCTCTGCCTGGCGCTGCGCGCTGATGTCCCGGGCGACGCCCAGGAAGCCGATCAACTCGCCCTCGCGCGAATAGACCACGCTCACCGTCAAGGAGACCTCCAGCCGGCTTCCATCGCGGCGCACCATGGTCCAGACCTGGGTGTCGCTTCCCTCGTCCAGCGCACGGGCGGTGAAGGCTTCACCCGCTTTCACGGAGCGACCCAGTTGCTGGCTCAAGGATGTCGCGCGGGCGTCGATTTCTTCAGCCAGATGCCATTGACGGGGACTCTGGCCGAGGACTTGCGCCTCGCCGTAGCCCAGCATGCGTTCAGCGCCTCGGCTGAAGACGGTGATCTGGTCCTGGGCATCGGTGGCGATGATGGCCACCTCCGTCGCGGCATCGAGAACGGCCTGCAGCCGGTCGCGGGCCGACTCCAGCTCGGCCTGGGAGGCGCGCAGCGCCGCCTCGGCCCTTCTTTGCACGGTCACATCGCGTCCTGTGCCGCGGTAGCCCGTGAACACGCCGTCGGCATCGAAGACCGGGGCGCCTGAGACGCTGACGTAGCGTGTCGTGCCGTCGGCCGACACCTGGGCGTACTCGAAGTCCCGGAAGGTTTCACGCCGTTCGAGGCTGAGGCGGTGGGCCTCCCAGTCAGTGCCTGGCAGCAGTGCAGGAGATTCCCAGCGCCTGTAGCCCAGCACCAGATTGCTGGCCGTGTTGCTGGCCTGCTCGGCCACGCGGGAGATGTAGGTGAAGCGCAGGTCGGCGTCCTGTTCCCAGACCCAGTCGCTGGCCAGGACTGCCAGGGTGCGGAAGCGCGCCTGCGAGGCTTCCAGCTCTGTCCTCATCAGCAGGCCCTGCTCGACCTCGCGGCTGAGCGCTTCGTTGTCACGGCACTGGATGCGCCACATCCGGGTCAGCAGGCCCACCAGCAGAGTGACCAGGGCGCAGCCGCCCCACAGCGTTGCCAGCATCGGGCTCCAGAAAGCGGCCCGTTCCCAGCCCTGTGCCGGGCGAGCGAGCAACAGCCACTCAGCGCCGGGCAGCCGCACCATTCGGCTCAGCCGGTCTTGTTCCGCCAGCTTGTCCAGCACCGCCGTGCCCCAGATCCTGGCGCCCGCGCGTCCGTCGGCCGTGCGCTCATGCAGCGCGAGTTCGAGCTTGGCTTCGTCGCCAAGGCCGGCGCTGGCGATGAAACGCGGCAAGTCCGCAACCGCCGACACCGTGCCCCAGTAGCGCGGCTCAGCGCCCGGCGTGCGCAGGTAGACGGGGCTGCGCTGAATCACACCCAGGCCGCCCTGCACCAGCGGCACCGGCGCACGCAGCATCGGCTTGCCCAGGCGCTTCGCCGCCTCTATCTGCGCCCATTGCGCCGGAATCGTCCGGTAGTCGAGATTCAGCACCGCCTCGTTGCCGGCCAGCGGGTAGACATGCCGGGCAATGTTGTCGGGGGCGGCCACCACGCTGCGCAGATGCGGCAAGAGATGCAAGGCGCGTTCGATGGCTTGGGCGAAACGCAGTTCATTCAGCCCGCCGTCCACCTGAATCATGGTGGCCAGGCTCTGGGTCGGGGCGAAAGTGGCCTGGCCCGACGCTTCCAGCCGGTCACGCAGGACGGTCAGCCGCTCTTCAATGCTTTCACGCTGCTGCGCACGCCAGGCGTGCTGCTCCTGGCGCTGCACCAGCAGGCCAAGCGCCAAGCTCAGCAGCAAGCACAGCCAGACTGGCCAGTAGGCGACGAGCGGTGTCGAGCGGTGGGCAAAGGCCGTCGAGGGGGGCATGGACTGCAGCGCCTTCAGCGGTTTTTCGCCACAGTATCACAAGCCTTCCCGTCAGGCGACAGCCTGAGCAGGTTGGCGGTGGGGTCAGTTGCTGGAGCGTCCCAGCTCCACGCTCACCTGGCGCGCCTTGCCGCTGTTCCAGACCGTCAGCGTCAGCTGATCACCGATCTGGCGCGCTTCCAGTTGCGCCAGCATATCGTCCATGTCCTCGACAGCCTGGCCGTTGACCGCGGTGATCACATCGCCATTGACGATACGGCCGTCGCGGCCGCGCTTGAAGGGCTGCAGTCCCGCCTTGGCCGCCGGGCTGCCCGCGCCGACTTCCACCAGGGCCACGCCCTTGGGCAGGCGCAGCGCCTGCGCCAGCTGCTGCGGCCCGGCGGTCACGCCCAGCGCTGGCCGGATGAAGCGGCCGTCGCGGATCAGGCGCGGCACCACGCGGTTGACCTCGTCGACGGGGATGGCAAAGCCGATGCCGGCGCTGGCGCCGCTGGGGCTGTAGATCGAGGTGTTGACGCCGATCAGCCGGCCGGCCGAATCCAGCAGCGGCCCGCCTGAGTTGCCCGGGTTGATGGCCGCATCGGTCTGGATCGCGCCGCGGATCTTGCGCCGGTTCATCGACTCGATCTCGCGGCCCAGCGCCGAGACGATGCCGGTGGTCAGGGTCTGGTCCAGGCCGAAGGGGTTGCCGATCGCATAGACCTGCTGGCCCACCTGCAGGTCGCGGCTGGCGCCCAGCGGGATCGGCGGCAGCTTGTCCCTGGGCGCCTTGATGCGCAGCACCGCCAGATCGCGGTCCTCGAAAGCGCCGACCAGTTCGGCCTCATAGCTGCTCTGGTCGGCCAGCGTCACCTTGGCAGCATTGGCGCCCTGGATGACATGGAAGTTGGTCACGATGTGGCCGCTGTCGTCCCAGATGAAGCCCGAGCCGGTGCCGCGCGGCACCTCGGTGACGTTCATCGAGAACATGTCGCGCTGCAGCGCCAGCGTGGTGATGTGCACGACCGAGGGCGAGCTGCGGCGGAATACGTCGATATGCGTCTGCTCGGCCGCCAGCAGCGGGCCGCGGGCCTGCACGGCGCGCGGCTGTGCGCCCGGCGTGCCTTTGCCCTGCACCAGGCCGGGCCACAGCCAGGCGCCGCCCAGCACCAGCGCAGTGCCCAGGGTCAGGGCGCCAAGAAGACGGAAGCGGTTCGGAGTGGGCTGGGCGATCGACATGGTGAAGGGCAGGTGTGGACGGAAGCGCGGCCTTCAAGTGCGAGGGCCTGTCAACACGACGGCAGCAGGACTTACTGCCGTCGTGCTAACAGGGCCTAGACTTCGCCCGCGATGAAAGGAACGACGATACAGCACGCCCAGGCAAGCCCTGACCCCCGGACGAGCGGCCGCTACGACCGGCTGGACGCCTTGCGTGGCGGCGCCATTGTCTGGATGGCGCTGTTTCATTTCATCTTCGACCTCAATCATTTCCGCTTTGTTGCGGCGGACTTCTATCGAGATCCCTTCTGGACCTGGCAGCGCAGCGCCATCGTCAGCCTGTTCCTGCTGTGCGCCGGTCTGGGCCAGGCGGTGGCGGTGCAGCAGGGCCAGAGCTGGGCGCGCTTCTGGCGCCGCTGGGCCCAGGTGGCGGCCTGCGCGCTGCTGGTGTCGGCCGGCTCCTGGCTGATGTTTCCGCGCAGCTTCATCAGCTTCGGCGTGCTGCATGCGATGGCCGTGATGCTGATCCTGCTGCGTCTGCTGGGGCCGCGCCTGCCGGGCTGGGCCTTGCTGCTGCTGGGGGCTGCCGCCTTGCTGGCACCCCAGCTGTTTGCGCATCCCTTCTTCGACAGCCGCTGGACCCACTGGCTCGGCCTGGTGACGCGCAAGCCCGTCACCGAAGACTATGTGCCGCTGCTGCCCTGGATCGGCATGATGCTGTGGGGTTTTGCCCTCGGGCGCTGGCTGCTGCAGGCGCGGCCTCAGGTGCTGGCGGGTGCAGTCAGCGGCTCGCTGCAGCCGCTGGCGCTGCTGGGGCGCTGGTCGCTGAGCTTTTACATGCTGCATCAGCCGCTACTGATTGGGGCGCTGGCGCTGCTGCGCGCTGTCTATCCCTCTTAGTAGGGTGCGCGCTTCATGCGGCTGTCATCGTAGGCTGTCATCGTTGCAGCGTATCCGATCGACTGCCGACGATAAAGAAAGCAATCCATGAAGCGAGTGTTCCCCAGTTTTCCCTCCAAGGTCCTGTTGTCCGCGCTGGCGGCGGCTGCTTTGTTGGCCGCCTGTGGCGGCGGCGATGACCCGCAGCCTTATCTGACGCTGGACGGCGCCAAGCCGCTGGTGGTGGGCCATCGCGGCGCATCGGGCTATCTGCCCGAGCACACCATCGAGTCCTACACGCTGGCCATCGAGCAGGGCGCCGATGCCATCGAGCCGGACCTGGTGATGACCAAGGACGGCGTGCTGGTGGCCCGCCATGAGCCGATGCTGTCAGGCACGACGAATGTGGCCGACAAGCCCGAGTTCGCCAGCCGCAAGAGCACCAAGATGATGGACGGCATCGCCACCACCGACTGGTTCGTCGGCGACTTCACGCTGGCTGAGCTGAAGACGCTGGGTGCCAAGATCGCCCCGGCCAGCCGTCCGCAGGCCAATGACGGCAAGTTCAAGGTGCCGACCTTTGACGAGATCGTCGCTTTGGCCAAGGCCAAGAGCCTGGAGAAGGGCCGCAACATCGCGGTCTATCCGGAAACCAAGCACCCGACCTTCCATGTCGAGCAGGGGCTGCGGCTGGAGGACAAGCTGATCGCCACCTTGGTGGCGGCCGGCTGGAACAGCAAGACGGCGCCGGTGTTCGTGCAGAGCTTTGAGCCGGGCAGCCTGAAGTACATGCGCAGCAAGGGCTTGAATGTCCGCATGGTGCAGCTGATCGACGCTGACTGGGTGGACTTCAAGACCGGCAATCTGACCTTTGCCGCCCCCTGGGACCGCCCGTACGACTGGACCAAGGCCGGTGACAAGCGCCTCTACAGCGCCATGGTCACGCCGGCCGGCCTGGCCGAGATCAAGACCTATGCCGACGGCATCGGCCCCTGGAAGCCCTATATCGCCAGCCTGAAGTGGACGCTGAACGCTGACGGCAGCGGGCGGGACGTGAACGGCGACGGCAAGCTGGATTGGGCCGATGCCTCCAGCACGCCGGCCACCAGCCTGGTGGCGGATGCCCACAAGGCCGGCCTGTTCGTGCACGCCTACACCTTCCGCAATGAAAAGGGAGGTCTGGCCTTTGACTTCGGCGGCGATCCGGCCAAGGAATACCAGCTGTTCTACAGCACCGGCATCGACGGCCTGTTCTCGGACTTCCCCGACACCGCGCTGGCGGCGCGCGCGGCCTATTCCAAGCAGCTTGGCTACTGAGGCTTGCCTCGGGGCGCTACCATGCGAGCATGAGTAGCGCTCCCAAGATTCTTTTCGGCTTTCATGCCGTCACCGTGCGGCTGAAGACCGCGCCTGCCTCCATCGTCGAGATCCACGTCGACGCCACCCGCCGCGACCAGCGCATGCGCCAGTTCGTCGAGCGAGCACAAGCCGCCGGCGCCAAGCTGGTCGACAGCGATGACGACCGCCTGAAAGCCATGTGCGGCACGCACCGCCACCAGGGTGTGGTGGCGCGGGTGCATGCGGTGGCCCAGCTGCATTCGCTGGACGATGTGCTGGACGGCGTCGAAGCCGGTGGCGACAAGCCGCTGCTGCTGGTGCTGGATGGCGTGACCGATCCGCACAATCTGGGCGCCTGCCTGCGCGTGGCCGATGGTGCTGGCGCGCATGCGGTGGTCGCGCCCAAGGACCACGCGGTGGGCTTGAACGCCACCGTGGCCAAGGTGGCCAGCGGCGCGGCCGAGACCGTGCCCTATCTGATGGTGACCAACCTGGCGCGCACGCTCAATGAACTGAAGGAGCGCGACATCTGGGTGATCGGCACCTCGGACCAGGCCGAGAAGTCGATCTACGACCTGGACCTGAAGGGGCCGGTGGCCCTGGTGCTGGGTGCCGAAGGCGAGGGCATGCGCCAGCTGACCGCCAAGACCTGCGACGAGCTGGTGCGCATCCCGATGAAGGGCGCGGTCGAGAGCCTGAACGTCTCGGTTGCGGCCGGCGTGTGCCTGTTTGAGGCCCTGCGCCAGCGCGGATAATCCCGCTCATTCCTAGCATTCAAGAAGAAGCGGCCGCACCATGCCCGTCATCGAAGTCAAACACCCTCTGGTCAAGCACAAGATCGGCCTGATGCGCGAGGCCGATATCTCGACCAAGAAGTTCCGCGAGCTCACCGGCGAGGTGGCGCGCTTGCTGGCCTACGAGGCCACTGCAGACTTCCCGCTGGAGAAGACCACCATCGAGTGCTGGAGCGGCCCGACCGAGGTGGACCAGATCGCTGGCCGCAAGGTCACCGTGGTGCCCATCCTGCGTGCCGGTCTGGGCATGCTGGACGGCGTGCTGGACATGATGCCCAACGCCAAGGTCAGCGTGGTCGGCCTGGCGCGCGACCATGAGACGCTCAAGCCAGTCAACTACTTCGACCGCTTCGTCGGCCAACTTGACGAGCGTACGGCACTGATCGTCGACCCCATGCTGGCGACGGCCGGTTCGATGATCGCCACTGTCGACTTGCTCAAGGCGCGTGGCTGCAAGGACATTCGCGCACTGGTACTGGTGGCGGCGCCCGAGGGCGTGGCAGCCTTGCAGGCCGCTCATCCCGAAGTGCGTTGCTGGACGGCGGCGGTTGACAGCCATCTGAACGAGCAGGGCTACATCATCCCCGGCCTCGGCGACGCCGGCGACAAGATCTTCGGTACCAAAGAGGGCTGAGCCAAGTCCGCTTGGCAGGCGGCTTCACACCCAGCCTAGCGCCCCCAGCACCCCGCCTGCCAGCACCATCCACACCAGGCTGAGCTTGGTTCGCAGCACGCCCAGCACGGTCAGCACGATCAGCGCCAGCGTCGTCAGGCGATGCGCGGGGTCGGCCAGATAGGGCTGGGCCAGCAACCAGCCGGTGGCCCACAGCAGTCCCAGCGTCAGCGGCGCCATGCCCGCAGTGAAGGCGCGCACGGCCAGCGTCTCGCGGTTGGCTTCGGCCCAACGGCTGGCGGCCAGCACCAGGGTCGTGGAGGGCAGCATGATGCCCAGCATGGCTACGGCCGCACCCAGCCAGCCGGCGGTGTTCCAGCCCAGCACCGCGACGAGCAAGATGTTGGGCCCAGGGGCGGCCTGTGCCAGCGCGATGGAACTGGTGAACTGGGTGTCGCTCAGCCAGCCTTTCTGCAGCACCAGGAAGCGGTGCATCTCGGGCACGGTGCTGATCGCGCCGCCGATCGACAGCAGCGACAGCGACAGGAACTGCAGAAAAAGCGCCAGGAAGTCGGCCGCCGACAGCGCGCTGGCGTTCATGGCCCGGCCTTGTCACGGCGCAGGCGGCGCGCCGCCAGCAGGACGCCCAGACCGCCCAGGCCCAGCACCACCCAGATCAGCGGCACCCGCATGACGGCAATCGCCACGATGGCCAGCCCGGAGAGCAGCAGCGCAGGCCGCAGGCCCAGCGGGCTGGCTTTCATGGCCGGCAGCAGCTTCACCGCTGTGGCGATGATCAAGCCGGCCGACACGGCGCCCATGCCGCGCAGCGCTCCGGCCACCTGAGGCAGTTCCAGGTAGTGGCCAGCCAGCGCGGCCAGGCTGAGCACGATCAGGGCTGGAAAGCACAGCATGCCGGCCAGCGCGACAAAGGCGCCACGCAGGCCGAAGAACTTGTCGCCGATCATCAGCGACAGATTGATCACATTGGGGCCGGGCAGCACCTGGGCGGCGGCCAGAGACTCGACGAAGTCCTCGCGAGTCATCCAGCCCAGGCGCTCGACCAGCTCGCGCTGCGCCACCGCGATCACACCGCCAAAGCCCTGCAGCGCCAGGCGCGAGAAGGCCCAGAACAGCGCGCTCAGCGAGGCGGGCGCGGCTGTCGCGCCACCGATGATCACCGCAGAACCTTCAGCGCCTCGGGATTGACGAGGTTCCTGGGCTCGCCACGGATGAAGGCAAGGATGTTGTCGAAGGCCGCGTCGAAGTAGAGCTCGTAGCTGTCCTGCTCGACATAGCCGATATGCGGCGTGCACACCGCGTTCTCCAGCCGCAGCAGCGGGTGGCCTTGCAGGATGGGCTCGCTCTCGAACACGTCGACCGCCGCCATGCCGGGGCGGCCGCGGTTCAGTGCCGAGACCAGGGTGCCGTCCGACACCAGCTCGGCGCGCGAGGTGTTGACGAACAAGGCCGTGGGCTTCATCCGCGCCAGGTCCTCGGCGCCGACGACGCCGCGCGTGGCCTCGCCCAGGCGCAGATGCATGGTGACCACATCGCTGCTTTCGAAGAAGGCTTCGCGGCTCTCCGCGGTCTGGTAGCCGTCGCTCTGGGCGGCCAGGCGCGAGGCCTCGCTGCCCCAGATCTGCACCTGCATGCCGAAGGCGCGGCCATAGCCGGCCACCAGCTTGCCGATCTTGCCGTAGCCCCAGACGCCCAGGGTTTTGCCACGCAGCACCATGCCGACGCCGAAGTTCGGCGGCATCGATGCCGCCTTCAACCCGGCCTGCTGCCAGGCGCCATGCTTGAGATTGCCGATGTACTGCGGCAGGCGCCGCATCGCCGCCATGATCAAGGCCCAGGTCAGCTCGGCAGGCGCGGTCGGCGAGCCGACCCCTTCGGCCACCGCGATGCCCAGGCGGGTGCAGGCCTCGACATCGATGTGCGAGCCGACCCGTCCGGTCTGCGCGATCAGCTTGAGTTTGGGCAGTTTTTCCAGCAGTTGACGTGGAAAGTGGGTGCGTTCGCGAATCAGCACCAGCACTTCGGCATCGCGCAGCCGCACTGACAGCTGGCCGATGCCCTTGACGGTGTTGGTGAAGACCTTGGCATTCAGGGCATCCAGCTTGGCTGCGCAGCGCAGCTTGCGGACGGCGTCCTGATAGTCGTCGAGGATGATGATGTTCATGGTGTGCTGCGGCTCATTCTGCCCTGCCTTTTGGCCGCCCGGCATCGGGGTCTGCCGCAGAGCAACATGCCGCTACACATTCGTTCCGCACCCGGCTCCGGGGCGGGGCGCAAGCTTCAGGCCTGGCCTGGCCGGCCCGGGTAGACCTGACGCAACGCCTGCTCGATGGCCAGCCTGTGCTGCTCCACCTGATCGATGTCGTCCGGCAGCGCGGCCAGCAGTGGCGCGCGCAAGAGCCACAGCTCGATGGGCTCGCAGGCCTGGCGCACCAGGCGGCGCAGTTCTTCGGAGGCGCTGCCGCGGGCCTCGGCGGCGGCGCGGGTGAAGCAGAGCTTCAGGCTGACGAAGGCCTGGCGTGCGGCCAGGCGCCCGCGCCGGTCTTCCGGACGCTGGGCACAGACATAGCTCCAAGGCGGCGGGAAGTTCGGGATCTCCCGCAGGGTCAGTTCAATCACGGCTGGATTCTCGGGCTTGGGGATCTCATCAGTGCCGCTTGGCACCGGGCGGCAGTGTCGCCTGGTAGTCATGGAAGAAGGGGGCGAGGGCGGTGAGACGGCTTTCGGCCTCGGCCTGGCTGTAGTGGCGCGCCACTTCGGTATAGACAGCGCCGCGCAGGTGCCAGAAGTCGCGCAGGCAGCGGGCCCGGCCGATGCTGCGCTCCAGTTCATCGGTGTGCTGCAGGCCGCGCAGGCAGGCCATGAATTCGCCGCGCAACTGGGGCAGCAGGCTTGGCTTCAGATTTGGTTTTGACAGTCCGCCCCAGGGGTCGGGATCGCCGGGCAGCCAGCGCAGCAGGCTCTGCAGCAGCGAATCTCCAGAGCGCTGCTGCGCCAGCGGCATGGGCGCGCTGGGCAAGGTGCTTTCCCCCAGGTCCTGGCGGGCCTCGGTCGGCCGCCTCCAACGAGTCAATAGTGCATTCAGCATGGCTTGAGCCTTGTTCTGTCTTGGGTCGAGCCGCCTTGACCTCCGGGCAATGTCGACCTTGCCCTTTGATTCTCGGCAAGGCGTCCTGGGGCTGAAGGCCTGAATAGCGCGGACTTGCCGCCCCAGATCCGCTGCGGGCGCGCGGCGTGATTGATTCCACAGGGCAATGCAGGGGGATGCCATGCCTGGAACAGGCTGGGTTTCGCCAGCCTAATCGGCGGCCTCGGCAGCAGGCCCGCCACTACCATCGAGATCAGCCACAGCTTCGTGCCGACCTGGCCCCTATCGTCATGGACATGTCCCAGCCCAGCCCTCAGACCCTCAGTGTTCCCGCCGCGCTTGTGCCGCGCTGGGAGCAGCTGCTGGCTGCGTCGCGTGCCGGCTGCCTGGGCCTGCCCGAGCTGATGGAAGCCGCCAACAGCTTGCAGGCGCAAGGCTTGTCCGAGGCGACGGTGCAGCTCCATCAGGCCTGGATCGCTGCCGCGCCCGCATCCAGCCGCGCCTACGTGCCGGTGGCCTGCTACAACCTGGGCACGGTGCTGGGCGGCTTGCTGCGCCATGCCGAGGCCGAGCAGGTGTACCGCCAGGCGCTGGCGTTGAAACCCAACTTCACGCAGGCCCGGCTCAATCTGGGCCACCAGTTGGAGCATCTGGGCAAGATCGAAGACGCGCTGGCTGAATGGCGCGCGGTGGCCGACCTGACATTGCCGCTGGATGCCGTCGGCTCCGACCCGCTGGAGCTGCGCCTGCATGCGCTGAACAATATGGCGCGCCTGCTGGAGCAGGAGAAGCGTTTTGCCGAAAGCCAGGCGCTGATGCGCCGCAGCCTGGAACTGAAGGCGGACCAGTCCGACGTGGCCCAGCACTATGTGCACATCCGCCAGAAGCAATGCGACTGGCCGGTCTACCAGACGGTGGGCGAGGTCACCCACAACCAGCTGCTGACCAGCACTTCGCTGCTGGCCATGCTCAATGTCAGCGACGATCCCGTCTTGCAGCTGATGACTTCGCAGCGCTTCGTGCTGGAGAAAGTCGTCAAGTACAAGGAGCAGCCCTACCACCTGCGCCATGCCAAGGCCAGGCGGGATGGCCGCATCAAGATTGGCTATCTCTCGGGCGACCTGTGCATGCACGCGGTGGGCCTGCTGACGCCTGAACTGTTCGAGCTGCACGACCGCAGCCGCTTCGAGGTGCATGCATTCTGCTGGAGCCGCGACGATGGCACGGCGCAGCGTGCCCGCATCCTGGCCGGGATGGACAAGCACCACCGCCTGAAGGGTCTGACCGATGAAGCCGCCGCGCGGCTGATCGCCGAGACCGGCATTGATGTGCTGATCGACCTGCAGGGCCTGACCAGCGGCGCGCGCCCCAACATCCTGGCCTACAAGCCGGCGCCAGTGCAGGTCAGCTATCTGGGCCTGCCGGCCACCTCGGCGATTCCCGGCGTTGAATGGATCATTGCCGACCGTTTCGCGATGCCGCCGGAGTACCTGCCCTATTGCAGCGAGAAGCCGATCTACCTGGAACACCACAGCTACCAGATCAGCGACCGCCGGCGCGATGTCGGCCCGGCACCGACCCGTGCGCAGTACCAGCTGCCCGAGGACGCCTTCGTGTTCGCGTCCTTCAACAACAACCACAAGTTCACCGAAGAGATGTACCGCTGCTGGATGCGCATCGTCCAGCAGGTGGAGGGCAGCGTGCTGTGGCTGCTGGCCGACAACGAATGGTCCAAGGCCAATATGCTGCGCGTGGCGGCCGAGCACGGCATCGCCGCAGAGCGCCTGATCTTCGCGCCGCGGGTCACGCCGGCCGAGTACATCGCTCGTTTCGCGCTGGCCGATCTGGTGCTGGACACCTTTCCCTTCAATGCCGGCACCACCGCCAGCGACTGCCTGTGGGCCGGTGCGCCGATCCTGACGCGCTCGGGCCGCAGCTACATCTCGCGCATGGCCGGCAGCCTGCTCACGCATGTGGGGCTGCCTGACCTGATCACCGAGTCGCTGCAGGAGTATGAGCAGCGCGCGGTGCAGATCGGCCGCAACCCGGCGCGGGCCGCGTCTTACAAGCGCTACTTGCGCGAGCACGCCGCGCGTCCAGACTGTTTGATATCCCCGGCTTCGTGCGCGAGCTGGAAGACAAGTTGGAAACCCTGGCCCTGGAGCGGCGCCGCCGCGACCCGGCCTGACCGAGCGCACCAAGCTGAAAGAGCACAGTGACGCAGCGACACGATCCCTTCTTCGACGGCGCCGACGGCGCCAAGCGAGCCGGCACGCCCAGCCTTTATCTGGCGGCCGACGGGAGCAGCGCGCCCGAACCCCAGGCCGAGGCAGGCAATGATTGGGAAGCGCAGGCCGCCGAGCAGGACATTGGCGACCCGCTGCTGCATGCCCTGGTCTGGCTGACCCGCCACCATGGGCGCGCTCGTTCGGCTGAATCGCTGCGCGCCGGCGGCCCAGCCGATGGTGCCTTGGGACCAGACCAGGCGCTGCGCCTGATGCAGGAAGCCGGCTACAACGCCGGTCTGGTGCGCAAGAAGATCGGCGAGGTCAGCGCACTGCTGCTGCCCGCCGTGCTGCTGCTGAATGGCGGCGACGCCTGCGTGCTGGTGCGCCGCCTGGATGCCAGCGACGGCGCGCCGACCCAGTACGAGGTCGTGTTCCCCGGTGCCGACGCCAATGTCTGCACCGCCAGCGCCGAGGAACTGGAAAGCGAATACAGCGGCTTCATGCTGCTGGCCACGTTGCCCGAGACCTCGCAGGCCAACCGCGGCAGCCAGGTGCTGCAGCAGGCGCCGGCTGGCGGCCATTGGCTGTGGGGCACGCTCAAGCGCTTCATGCCTTACTACCGCGCCTCGATGCTGGCGGCCTTGCTGAGCAATGTGCTGATGCTGGTGTCGGGCCTGGTGACCATGGTCATCTACGACAAGGTCATTCCCAACCAGAGCTTCGTCACGCTCTGGACCCTGGCCATCGGCGCGGGCCTGGCGCTGGTGTTCGACCTGTTCGCGCGTGGCCTGCGGGCCCACCTGATCGACGTCGCGGGGCGCAAGACCGATCTGATCATCGGCTCCAAGATGTTCCGCCAGACCTTGGGCGTGCGGATGGAGCACAAGCCGGCGTCGGCCGGCTCCTATGCGGCCACCGTCGGCCAGATCGAAGCAGTGCGCGACTTCTTTGCGTCCGCCAGCATCTCGGTCGTTTCGGACGTGCCCTTCATCGTGATCTTCGTCGCGATGTGCTTCGTCATCGGCGGCCCGCTGGGCTGGGTGCTGGTGCTGGCTATTCCGCTGATCATGGGCCTCACCTGGGCCATCCAGGGACATCTGCGGCGCGCAGTGCGCACCAATATGACCGAGACGGCCGATCTGAACGGCACCATGGTGGAAGCCATCGAAGGGCTGGAGGATCTGAAAACCTCGGGCGCCGAAGGCCGCTTCATCCACCGCTACGAGACCAGCAATGCCGTGGCCGCTGATTCGGCGATGCGCACGCGCGGCTGGCACAGCTGGAGCAACAACATCGCGATGACGATGCAGCAGGCCATCACGCTGGTGATGCTGGTCTGGGGCGTCTACCTGATCAACGACGGCATCATCAGCTCCGGTGCGCTGATTGGCGCGGTGATGTTTGCCGGCCGCGCGATCGCGCCTCTGGGCAGTGTGGTCAGCCTGGCTGCACGCTATCAGGGCGCGCGCGCCGCGATGCTGGCCCTCAATGAACTGATGGCCCGTCCCACCGAACGCGAGGCCGGCCGCAACTATGTGCCGTTGGCGCGCATCACCGGCAGCGTCGGCCTGCACGATGTCGGCTTTGCCTATCCGCCGTCCGTGCCCGGCGGCAGCGCGCCCAAGGTGCTGCGCGCCGTCACGCTGCGCCTGAAGGCGGGTGAACGGGTGGCTGTGCTGGGCCGCATCGGCAGCGGCAAGTCCACCGTGCTGCGACTGCTGGCCGGTCTGTATCAGCCGACCGAGGGCATGGTCGACGTCGACGGCATCGACCTGCGCCAGGTCGACCCGGCCGAGTTCCGCGCCCGCGTCGGCTTCGTCTCGCAGGACCCGCGTCTGTTCCACGGCACGCTGCGCGACAACGTGCTGATGGGCCGCTCGCAGATCGACGCTGCGCGTCTGGTCGAGGTGGCCCGCCTCACGGGCCTGGACCGTGTGATTGCCGCCCATCCGATGGGCTGGGATCTGCCGGTCGGCGAGATGGGCAACCTGCTGTCCGGTGGCCAGCGTCAGCTGGTGGCGCTGGCGCGCAGCCTGGTGACCAAGCCGCAGATTCTCTTGATGGACGAGCCCACCAGCTCGATGGATGCGCAGTCCGAGGTGGCCTTCCTGCGCCAGCTGCGCGACGCCGCAGGCGACTGCACGCTGGTGGTGGTGACCCACCGGCCGGCCGTGCTGGAACTGGTCTCGCGCATCGTCGTGATGGACTCCGGCCGTCTGGTGATGGACGGCCCGCGCGACCAGGTGCTGGCGGCGCTGTCCGGTGTGCGCCCGACAGCCCCTGCGCCTGGCGATCAGAACGCCGGCAATCTGCACATGCATCCGGCCGCGCAGCCGGTGCAGCGCTCCGCCTCGGTATGAGATCAGAGGTCGGCTCATGACGGTTTCCCGCAGCGAAGGACAGTTTCTCAGCAGCCTGGCCACGGCCCATGTGGACGAGCCGCTGCCGCGCGTCACCTGGGTGTTGTATCTGATGCTGGCCACCTTGCTGGTGGCCATTGCCTGGGCCTCGCTGGCCCAGGTTGATCAGGTCAGCCGCAGCGAGGGGCGCATCGTGCCTGACGGGCGCGAGCAAGTGATTGCCAGTGCCGAGGTGGGCATCCTGCGTGAGCTGCTGGTGCGTGAAGGCGAGCGTGTGGAGCAGGGCCAGATCCTGGCGCGCCTGGACCCGACGCGCGTCGAAGCGCAGCAGAACGAGGGCCAGGTCAAGCGCTTGGCCGTCAAGGCCACGCTGGCCCGCCTCAGTGCGGAGGCCAGCGGCCGCCCGCTGCAGTTCCCGTCTGAGCTGAAGGCCGTGCCCGCCCTGGTGGCCGCCGAGACCGAGGCCTTCGAGGCGCGTCGGCGTCTGCTCGAGGAAGCCGTGTCCAGCATCGGCCGCAGCACGGCCCTGCTGCAGCGCGAGCAGAAAGTGGCGCAGGACATGGCGGCCAGGGGCTTGATGTCGGATGTCGAGGTGATGCGCCTGACGCGCCAGGTCAACGAGTTGCAGCAGCAGCGCGCCGAGCGCATCAGCCGCTTCCGCCAGGAGGCCAGTTCAGAGCTGGTCAAGCTGCAGAACGAGCTGGCGATGCAGGAAGAGCAGATGGTGGTGCGCGACGACGCCCTCAAGCGCACCGTGCTGACCTCCCCGGTGCGCGGCCTGGTCAAGAACATCCGCGCCAACACGCTGGGCGGCGTCATCACGACCGGTTCGCCGATCATGGAAATCGTCCCGCTCACGGACGCGGTGCTGATCGATGCCCGCATCAAGCCCAAGGAGGTGGGTTTTCTGCGCGTGGGCCAGACCGCCCGGGTCAAGCTGGCCGGCTTCGACTACAACATCTTTGGCGGTCTGGAAGGGCGGGTGGAATACATCAGCCCGGATGCGCTCGGCGAAGCCGATGCCAAGGGCGGCGACGGGCGCTACTACCGGGTGCTGATCCGTTCGGAGCGCAGCACGCTGCGCTACAAGGGCGAGGCGGTGCAGGTGATCCCGGGCATGAATGCGACGGTCGAGATCAAGACCGGCGAGCGCTCGGTAATGGGCTTTCTGCTGCAGCCGATGCTCAAGGTGCGCGAGGCGATGCGCGAACGCTGAGGCCGAGCGGATGGCCTTGTTGCTTGCGGCCCCTGCGGGGGCCGCTTTGCTTGGGCCCGAGCCAGAACGCCTGACCATCGATTTGAGGCCGCCCGGTCGAGTTGTTCGGCCCTTCAGCGGCGCCGCGCTGTGTTGAAGTACCGCTTATGTCGAGTCCTCACACAGATCGCCCTCAAGTTTCCGCAAAAGCGGTGCTGGCACAGAGTCTGGCCGCGGCTGTGCTGCTGCTGGCGCCGGCTGCTTCCGGCCTGGCGGCGCCTGCCAAGGCTAAGCCGGCCGCTCGCGTGGCCAAGCCTGCGCCCGAACCGGTCGCCGCTGCGCCCGCCGAGTCGCGCCAGAGCCGCTGCGGCGAGGAGGATGCGCTGCCGTCCAGCGCGGGGCGCGATGCGAGCATGTTCGAGACCAGCAACGCTGACCCGCGCATCCAGCTGCAGCAACTGGTGCAGACAGCCATCCAGCGCAGCCAGTCGGTCGGCGCGGTGACGCTGCTGGCCCAGGCGGCGCGCTACGAGTGGGAAGAGGCGCGGGCCTCGCGCATGCCTCAGGTCAGCCTGGGCGGCATGCTGTCGCAGGTGGGCAGCAAGACCGATGGGCTGCCGCTTGAGCACGGACCCAAGGGCACGATCAGCATCAATGTCACGGCGCCGCTGTTTGATTCCGGCCGCCTGAGCCAGCTGGCGGCCTGGCGCAGCCAGTTGGCCGAATCGGCCCGCCATGGCCTGATCAATGCCGAGCAGCAGTTGGCGCTGCAGACCGTGTCGCTGGCCATGGACCGCAGCCGTTATCAGCTGCAGATCCAGGTCTATGGTCAGTATGTGCGCAAGATGGCCTGCCTGGTCGAGGCGCTCGAATTCATCGTCAAGCAGGACCGCGGCCGCGCCAGCGAGCTGGTGCAGGCGCAGAAGAACCGCCAGCAGGCCGAGCTGGCCGTCGAACAGACGCACTCGGCACTGCGCCAGACCGAGATTCGCCTGAAGCGCTTCGTTGGCGAAGAACTGCCGGCCAGCGCCAGCTACTCGGCACTGCTGACCCAGGTGCCCGAGCTGGGCGAGATGCAGCGTGATGTCGAACTGGCTCCCGAAGTGGCCCAGCTCGCCGCGCAGGAGCGTGCCCAGTCGCGCTATGCCGAGTCGGTGGCGGCGGGCTACAAGACCCAGGTCAATGTGCTGCTCAATGGGGCGGCAATCGCGGGGCAGGGCAAGGGCGGGGATTTCGTCGCCGGCGTCAACGTCAACATTCCGCTCTACAACGCCAGTGCGGATCCGGGTATCAACGCTGCCCGCAAGCGTGCCGAGGCGGTGCGACTGCAACGCGAGGACGCGATCGAGTCGCGCCGCTATCGCATGGCTGACATGCATGAATCGGCCTTGTCCGCCTTTGATCGCGCGCGCCGCATCGTCGAACTGCTGCGCAACAGTGACCGTGTGCGGGCCTCCACGCTGCAGCAGTGGCAGCAGCTGGGCCGGCGCTCGCTGTTCGACGTGATGGGCTCCGAGGCCGACTACTATGGCCTGCGCGTCGCCCATGTGAACGCCATCTTCGACGGCCAGCAGGCCGTCGCCCTGATGTGGTCCATGGGCCGCGGCGTTATGACTCCCTTGCGCTGAGCGCCATGGCCCCTCAATTCAGTTTCATCGTCACCACCCACCTGCGCGCGTCGCTGCTGCGCCGCTCGCTGGGCAGCATCCTGGCGCAGAGCGTGCAGGATTTCGAGATCGTCGTGGTCGCTGACGCGCTGGATGCCGGCACCGCCGCCGCCGTGGCCGAGCTGCTGAGGCCGCAGGATGTCTTCATCAAGCGCAATGGCCGACCCGGTCCGGCCGAGAGCCGCAACGCCGGCGTGCGCGCCGCGCAGGGCGAGTGGGTGCTGTTTCTGGACGACGACGACAGCCTGGAGCCGCATCACCTGGCCGCGCTCGCTGCGGCGATCCAGGCGCAAGGCCCGCAGGCGCAGGTGCTGTTCTCCGACATCCAGGTGGTCAAGGAGAACCGCAGCGAGTCCGGCGTCGAGTTTCTGCAGCGCGACGCGGTGCCGCTGGGCCATGTGCCGGTTGAGACCCTGCACCTGAAGAATTTCATCCCGAACAACGCGCTGGCCTTTCGCCGCAGCGTGCTGCAGGGCTGCGAAGTCGATCCGCATCTGGCTTCGCAAGAGGACTGGGACTTTCTGCTGGCGGTCTGTGCCAAGGCCATGCCGCGCCACTATGCCGGTGGTGGTGCAGTGGTGCATAAGGACGTCAATCCGGGCACGCGCCGCGGCAGCTCGGAAAGCTCCAACGACCAGACCGTGGTGCTGGACTTCCTGCACATCTACCGCCGCTGGCCTGCGCCCAATGAGGCCTGGCGTGAGCAGCGCAAGGCGTTGATACGCAGCGTCGGCCTGGACTTGCCGCAAAACTGGTTTTGAGCCGCCGGCTGCGCGCCGCAAGGACCTATCGAGATGCCCCTGATTTCCGTCGTCATGCCGGCCCGCAATGCGGCGGCCACCTTGGCCGAGAGTCTGGAGAGCCTGGCCTCCCAGAGCTTCAAGGACTTCGAGCTGGTGCTCGTCAATGACGGCTCCAGCGATGAAACTGTTGCCATTGCCGAAAGCTTTGCCGGCCGGCTGAAGCTGCGTCTGGTCCATCACGAGAGCTCTCAGGGGGTGGCACGTTCGATCAATGACGGCCTGGCACAGAGCGATTCCGAATTCGTCGCCCGGCTCGACTCGGACGATCTGGCCCAGCCCGAGCGCCTGGCGCGTCAGCTGGAGTTCCTGCGCGCCACGCCGCAAGTGGGCGTGTGCGGCACGCATGTGCTGGTGTTCTCGCGTGAGCACGATCAGCGCTTCGTGCTGAACCACCCGACCAGCAGCGCTGCCATCCGCACGGCACTGGTGCAGCGCTGCGCGATTGCCCACCCTTCAGTGATGCTGCGCCGCCAGGTCTTCGAGCTGGCCGGGAACTATGACGTGCGCTTCGACTTTGCCGAAGATTACGAGCTGTGGTGCCGCGCGAGCCTGCTGGGCGTGCAGTTCGCCAACATCGCCGAGCCGTTGACGCATTACCGCAAGCATGCCGGCCAGGTCAGCCAGCAGAAGGCGCAGCTGCAGTACGAGCGCGACATGGCGATCAAGACGCGCTACATGACAGCCTGGCTGCAAGGCGAGGCCCCGGGCCTGCTGCCTCAGTTCCTGGCCCTGCAGACCCGATTCCCGAACCGCGAGATGGCGCTGGCGGTGTTGCAGCAATGCGGCATGGCGATGACCCAGCTGGCGCGCGCCGTGCCCGACGCGGATGAGTTCGGCCGCATCATGACCGGCAGCCTGCTGCGTCACCTGGGCTGAGTGCCCGCATCCTCGACAAGAATCAAGAATTCAGGAGCAAGCATGTCCGGCAACGCCAACGCACTGACCGTCGTCAACTATGCCAAGGGCGGCATCGGCAACCAGCTGTTCCAGCAGGTCTTCGCCGCCAGCCTGGCGCGCCGCATGGGTGGTCAGCTGCGTACCGACATCAGCTATTTCGGTGCCGACCCCTACGGCTTCTCGGCCGCGGTCTGGAACCTCGACCCCGCGGCACAGCACACCAGCGTCGCCGAGCACCGTGGCGCCGGCAGCTATCTGCTCAAGGAAGGCCAGATCCGCGCGCTGGATCAACTGCAGCAGCTGCCCGCCGACGCCCGCAGCCTGGTGCTGGAAGGCTACTGGCAGGGCGAGGCCTACTTCGACGCCGAGGTGGCCCGCCAGACCTACGCTCAGCTGGCTGCCAAGGTCGAGCCGCAGCTTGATGCTGCGCTGCTGGCGCGCTTGCGCGCCAGCCCGAATGCGGTGGCCGTGCATCTGCGCCGGCGCGACTATGCCCATATGGGCTTGTGCAAGGACAGCTACTACATCGCTGCCATCGAGCACCTGCGCCTCAACCATGCCGATGCCGAGCTGTTCGTGTTTTCCGATGAGCCCAACTACACCCGCCATCTGCTGCAAAGCCGAGGCCTGGCTTTCACGCCGCTGGCCAGCGGCAGCGATCTGGGCGATCTCTACCTGATGTCGCTGTGCCGGCATTTCGTGATCTCCAACTCCAGCTACTCCTGGTGGGGCGCCTGGTTCGGCGAGCAGTGCGGCGGCCGCGGCGGCCTGGTGATTGCGCCCAAGGAGTGGGTCACGATCGATGCGACACCGTCGCCATGCCCGGCGCGCTGGCTGCAGCTGAGCCATGCGGTGAGGGCGTTTCAGGTGGATGGGCAGGAGGTGCTGGACTTCTTGACGCAGCTCGGCGGCTCCGATCTCACGGCGAAGAAAACCAGTTGAATAGACGAACAGACGGGAACAGACAATGCTCAGCCTCAGTCAGATCATCGCCCTGAATCAGCAAGAGCGCGACGAATGGGTCCGCGAACGGATTGCCAAGCACTTTGTGGCAGGGCGCGTTCTCGATGTTGGCGCCGGCACGGCGCCCTACCGCAAGTGGTTAGGAAACTTTACCTACGTTGCCCATGACTTCGGCAAGTACGAAGGCGTCAAGCTTGGCGGCGGCACTGAGTACGCCTCGCTGGATGTGACCTCGGACATTGTCGATATTCCCCTGGAGAGCGCCAGTGTCGAAAACCTCTTGTGCACCGAAGTGCTCGAGCATGTGCCCCGGCCGCTGGATGCACTGGCTGAGTTCAGCCGCTTGCTCAAGCCTGGCGGTCATGCGCTGATCACGGCGCCATTTACGTCAGGCTCGCACCAGGAGCCCTATCACTTCTACTCGGGGTTCTCGCCCGGCTTCTACGCGCATGCTGCCGAGCAGTTCGGCTTCGATCTGATCGAGTGCAGCCCCCACGGCGGCTTCGCTCGGCTGATGGCCCAGGAGTTGGGAAGGCTTGGCGCGGTCTATGAAAGTCTTGGACGTAGCGGCTTTGATTCCAGCGTCCCTGATCTGCAGGGTTTGCTTGTGCGCATCGCCAATGAGCTGATGCAACTCGATCCTCATCTCAACATGAATAATTTCAGCATCGGCTACCACGTCGTGTTGCAGAAGCGACCAGCCTGAGCTGCTCATGTTGCGCGGCTTGAAACGCCCTTGCTGCGTGACGTGTGACAGCAGCGCGGTCAACCTGCCTCCCTCATTCCCTTGATTCGTTGCTCGCCGGAACGAGGCGACCAGGTGGACGACCTGACCTCGGCTCATGAAAGAATCCACGTCATGATTCATGCCACTGCCCTTGTCCAAAGCGCCTTGTCCGGGGCGCGTTGCAGCGTCGGTCCTTTTGCGCTCGTTGAAGCGAATGTTGTCATCGGCGAGGACGTCGAGGTGGGTGCGGGTGTCTACCTCTGGCGCGGCATGGTGATCGAGGATGGCGCGCAGATCGCCGCGCGCGTGTGCTTCGCCCGCGGTGAGGCAGACAAGCCCTGTGGCACCCGGCTGCGCGCCGGAGTGCAGATCGGCGAGAACGCCACCATCGCGGCCGGCGTGGTGCTGGGCGCGGGCTGCCGCATCGCGGCCGGCTCGGTGGTGACGCGCGATGTGCCACCCAACGCCATCGTCAGCGGCAATCCGGCGCATATCAGCGGCTATGTCAACACACCGCACCTGGACCTGCCAGGGCAGGGCGCGCGTGGCAGCGCACTGGCCGGGCAGGACGAACTGCCGGCCCTCAATGTCGCCGCCGCACGATTGCACCGCCTGCCCAAGATCGTCGACCTGCGCGGCGCCCTGAGCTTTGGTGAGACCGGCGCGCATCTGCCCTTCACGCCCGAGCGTGTCTTCCTGGTCTACGACGTGCCCAGCAAGGAGGTACGCGGCGAGCATGCGCACAAGGCCTGCCACCAGTTCCTGGTGTGCGTGAAGGGCAGCGTCGGCATCGTGCTGGACGATGGCGACCGGCGCGACGAGATCATGCTGGACAGCGCCCGCGTCGGCCTGCACATCCCGCCGATGGTCTGGGGCATCCAGTACCAGTTCTCGTCCGATGCGGTGCTGCTGGTGCTGGCCTCGGACCGCTACAGCGCCGAGGACTACATCCGCAACTACGACGAATTTCTGGCGGCGGTGAAAGCCCCGGGCGGCGCCCATGGCTGAAATCAACATCCCCTTCCTGGATCTGCAACCCATCTACCGCGCCAGCCAGCCCGGCATCGACGCGGCCCTGGCCCGCGTGGCCGGCAGCGGCTGGTTCCTGCTCGGCAAGGAGCTCAGCGCCTTCGAGGCCGCTTATGCGCAGCACTGTGGCGCTGCCCACGGTGTGGGCCTGGCCAACGGCCTGGATGCGCTGCATCTGGCGTTGCTGGCGCTGGGCGTGGGCCCAGGCGATGAGGTGATCGTGCCGTCCAACACCTATATCGCGACCTGGCTGGCAGTCAGCCAGTGCGGCGCGAGGCCGGTGCCGGTCGAGCCGGATGCGGCCACCTTCAATATCGATCCGGCGCGCATCGAAGCGGCCATCACGCCGCGCACGAAGGTGCTGCTGCCGGTGCATCTGTATGGCCAGGCGGCCGACATGGATGCGATCCGCGCCATTGCCGCCAAGCATGGCCTGAAGGTGCTGGACGACTGCGCGCAGGCCCACGCCGCGCGCTACAAGGGACGTCCGGTCGGCAGCCTGGCCGATGTGTCGGCCTGGAGCTTCTATCCCGGCAAGAACCTGGGCGCGATGGGCGATGGTGGCGGTGCCACCACCGACGATGCCGCGCTGGCCGAGCGCCTTCGCGTGCTGCGCAACTACGGCTCGCGGGTCAAGTATCACAACGAGGTCAAGGGCTTCAACTCACGCCTGGACGAGATCCAGGCCGCGGTGCTGGCGGCCAAGCTGCCCGCGCTTGAGGCGCAGACCGACGAGCGCCGCGCCATCGCTGCGCGCTATCTCGCAGGACTGCAAGGCCTGCCGCTGCAACTGCCGCATGTGCCCGACTGGTGCGAGCCGGCCTGGCATCTGTTCGTTGTGCGTCATGCGGACCGCGACGGTCTGCAGCAGCGCCTGGCCGCTGCGGGCATCGGCACGCTGATCCACTATCCGGTGCCGCCGCATCTGCAACCGGCCTATGCCGAGTTGGGCTATGCCGCGGGAGACTTCCCCGTCGCCGAGGCCATGCACCGCGAGGTGCTGAGCCTGCCGCTCTGGCCAGGCATGAGCGAGGCGCAGATCGAACGCGTGATCGCGGCCGTGCGCGCCTGCGCCTGAGGCGCTTACCCGCTAACTGCGCGGCGCCGGCCCGCGTGAGCGCGCCGGATTTCCTACCCAGAGCTCGCCCGCCGGCACATCGCGTGTGACCACGCTGCCGGCGCCGATCAGCGCGCCCGCGCCGATGGTCACGCCGCCCAGGATGGTGGCGTTGGCGCCGATCGAGGCGCCGCGCTGCACCACGGTGCGCTGGAAGCTCTCTGGGTAAACCTTGGAGCGCGGGTACTTGTCGTTGGCGAAGGTGACGTTGGGGCCGATGAAGACATCGTCCTCCAGCGTGATGCCGTCCCACAGTTGCACGCCGCACTTGACGGTGACCCGGTCACCGACGCGCACATCGTTTTCGATGAAGCACTGCGCGTTGATATTGCAGTCGCGGCCGATGCGCGCACCGGCCAGCACCACGCAGAACTGCCACACCGTGCTGCCGGGGCCGATGCTCGGGCTCTGCACATCGGCGCTGGGGTGGATCTTGGCGGCGGTGTCGGTCATGGGCTGCAGCATCGAAACGGGATGGAGGTCAGCATAAGCCAAGAAGTTGGCCGCTCGAACGGCCCGCGCAAGACAGGACGCCCCGCCGGGCTGTGAACCCGGCGGGGCGTCCTTTGATCGACCGCGAGCGGTCGATGCGTGGCGCTCTGTGCGCTGCTTAGATCAGCGGCGTCAGGCGGTTCGGATCCTCGTCATCCAGGCTGCGATGCGGCTTGATCACCAGATGCGCCGCGTTGGCTTCCGGCGGCGGCGTGTAGCCGCTGGCGGCCGAGTTCGCCTCGCCGAGCACCGTGCCCGCCGGTCCGGCCAGCACGTCGCCCAGGCTCAGCTTCTTCGGCTGTTCGGCCTCCGAGGTCTCGGGCTGCACGTCCTTGGCGAACCAGACGTCGGCCATCGCATGGGTCTTGCCGTCGCTGGTCTTGTAGTCCGAGACCAGGCCGATCAGGTTGCCGTTGTCGATCTCGGTGCCGGTCTTGGCCGACAGGTTCAGCTCGGTGATGCCCAGCTCGGTCAGGCTCTTCAGCTCGCCGTCGTCGGTGACACCATCACTGTCCTTGTCCACCCAGACCTGCAGCTTCTGCCAGTTGGCGTCGTTGGCGTCCAGCTTGCCGTCGCCGTTGGTGTCCTCCATCGACATCGCCTGGTAGCCGTTGGCGGCGCGGCGTCCATCACCCAGCACCGTGCCGGAACCGAACAGCTCCTTGCCGTCGTTGATCACGCCGTCGTTGTTGCGGTCCATCACCAGCAGGCCGTCCTTGCCGTCGGTCCAGCCCCACTTCTGGGCAGTGCCGGTGCCGTAGATGTCGAAGTTGACGCCGTTCTCCGCCGCGCTGGTGCGGATGCCGTTGCCATCCAGGTCCAGCATGATCGGCGTTGCCAGGTACAGCGCATTGAACTGATCGGCATCCAAGGACTGGATCTGATCCGAGGTGAAGGCGTAGACCTGCGTCATGTTCATCTTGGCGATGTCGGCCGCTTCCAGACCATCGAGCTGGTCGGTGGTCAGGCTCTTGATCTGGTCGGTGGTGATGCCGGCCATCTGCGCCGTGGTCAAGGCCTTGATGTCATCCGATTCGAACTGGCGCAGCTGGTCGGTGGTGAAGGCGCGGATCTGTGCCGAGCTGAAGGCCCCGATCTGATCGCTGCGCAGGGCATCGATCTCGTCGGTGGCGATCGCCGCGATCTGGTCGGTCCGGAATGCCGTCACCTGGGCGCTCGTCAGGGCTCCGATCTGTTCGCTGGTGAAGGCAGCGAACTGGTCGGTGCTCAACGAGCGCAGAGCGGCAGAGCTCAGACCGCGCAGCGCGTCGGTGCCGATGTTGTCGATGTCCGCCGCATCCAGACCCAGCACCTGCGCCGTGCTCAGCACCGCCAGCTGGTTGCTGGTGAAGGCGCCGATCTGGTCGGAGTTCAGGGCCGAGAGATCCTCGGAGACCAGGCCGCGGATGCCGCTGGTGCCCAGAGCCACGATGTCGTCGGTGGCGAAGGTCTTGATCTGGTCGCTGCTCATCGCGCCGATCTGGCTGGACGACAGCGCCGCCACCTGGGCCGAGCTCAGGGCCTCGACGTCGTCGGTCGCCCACTTGCTGACCTGGGCCGTGCTCAGCGCCGTGACCTGCACCGCACCCAGCGCGCCGACCTGGTCGGTCGTCAGGGCATTGAGCTGGTCGGTGCTCAGGGCACGTACGCCGAAGATGGTCAGGGCACGCAGATCGTCAGTTTCGATCTTGCTCATCGCATCCGTCGTCAAGCCTGCCACCTGGACGGCAGTGAGGGCTGCGAACTGGGCGCTCGTCATTGCCACCACGTCGTCAGTGGACAAGCTCTGCACCTGGGCCGAGGTCAGCGAGGCCACTTGTGTCGTGGTCAGCTCGGACACCTGGTCAGAGTTCAGCGCGGCGATCTGGTCGGTGCGCATCTTGCTCAGCGCCGCGGTCGACAGGGCGCGCAAGTCGTCGCTCTCGAGCTTGACGATCTGATCGGTACGCAGACCCAGCACTTGGGCGCTGCTCAGCGCGGCCACCTGGGCCGTGCTGAGTGCGGCGATGCCGTCCGTGGTCAGCGCGCTGATCTGGTCAGAGGACAGGCCGCGGATACCGCTGCTCGAGATGGCCGCCAGGTCCTCGGTCTGCAGCGCCTTCAGCTGGTCGGTCGTCAGCACCGCCACCTGGTTGGAGCTCAGCACCCTGTACTGGTCGGACACCAAGGCAGTCAGGTCCTCGGTGGACAAGCCCTTGATTTGGCCCGTGGTCAGCGAGACGACCTGTGCCGAGGTCAACATGCCGATCTGATCGGTCGTCAGCGCGTTGAACTGGTCGGTGCTCAGGCTGCGCAGGGCGGCCGAGGACATGGCGCGCAGATCATCGGTTTCCAGCTGGCCGATCTGGTCGGTGCGCAGACCTGCCACCTGCTGACTGCTCAGCGAGGCGAACTGGGCCGTCGACAACGCGACGATCTGATCGCTGGTCATGGCGCCGATCTGAGCCGAGTTGATGCCGCGGAAGCCGGCCGAGCTGATGGCACCGAGGTCGTCGGTGGTCAGCGCCTTGAACTGGTCGGATGTCATGCCCGCCACCTGGGCCGAGCTCATCGCATTGAACTGCTCGGTCGTGAAGGCGTTCAGGTCGTCGGTCGACAGGCCACGGATCTGGGCGGTGCCGAACGCCGCCACCTGGGCTGTCGTGAAGGCTCCCAGTTGGTCGGTCGTCAGCGCTCCCAGCTGGTCGGTGCCGAGGTTGCGCAGCGCGCCGGTGTTCAGGGCACGCAGATCGTCGGTCTCCAGCGCCTTGAGCTGGTCAGTGGACAGTCCCTTGATCTGAGCCGAGGTCAGGGCAGCGGCTTGCGCCGTCGTCAGCGACCGGATCTCGTCCGTGCTCATCGCAGCGAACTGGTTCACCGGGCTGGTGGCCAGTGCGGCGATCTGGGCCGTGGTCAGGTTGCTGATCTGGTCCGAGGTGAGTGCAGTGAACTGGTCGGAGCTGAGCTTGCTCAGCGCGGCCGTGTTCAGGGCACGCAGGTCGTCGGTCTCGATCTTGGCGACCTGGTCGGTCGTCAGGCCGGCGGTTTGGGCGCTGGACAGCGAGGCCACCTGGGCGGTGCCCAGGGCCACCACTTGGTCGGTCGTCAGCGCGCCGAGCTGGCTGGAGCTCAGGCCGCGCATGCCGGCGGTGGAGATGGCGGCCACGTCGTCCGTGGTCATGGTCTTGATCTGATCGGTGCCGAGGGCAGCGATCTGGGCGGAGCTCATCAGACGGAACTGATCCGTGGTGAAGGCGTTCAGGTCATCGCTGACCAGACCGCGGATCTGCTGCGAGCTCAGCGCATTGACCTGGGCGCTGGTCAGCGCGCCGATCTGGTCGGAGTCCAGAGCCTTCAGTTGATCCGTGTTGAGGGCGCGCAGTGCCGCCGAGTTCATCGCACGCAGGTCGTCCGTCTCCAGCTTGGCGATCTGGTCGGTACGCAGGCCGGTGACCTGGGCACTGGACAGGGAGGTGACCTGGGCGGTCCCCAGAGCCACCACTTCATCGGTGGTCAGCGCGCCGAGCTGAGTCGAGCTCAGTCCGCGGATGCCGGCGGTCGAGATGGCCGCCACATCGTCCGTGGTCATGGTCTTCAGCTGGTCGGTGCCGATCGCCGCGATCTGGGCGGAGCTCATCAGGCTGAACTGCTCGGTCGTGAAGGCGTTCAGGTCCTCACTGAGCAGGCCCTTGATCTGGGTCGAGGTCAGCGCGTTGACCTGGGTGCTGGTCAGTGCGCTGATCTGATCGGAGCCCAGGGCGGCGAGTTGGTCGGTGCCGAGGTTGCGCAGCGCAGCGGTGTTCAGCGCACGCAGGTCGTCGGTTTCCAGCGCCTTGACCTGGTCGGTCGACAGACCCTTGACCTGG
>JACDQM010000085.1 GCA_015657635.1 Roseateles sp.
GGCCGATACAGTTCACAGGCACGCTGGTCAGCAATGGTGGTGGTGCCGATCTGACTGCTGGTTTGAGTAGCGGGACAGGTTCGGATGAAGTCACGTTCTTTGGCAGTGGGGCCTTCGAACATCGATTCAAGTTCTCTTTTGCTGGCAACGGCCTGCTCAATGGTCTGGTGATGCACATCGGCGATGCCTCATCCTGGAACACGCAAGGCATCACCTTCGACGACATCTACTTTCTGGACGCCAACCAGAACAAGATCGATGGCTCTGATCTCACGGGCGATCCGGTTGATGCTGGCGGCAGCCGGATCACCATCAAGACGTCAAGCTTCGTGAACGTGACCGGAGATTTTTACCTGCTTGTCATGGGTGTCGCGGGCGGCGAGGGCGTTCAGGGTGGGAGCTACAGCTACAGCGGCCTGCTCAACCTGACGCCGACAAATGATGTTCCGGAGCCCGCAGGTCTGGCCTTGGTGCTGGCTGCCTTGGGCGGCGCTGTCTGGGTGCGGCGCCGCAACGCCAGCCGCTCGGTTTGACGGGCAAAGCGGCCAGCGCCGCTGCCCACAGGTATCACGGGCCCCTTGCGGGCCCGTTGTCATTGGGGCAAGCAAGATGCGGCACGGTGAGATCAGGGCAGACGGTTTCAGGTCTCTACAATCGCGCCGTTCCATCCGCTGCCCTGAGCCCGCCATGCCCGTCAACCTCACCGCCCCCGATCCCGCGTCCCTGCATCCCGTCCCCGGCGTCCGCCTGGGCATCACGATGGCCGGGGTGCGCAAGGCCAACCGACGTGACCTCAGCGTGATCGCGCTGGACGAGGGCAGCGCGGTGGCTGGCGTGTTCACCAAGAACCGCTTCTGCGCTGCGCCGGTGCAGATCTGCCGTGAGCATCTGGCGGCTGGCGCCGGCATCCGTGCCATCCTGGTCAACACCGGCAATGCCAACGCCGGCACCGGCGAAGACGGCCTGGCACGCGCACGCCAGAGCTGTGTCGCGCTGGCTGCAGCCATGGGCATCCAGCCGAATCAGGTGCTGCCGTTCTCGACCGGCGTGATCATGGAAACCCTGCCGGTGGATCGCATCATCGCCGGCCTGCCGGCGGCGATCGCCGCGCTGCGCGCCGATGCCTGGGCTGAAGCCGCCGAAGGCATCATGACCACCGACACCCTGCCCAAGGCGCCTCTGTGCAGGTGCAGATCCAGGGGCAGACGGTCACGATCACCGGCATCTCCAAGGGCGCCGGCATGATCCGTCCGAACATGGCCACCATGCTGGGCTATGTGGCCACCGACGCCAACATCGCGCCGGAGCTGCTGCAGAGCCTGGTGCGCGATGCGGCCGATGCGTCCTTCAACCGCATCACCATCGACGGCGACACCTCCACCAACGATTCCTTCGTGCTGATCGCCACCCGCAAGGCGGCGCACGCGGAAATCACTTCGCTGGCCAGCGCCGAGGGCCAGGTCTTGCGTGATGCGGTGATCAAGGTTTCGCAACAGCTGGCCCAGGCCATCGTGCGCGACGGCGAGGGTGCCACCAAGTTCATCAGCATCACCGTCGAGGGCGGTCGTGACGAGCATGAATGCCAGCTGGCGGCCTACGCGATCGCGCACTCACCGCTGGTCAAGACGGCCTTCTTTGCCAGCGATCCCAATCTGGGCCGCATCCTGGCAGCGGTCGGCTATGCCGGCATCGCCGATCTGGACCAGACCCTGATCGAGATGCATCTGGACGATGTGCATGTGGTCACCAAGGGCGGCCGCCACCCCGCCTACCGCGAGGAAGACGGCCAGCGCGTGATGAAGCAGAGCGAGATCGGCGTGCGCGTGCACCTGCACCGCGGCCCGGCCCGCACCACGGTGTGGACCTGCGACCTGAGCCACGACTACGTCAGCATCAACGCCGACTACCGCAGCTGAAGCCGCGCAGCTTCGCGGCGCTCAGGAGCGGAACAGGCGCGAGTACTGCGCCTCGTGCTGGGCGCTCAGGATGGCCAGCATCGGCGTGAAGGCCTGGCGTTGCTCTTCGCCCATCGCCAGTGCCGCATCAACGACGCCGGGCAACGCCGCTGACAGGGCCTGCAGGATGCGCTGGCCGGCACTCTGGCCGAGCGGCACGGCCTTCACCGCAGCGCCCACCATGTTCTCGGCCCAGCCGAAACCATGCGCCAGCATGGCCTCGCGCAGCGGCGCGCCGGTCTGCGCGGCCGCCAGCGCAAATGCCACCGGCCAGCTGGGCGCCGGCTGCAGCGCGGCCAGGGCCTCCAGCTGCGCGCGGCTGAGCTCGTCCTGCGGCTTGTTGCGCAACCACTCCAGCAGGGAGCGGCCCATCTGCTCGGCCTGCAGGCGCAGCTCGCTGGTCTCGCGGGTCTGCAGCAGCCAGTCATTGATCGCCTGCACGGCGCCCATGTCCTGGTCGCGCCAGGCGCGCATCGCCGCCACGCAGGCGGGCAAGTCGGCCCGGCCCAGCGACAGCTGCAGCTGATCCAGCAGCCAGCTCGTCGCCTGCGCCTCGGTCGTCACCCGTCCTGTTTCCACGGCCGCTTCCAGGCCTTCCGAATAGCTGAAGCCGCCCACCGGCAGCGCGGGGGAAGCCAGCTGCATCAGGCCAAGCCAGGCCAGCGGTGCCACTGCGAGAGTCATGCGGGTCTGTGTTGCTCAGTGCTTGCAGCCCGGGCCGTGCACATGCGGCACGGCGGCGGCCTTCACGGCAATGGTGATTTGCTTGCCGAACGGCTTGGGCTGCTGCGCCTGGCCATGATCGTGAGCGTGCCCATGGCCATGGCCGCCATGCTCATGGCGCTGCCCATGCTCGCCATAGGCGCCGGCCTCGGGCTCGAAGGCACAGTGCGCCTCGGTCACGATCAGATGCATGTTTCTCAGCATCTCGGCCAGCACATGGTCAGGCTCCAGCAGCAGGCGCTCGGGCTGCAGTTCGAGCTGCACATGGCGGTTGCCGAGGTGGTAGGCCGCCCGCATCAGGTCGAAGGGCTGGCCATGCTCGCCACAGATGCGCACCTCGATCACCGGCTGCGCAGCCGCCTTTACCAGGATCAGTGAACCATCCTCGGCCACTAGCACATCGCCGCCGCGCACCACCGTGCCGCGGGGCAGAAACACGCCCAGTGTGCGGCCTTGGCTGTCGGTGGCGTCAAAGCGGCTTTTCTGGCGCACGTCCCAGTCCAGCTCGACACCGGCAGCACGTTTCAGCAGCACAGGCGCCAGGCCCTGGCCGCGGGGGATCAGTTTGTTGACGGTCAGCATCGGGTGATCGGATCGTTGAAGTATGGGTCGGAGCCAGACTGACAGGCGAGAAGCATGCCAGGCAGCCTAGAAATCGACGGCCCGCGTGCGCAGGCCGCTGGCAATCAGTGTGGCATTGATCAGCTGCGCCTGTTCCCGGCTGGCAAAGGGCCACACGGCAGGTCGCCAGCCGTCCTTGGTCTGGAACACCTGGGCCTGCAACTGGTCGGGATCGCGCACCGTCTGGCCCAATAGGCTGCGCATGCGGACCAAAGTGGCTTCGGCCTGCGCCTTGCTCGGGCTGCTGGGGCCGACCAGTGCGACCTGGCGGCCTTCCGGGGCCGACGTGGCGGCTGCGGTCGAGCCGCTGCCTCTGCCCCGCTTGGCTGCCAACTCGCCCAAAGCCTTGCCAGGCGTCGTGGAGCGTGGCGCTTCCTCAGATGGGGCCGGCCTGTTGTCCTTGCGCCCATCAGGCTTGTTATCGACCTTGCTCGTCGTGCCCTTGCTCTCGCTCTTGGGCGGCGCTGTGCTGCTGCTCTTCGCCTTGGCGGGTGCTGTTTCAGACGCGGGCGACGAAGGTTTGGCCGGTGCCTTTTCCTTCGGCTTGTCGGCAGGCTTGCCTTTGGGCTCGGCTGGCGCTGCTGGCTTGTCCGCATCGGCGGCGCTGCGATCGGCGCGCGCTGAAGTCGCCGGGTTCAGGCGCGGGCGAATGTCGGGGATGCCTTGCATGACCGGTGCAAACGGCACGCCTGAAGCCGCGCCGGCGACCGCTTGCGATGCGGCCTCTGCCGGTGGGGTGCTGGGCATCGACGCGGCGGCTTCAGCCGCCGTCGCGGCTGCAGACGCAGGCAGCGAGGGCACGCCCGACGCCGCCGACGTCAGCGGCACACTGGCTGCAGCAATCGGCGCGCTGGCCGCTGTCAACACGCCCGACGCTGCGCTGGCGGCCGCAGGCGCTGACGCGGCGGACGCCGGTCCGTCTGTGGTCGCCCCTTTGCCGCTCAATGCCCAGACCAGCGCCAGCGCGCCCGCGCTGAGCAGCGCCGCTGCCAGCAGGGCCATGCCCAGCTTGCGCGGGTCGAGGCAACGCTGGCCTAGCACCAGCAACTGCTGGCCGCTGCCCCAGGCCATCAGCACGCGGGTGCGGGCTGGGCCGGCGTCGATGCCGGCCGTCATCAGATACAGCTCGATCGGCCAGGCGCCTGCCGCCTTGCCGGCGGTGCGGGCCATCAGGTCTTCGTCGATCTCGATGCTGCGCTGCGGCCAGTCCGCCGCGCCGGGCGGGCTGCTGTGGCCATGCGCCAGCGCAAAGCGCGCCACGCTCCGCGGCGACAGCCGGTTGATGAAGCGCTCGCTGAACAGCGGCCAGCCATTCTGGCTGTGCGGGCGCCTGGCCAGCAGGGATCGCAGGCGTGCACCCAGCCCGGGTTTGGCGGCAAAGGGTTCGGCCTTGGCGGCGCCTGTGGCGGCGGCCTCGGCATTCTCGTCAGCAGGCGCTGGCGCGGCGCCTTCAGGCGCGAAGCCGGGTTCGATGTGCGCAGCCGGGCGGCCGCTGCGCATGAAGGGCAGGGCCACAACGCCAAGCGTGTGCACATCGAAGATGCTGATGTGCCGCGCCAGCGGGTGGCGGTTGTGCCACTCCACCAGCTGATCCGCCAGTCTGCTGTCCATGCGCTCCCTGTCCGACGCCGTGCCACGCGGAACAATTCCACGTTTTCAGGGCCTGAAGCTTACCCCGGCAAAAAGTGGCCGCAGGCCGACATCAGCGCCGGAACTGGCCCCCAATCAAAACAGGAAGTAGCGCTGGGCCATCGGCAGCTCCGCAGCCGGCTCGCAAGTGAGCAGTTGCCCATCGGCACGCACCTCGTAGGTCTGGGCGTCGATCTCCATGCGCGGCAGCCAGCCGTTGTGCACCATATCGGCCTTCTTCACGGTGCGGCAGCCCTTCACGCCGACCAGCGTCTTGGACAGGCCATAGCGCCGTCCCAGATCGTCGGCCAGCGCCGCCTGCGAGACAAAACTCAGGCTGCCCTGCGCCAGCGCCTTGCCGAAGCTGCCGAACATCGGCCGGTAGTGCACCGGCTGCGGTGTCGGGATGCTGGCATTGGGGTCACCCATTGCAGCGGCGGCGATGAAGCCGCCCTTCAGGATCAGGCTGGGCTTGATGCCGAAGAAGGCCGGGCGCCAGAACACCAGATCGGCCCATTTGCCAACCTCGATGCTGCCGACCTCATGTGCGATGCCATGCGCCAGCGCCGGGTTGATGGCCAGCTTGGCCATATAGCGCTTGACGCGGAAGTTGTCGTTGCGCGCGCTGTCCTGCGGCAGTGCGCCGCGCTGGGCCTTCATCTTGTGCGCGGTCTGCCAGGCACGGATGCTCATCTCACCGACTCGGCCCATGGCCTGCGAATCGGAGCTGAACATGCTGATCGCGCCCAGGTCATGCAGGATGTCCTCGGCGGCGATGGTCTCGCGGCGGATGCGGCTCTCGGCAAAGGCCAGATCCTCGGCGATCGAGGCATCCAGGTGATGGCAGACCATCAGCATGTCCAGATGCTCGTCCAGCGTGTTGACGGTGAAGGGCCGCGTCGGGTTGGTGGAAGAGGGCAGCACATTGGCCTCGCCCACCACTTTCATGATGTCCGGCGCATGGCCGCCGCCCGCGCCCTCGGTGTGGAAGCTGTGGATGGTGCGGCCCTTGAAGGCAGCCACCGTGTCCTCGACGAAACCGCTCTCGTTGAGCGTGTCGGTGTGGATCGCCACCTGGGTATCGGTCTCCTCGGCGACGGACAGGCAGCAGTCGATCGCGGCCGGCGTCGTGCCCCAGTCCTCATGCAGCTTCATGCCGATCGCGCCGGCCTCGATCTGCTGGCGCAGCGCCTCGGGGCGGCTGGCATTGCCCTTGCCGAGAAAGCCGATATTCATCGGCAGACCTTCAGCGGCCTGCAGCATGCGTGCGATGTTCTCAGGCCCCGGCGTGCAGGTGGTGGCGAAGGTGCCGGTGGCCGGCCCGGTGCCGCCGCCCAGCATCGTGGTGACGCCGCTCATCAGCGCCTCTTCGACCTGCTGCGGGCAGATGAAGTGGATGTGCGAGTCGATCGCGCCGGCGGTGACGATCAGGCCCTCGGCCGCAATCACCTCGGTTCCCGGGCCGATGACGATGTCCACGCCCGGTTGCACGTCTGGATTGCCGGCCTTGCCGATGGCGCAGATGCGCTGGCCGCGCAGGCCGATGTCGGCCTTGACGATTCCCCAGTGGTCGAGGATCAGCGCATTGGTGATGACGCAGTCCACCGCGTCGGTCGCGCCCGGGCCGTTGGGCCGCTGCGACTGGCCCATGCCGTCGCGTATCACCTTGCCACCGCCGAACTTCACTTCCTCACCGTAGCCGCCGGCGCGCAGGGTCAGGTCTTGCTCGACCTCGATGACCAGGTTGGTGTCGGCCAGGCGCAGGCGGTCGCCCACGGTCGGTCCGAACATTTCCGCATAGGCGCGGCGTCCGATCTTGGCCATCACAGCGCTCCCTGCACCAGGCCGCGGAAACCCCAGACCTGGCGGTCGCCGGCCAGGTCCACCAGCTCCACGGTGCGTTGCTGCCCGGGCTCGAAGCGCACGGCCGTGCCCGAGGCAATGTTCAGCCGCATGCCATGCGCGGCCGCGCGGTCGAAGCGCAGGCCGGCGTTGGTTCGGCGAAGTGGTAGTGCGAGCCGACCTGGATGGGCCGGTCGCTGGCGTTCTCGACCACCAGGCTCAGCGTGCGCCGGCCGGGGTTCAGCTCGTGGCTGGCTGTCTCATCGTCGATGAGAAGCTCGCCGGGGACGATGGTGCTCATGGTGCGTCCTTCAGCCCAGCAGCAGGCCCAGGCCCGTCAATGCCACACCGGCACCGGCCAGGCGCGGCAGCCAGTGCGCGCCGCGGCGCAGCGCCAGGCCCAGCTCGATGCCCAGCGTGTGCAGGGCCACGGTGCCCAGCAGCATGCCGGCCAGTGCGGCGCTGCCCGACAGTTCCTGACCGTGCGCGGCGCCATGGAAGAGCGCAAAGCCGCCCATCGCCAGCGCACCGGCGGCCAGCGGCAGCTGGCGCGGCGACAGCAGCAGTGCACCGACCACGATCAGCGAGCCGGCGATCATCGGCTCGACGCCGGGCAGCGCCAGGCCAGCCGCGCTGAAGAGTGCACCAGCGAGCAGCATCAGTGCGAACAGCGCCGGTGCCAGCCACTGGCGGCGCGCCGAGCCGCTGCTCCAGACGCCCACCATCAGCATGGCCAGCAGATGGTCCAGGCCGGTGAAGGGGTGGGCAAGTCCGCTGCCGAAGCCATGCGCGTGAGCGCTGCCGCCGTCGCTGCCGGTATGCGCAGCGGCCAAGCCGCTCAGGCTGATCAGAGCCAGCAGGGCCAGGGTTTGTTTTGGTTTGTTCATCATTGGTGCATCCCTCGGGTTCAGGCAATCGGTTGGTGCACGGTCACCAATTTGGTGCCGTCAGGGAAGGTGGCCTCGACCTGGATGTCGGGGATCAGCTCGGCGATGCCGTCCATCACATCGGCGCGGGTCAGCACGGTCTTGCCCTCGCTCATCAACTGCGCCACGGTCTTGCCGTCGCGTGCGCCTTCCATGATGGCGGCGCTGATCAGCGCCACCGCCTCGGGGTAGTTGAGCTTGAGCCCGCGCGCCTTGCGGCGCTCGGCCAGCAGCGCGGCGGTGAAGATCAGCAGCTTGTCTTTCTCTCTTGGCGTCAGTTCCATCTCGCTACGCTCGCTTCTTGTTGTTGAGCCCGAGCAGCCTGCGGCTGAACTCGCGGTTCGATCGCACACAGGCTTGCAGGAGGCATGCCAGCCCGGCACGGGTCTTGATAGTAGATCGGCGTATGAGCGCCAGCAGCAGCAATCCCCCCAGTCCCAGCGAGCCGGTGCAGCGCGTCATCAAGATCCGGCGCGACTACAACGCCTGGGTGGCCAGCGAGACGCTGGAAGACTACGCGCTGCGCTTCACGCCGCATGGCTTCCGTCGCTGGTCCGGCACGCGGGTGGCCAACACGGCCTTCGGCGCGGCCTCCTTCCTGGTGCTGGAAGCGGTGGGCGCCACGCTGCTGGTGGAATACGGCTTCATCAATGCCTTCTGGGCCATCCTGGCCACCGGGATGATCATCCTGCTGGCCGGCTGGCCGATCAGCATCTATGCCGCCCGCTATGGCGTGGACATGGACCTGCTGACGCGCGGCGCCGGCTTCGGCTACATCGGCTCCACGCTGACCAGCCTGATCTACGCCAGCTTCACCTTCATCTTCTTCGCGCTGGAAGCGGCCATCATGGCCTATGCGCTGGAGCTGGCCTTCGACATCCCGCCGGCCTGGGGTTATCTGATCTGCGCGCTGGTGGTGCTGCCGCTGGTCACGCATGGCGTCACCGCCATCGCGCGGCTGCAGGTCTGGACCCAGCCGCTGTGGCTGTTCCTGCTGATCCTGCCCTATGTCTATGTCTTCAGCCGCTATCCGGAGCTGAGCACGCAGATCCGCGACTACGCCGGCACGCATGGCAACGGCGGTGCTTTCAGCCTGCCGCTGTTCGGCGCCGCGATGACGGTGGGCATCGCGCTGATCACGCAGATGGGTGAGCAGGTCGACTACCTGCGCTTCATGCCCGAGCCTGAAGCCGGCAAACGCTGGCGCTGGCACCTGGCGGTGTTCGTTGGCGGGCCGGGCTGGGTGATCCTGGGTGTGCTGAAGATGCTGGGCGGCGCGCTGCTGGCCTTTCTGGCCATGCAGCTGATGGTGCCCACCGAGCGCGCCGTCGACCCCAACCAGATGTACCTGGTGGCCTACGAAACCGTGTTCTCGAACCCGGGCTGGGCCATCGCGGCCACGGCCCTGCTGGTGATCGTCTCGCAGCTCAAGATCAATGTCACCAACGCCTATGCCGGCTCGCTGGCCTGGAGCAACTTCTTCGCGCGGCTCACGCACAGCCATCCGGGCCGGGTGGTCTGGGTGGTGTTCAACACCGGCATCGCGCTGGTGCTGATGGAGATGGAACTGTTCCATGCACTCGATCGCGTGCTGGGCCTGTACGCCAATATCGCCATCGCCTGGATCATGACGGTGGTGGCCGATCTGGTGATCAACAAGCCGCTCGGCCTGTCGCCGCCGGGCATCGAGTTCAAGCGCGCCCATCTCTACGACATCAACCCGGTGGGCGTGGGCGCGATGGTGATTGCCTCGCTGCTGTCGATCTCGGCCCATCTGGGTGTTTTCGGGCCGATGGCGCAGGCCTTCTCGGCGCTGATCGCGCTGGTGGCGGCCATGGTCTGCTCGCCGTTGATCGCCTGGGCGACCGGCGGGCGCTTCTACCTGGCACGCAAGACCGCCGAAGACGCCGGGACCTACCCGCGCCTGAAGCTGCAGCGCTGCGTGGTTTGCGAGCGCGAGTACGAAGGCCCGGACATGGCCCATTGCCCGGCCTACCAAGGCGCGATCTGCTCGTTGTGCTGCTCGCTCGATGCGCGCTGCGAAGACCTGTGCAAGCCGCATGCGCGCCTGGCTGTGCAGGCGCGCGGCTGGCTGCAGGCCCTGCTGCCGCGGCGGGTCTGGCCCTTGCTGGACAGCGGCCTGATGCAGTACCTGGCGCTGATGGCCATCGTCGTGCCGGTGCTGCTGCTGCTGTTCGGCCTGCTCTATCAGCATGAGGTCGGGCGCCTGGGTGCCGCGGCGCCCACGCTGTCGCCTTACCTGCGCGACACCCTGGCCAAGGCCCTGGTGGGCCTGCTGCTGCTGTCGGGCGTGATCGGCTGGTGGCTGGTGCTGACGCACAAGAGCCGGCAGGTGGCGCAAGAGGAATCGCGCCGCCAGAGCCAGGCCCTGCATGCCGAGATCGAGTCGCACCGCAAGACCGACGCCGAGTTGCAGCGCGCCAAGGCCGTGGCCGAGGGCGCCAACCAGGCCAAGAGCCGCTACATCACCACCATCAGCCATGAGCTGCGCACACCGCTCAATGCCATCCTCGGCTATGCGCAGATCCTCGATGAGGACCCGCGCATGCCGGCCCATCGCCAGCAGGCGGTCGGTGTGATCCGGCGTGGCGGCGAGCACCTGCTGTCGCTGATCGAGGGCACGCTGGACCTGGCGCGCATCGAGGCCGGCCGCTTCACGCTGGAGCCGCGGCCCTGGGCCTTTGCTGAGGCGATGGACGATCTGGTACGCCTGCTCTCGCTGCAGGCCGCGGCCAAGGGCCTGGAGTTCCGCTACGAGCCGTCCACCGACCTGCCGGCCTGGGTGCGCGCCGATGCCAAGCGCGTGCAACAGGTGCTGATCAATATCGTCGGCAATGCGATCAAGTTCACGCCGGCCGGCCGTGTGCGGCTGACGCTGGAACACAGGCGCGAGATGGCGCGCTTCCTCATCGAGGACAGCGGCCCCGGCATGAGCGAGGACGAGCAGGCCCGCATCTTCGAGCCTTTCGAGCGCGGCGCCGCGGCCGCTGGCGGCACTGGCCTGGGCCTGACGATTGCCAAGATGCTGGTCGACCTGATGGGCGGCGAACTCAAGCTCAGCAGCGCGCCCGGCCAGGGCACGCGCTTCGAGCTGCGCCTGTTCCTGCCGGTGCTGCAGGGCGGCGCTCTTGCGGCGCAAGCCAAGCGCGCGGCGCGCACCGGCTATCTGGGCCGGCCGCGGCGCCTGCTGGCGGTCGACAACGAAGAGGCCGACCGCAGCCTGCTGCAGGCGATTCTTGAACCGCTGGGCTTCGAGGTGCGCACTGCCGCCAGCGGCCAGGAGGCGCTGGCCCTGCTGGCGCCGCAGGGCGACTGGCAACCCGACGCCATCCTGATGGACCTGGCGATGCCGGGCCTGGACGGCTGGCAGACGCTGACCGCTATCCGCGAGCAGGGCCTGTCTGGCGCGCCAGTGGCCATCGTCTCGGCCAATGCCTACGACCGCGCGCTGGCCGAGCATCCCGAGATCGGCCCGGAGGATTTCATCGTCAAGCCGGTGCGGGTGGACGAGCTGCTGGACTGGCTGGGTCAGCGCCTGCTGCTGGAGTGGCGGCTGCGCGAGCCTGAAGCCGCGCCGCCCACCGCCCCGGCCAAGCCCGTGCGGCTGCCTTCGCGTGAGAGCCTGGAGCGCCTGAACGCGCAGCTGCAGCGCGGCCATGTGAAGGCCATCCACCAGCAGCTGGACCTGATGCAGGACGCCGACCGCGACTGCAGCGACTTCGTCACGCAGCTGCGCACGCTGGCGCGCGCCTTCGAGCTGCAGGCCATGGGCCGGCTGGTGGCACGCGCCTTGCAAGAGCATCCGGGTGGAGACTTCCTGCATGAACACCGGACCTGACGAGCAAGACCTCGATTTCGAGAACGCCCCGCTGGCGGGCGGGCCGCAGGCGGCTGCGCACGCCGAGCGGGTGCTGATCGTCGACGACGTGCCCGACAACCTGGCCCTGCTGCACGACGCACTGGACGAAGCCGGCTACACCGTGCTGGTCGCCTTCAGCGGCGAAGCCGCACTGGCCAGCGCGGCCGCCGAGCCGCCCGATGTGGTGGTGCTGGACGCGATGATGCCGGTGATCGACGGCTTCGAGGTGGCGCGCCGGCTCAAGGCCGACCCGGCCACCGCCAGCATCCCCATCATCTTCATGACCGGTTTGACCGAGACCGAGCATGTGGAGGCGGCGTTTGCGGCCGGCGGCATCGACTATGTGACCAAGCCGATCCGTCCGCGCGAGGTGCTGGCGCGCATCGCCGCCCATCTGCGTGGCGCGCGTGCGCAGCGTCAGGCCCGCAATGCGCTGGACGCCTTCGGCCACGCCAGCCTGGCGGTGCGCGAACACGATGGCCGCTGCGTCTGGCAGACCTCGCTGGCGCGCAGCCTGATGGCCGAGTACTTTGCCGGCGGCCATTTCGAGCGCGGCCGCCTGCCGCCTGAAGTGATGCTGTGGCTGCACCGCGAGGCGCTGCGCCGCCGCGCTGGCGCCGAGCCGGCCGGCCTGACCGTGCTGCCGCATCCCGGCAGCGACGCGCCGCCCGACAGCGCCAAGGGCCGCGGCGCCAAGCGCCTGTCCTTCACGCTGCATGCGGTGGACCCGGATGCGCTGGGCGAGGGGCAGTGGCTGATCGTGATGCGCGAGGCCGACGACGCCGCACTGCTAGACGCGCTGATCAGCGGCTTCAAGCTGACCGCCCGCGAAGCCGAAGTGCTGTACTGGGTCGTCAAGGGCAAGACCAATGTCGACATTGGCGACATCCTGGGCAGCAGCCCGCGCACGGTGCAGAAGCACCTGGAACATGTGTTCGAGAAGCTCGGCGTCGAGACGCGCACCTCGGCTGCTGCGCTGGCGCTCTCCAAGGTCAGAGGCCTGGACGGCGGGCGCTGAAGCGCAGGGATAGCGCGCCCGGTTAGCGCAAGTAACGCGTCTGAAGCCCGGCTCTGTGAGGCGATCTGTGGTTAGCATCGCGATGTCCTGACGGGGTGGAGCGGCGTAATGCAGATTTTTTCCGATCCTGGCGCTGGCATGGGCTTCGCCGGCGGCTTGATGCTGCTGCTGTTGAGCATGGGCTTTCTTGTCGGGCACCAGTTGCGCCCGCGCTGGGGCATGCGCTGGATCGGCTTTTCCATGGGCATCGCAGCCGTGCGTGCCCTCGTTTCCTCGCTGTCCTGGTTCAGGGCATCGGAACTGTGGCAGGACATCGCCGCCATATTGGCCGCAGGCACCTTGTCTGCCTTGCTTGTGGGGCTGCGCTTCTATGTGGGCTTGGCGCCGCGCCGGTCGGTGCTGGTGTTCTTGCTGGGGGTGTTGGCCTGGTTCGGTCTGCGCGAGTTGCTGGAACTGTTCGGCATGCGGCACGCCGCCGGGCCGCTGGCGTCCGGCTTGGTGTTTGCCTATCTGGCTCTGCTGTGCACCGGTCGGCTGCAGTCAGTAGCCGGTCGGGCCTTTCCGCTGGCGGCGCTGGCCATGGTGTCCAACCCCTTGCTGGTGCTGGTGATCGGCCAGTGGTGGCTGGGCTTGGATAACGTCCAGTTGCGCGGCTTTGCTGCGCTAGGCATGGCGATCGTCGGATTGGGTCTGCTCATGGCAGGCATGGGCCGGCTGCGGATGGATCTGGAAGCCGAACTGGCGAGGCGCCGCGAGGCCGAAGGCGCGCTGCGCCGGCTCAACGAGTCGCTCGAAACCCGTGTGCATGAGCGCACTGCTGAGCTTGAGCAGTTGGTCAGCGGCCTGGAGTCCTTCAATCGCATGGTCTCGCACGATCTCCGCGGGCCCCTCGGCGGCATGCGAGGACTGGCAGATCTGGCGCTCAACGGCTTGCACCAAGGCCAACTCGACAAGGTGGAAAGGTACCTTGGGCTGATGCGCGGAGAGTCTGATCGTCTGGCTGGTCTGGTGTCTCAGTTGCTGCTGCTCGCCCGGGTCAGCAATGCAGAGCTGGCCTTGGCCGACACGCCGCTGGATGCTGTGCTGGCCGAGGCGCTGCAGACGCTGGGCATCAGCGAGGGTGAGGGCGTCGTTGCCTGTGTGCACGCTGAGCCTTTGCCCAGCGCGCCCGTCGATGCTGGCCTGATGCAGCAGGTTTTCATCAACCTGATTGGAAACGCACTGAAGTTTGCTGGCCGGGTGGTTCGACCGGAAGTGCGCGTGCGCGCCGATGAAAACGGGCAGCGGATCGTCGTCGAGGTGCGCGACAACGGTCCGGGCTTTGATCCAGTCCGCGCTGGCGAGTTGTTTCAGCCTTTTCGTCGACTGCATGGTGCTGAAGTGCCGGGCAGCGGCATCGGCCTGACCATCGTGCGCCGCATTGTTGAACGCCACGGCGGTCAAGTCTGGGCCGAGGGCCGGCCTGGCCAGGGCGCCAGCTTCTTCTTCAGCCTGCCGCGCGCCCCTTCGTCGGCTTGAAGCGCGCGCCAGCGCCTTACAGCGCCAGCTGCAGCACGATCGGGCAGTGGTCCGAGACGCCCAGCACCGGCTCTTTTTCGCCAGCCGCGGCCGCGCGGCTCTGGCCTTCGGCGCCGATGGCGATCTTCTGCGCGCCGCGCAGTTTGGGCGTCAGGCTGGCCGACACGACGAAGTGGTCCAGGCCGATCGGGTTGCGGCAGCCCAGATTGGCCACCAGCGGGGCCAGATCGCGGCGGCCCACGGCCTCGGTCTTGGCGCGCTGGCACAGTTCGCCGCCCGGGCCGGCACAGTCCAGCGCCACCAGCTCGGTGGCGGCGGGCTTGCCGTCGAACACCTCGCGGTAGAGATTCTGCGTCTTCACACCGGCGGGCAGCGGTGTCGTCAAGTCGGTGCTGGCGTCGCTGCGCAGGGGCTTGGCGCCGTCGACCGCTTGCGCGTCATGCCAGAGATTGCGGTTGAAGTCGCCCAGTACGACGAAGTGGTCGGCGCCCTGGCCGAGCTTTTCCACTGCGGCCTCCAGCGGCGCGATCTGCTGCTGCAGCACCGGGCAGGGATCCTTGGGCCCCTGGTCCTGGTCCAGCTTGCCGCGGCCGTCGAGCGGCGTCACGCAGCCGGATTTCAGATGCAGCGTCATGAAGCGCACGACCTGACCCTGGCGCCTGAGCGTCAGCGTCAGCGCCGGGCGCAGCTGTTCGGCGGGCGGCAGTTGCGCCAGCACCAGGCCGGCATCGAGCTCGCACTGGCCTTCGCCCAGGCTCTTGCGCCAGGCAAAGGCCAGGCGCTGCACCTTGTAGCGGCCATCGAAAGAACAGACCTGGTATTGCGCAGCGTGCTCGCCCAGCGCCTCGCGCACAGCGGCCGTGCCCGAGACTTCCTGGAAGGCAATCACATCAGGCTTGACCGTCTCGGTCAGCAGCTTGGCAATGCGCGTGTTGCGGGCGGCCAGCGCGCCCGAGCTTACAGCCAGTCCTTCGCGGTTGGCGCCTTGATAGACGCCGCAGGGCGGCATCACCGACAGGTCCACGCCCTGCAGCTGCGCACGCGACTCGCGCACGTCCCAGCCGATGGTGGCGCCGGGCGTGCCGGCGGCCACCGGCTTCCACACCCCAGCAGCCTCGTCGCGTGCATAGTGCAGCCCGCATTTGGCCGCCCAGTAGGGCTGCTCGGCCAGCGCGACATGCCAGCCCAGGTTCCAGCTGGCGATGCGCAGCGGTTCAGGGGAGGCGGCTTGTGCCGGCGCCGCAAGGGCCGCAAAAACGGGGATCAGCGCGGCGAGTCGCGGCAGTTGTGCAGGCAGCATGTCGGGGGAGTGCAGGCAGGGACGAAGCCGGCAATGGTAGGGCCTTGCCGCTCAGCGCAGGCCCAGCATGCTTTTCGCCACCGCCTCGGCCACCTCGATGCCATCCACGCCGGCCGACATGATGCCGCCGGCATAACCCGCGCCTTCGCCGGCCGGGTAGAGGCCACGGGTGTTCAGGCTTTGATAGTCGTCACGGCCGCGGTTGATGCGCAGCGGCGAGGAGGTGCGCGTCTCCACGCCGGTCAGCACCGCGTCATTCATGCTGAAACCCTTGATCTGGCGCTCGAAGGCGGGCAGGGCTTCGCGGATCGCATCCAGCGCGTACTCGGGCAGGCTGCCGAAGCCCTTCTGCTGCAGATCGGTCAGTGTGACGCCGGGCTTGTAGCTGGGCTCGACGCGGCCCAGCACGCTGCTGCGCTGGCGCTTGATGAAGTCGCCCACCAGCGCGCCGGGCGCGCGGTAGTCGCCTTCGCCCAGCTCGTAGGCGCGGCTTTCCCACAGGCGCTGGAAGGCCATGCCATCAAGCGGATTGACGGGGCTGCCGTCGGTCTTGCCGTCCTGGCGGTAGTCCTCGGGCGAGAGGCCGACGACGATGCCGGCATTGGCATTGCGCTCATTGCGCGAATACTGGCTCATGCCGTTGGTGACCACGCGCAGCGGCTCGCTGGTGGCGGCCACCACGGTGCCGCCCGGGCACATGCAGAAGCTGTAGACCGAGCGGCCGTTCTTGGCGTGGTGCACCAGCTTGTAGTCGGCCGCGCCGAGGATGGGATGGCCGGCATTGGGGCCGAAGCGCGCCGCGTCGATGATGCTTTGCGGGTGCTCGATGCGGTAGCCCATCGAGAAGGGCTTGGCCTCCATGTGCACGCCGCGCTCATGCAGCATCGTGAAGGTGTCGCGCGCGCTGTGGCCCAGGGCCAGGATCACATGGTCGGCGCGGATCTGCTCGCCCGATTCCAGCACCAGGCCGCGCACATGGCGCTGGCCCTTGGCATCCGGTTCGACCAGCAGGTCGGTGACCTTTTGCTGGAAGCGGATCTCGCCACCCAGCGCCTCGATCTCGGCACGGATCTTGATGACCATCGAGACCAGGCGGAAAGTGCCGATGTGGGGCTTGCTCACATAAAGGATCTCTTCCGGCGCGCCGGCCTTGACGAATTCCTCCAGCACCTTGCGTGTCAGGTGGCGCGGGTCGGAGATCTGGCTCCAGAGCTTGCCGTCCGAGAAGGTGCCGGCGCCGCCTTCGCCGAACTGCACATTCGATTCGGGGTTGAGTTGGCTCTCGCGCCACAGGCCCCAGGTGTCCTTGGTGCGCTCGCGCACCTGCTTGCCGCGTTCCAGCACGATGGGCCGCAGGCCCATCTGCGCCAGCACCAGCGCGGCCAGGATGCCGCAGGGACCGAAGCCCACCACCACCGGGCGCTGCTCGGCCGGGAAGTCAGCCGGCGCATGGCCGACGAACTTGTAGCGCGTGTCGGGGCCGGGCTTGACATGCGGGTCCTTGGCCAGGCGGGCCAACACTGTGGCTTCAACGTCAGGGCTGGCCAGCTCGCAATCCAGCGTGTAGCTCAGCACGATGGCGGTCTTCTTGCGCGCGTCGTAGCCGCGGCGGAAGACATGCAGGGCCAGCAGTTCGGCGTCCTGGATGCCCAGTTTGGCGAGCACGGCGGGACGCAGCTCGTCCTCGCGGTGGTTCAGCGGCAGGCGGAGTTCAGTGATGCGGATCATGTCGAGTGATCAGGGCATGAGATGGGAGGGGCAGGGCCGGCGGCGTCAGCGGGAGGCAAGGGGTACGGGCTTGCGCTCGTGTCCCCCGACTTGGGCTTTGCCCAAGTCTCCTCCTTTACCTCGCGCAAACCCATACCCCTTGCCTCTTGGCGAGAGTGGTGCGCGGCC
>JACDQM010000086.1 GCA_015657635.1 Roseateles sp.
GGAGATCATGAAGCTCACCAGGTCGTTGAAGAAGGGGCGTGCCTTGTGCACAGCGTAGAAAGCTTCTGCTTCGCCGCGCGACAGATGAACCATCTTGGCAGCCACGACCTTCAGGCCGGCGCCTTCAAAACGGGCGTAGATCTGGCCGATCACGTTCTTGGCGACAGCGTCGGGCTTGATGATGGAAAGAGTGCGTTCGATAGCCATTTTTTCTCCTGAAATCTGGGACTTGGCAAAGTTTTAGATTGTAGCGCTTGATGTTGTCAGCCCTGTGTCATGCAGGGCTGAAGGCATCTCAACGACGACGCCCACCGCCGCCGCGATTGCCGCCGCCACCGCCGCTGCGCCCGCCACCACCGCCGCCGCCACTGCGCCCACCGCCGCCACGCCGCACGAAGGCATCGGCACCGATATAGCCAACCGAGGTCTGCATCGGATCAGGCTCGCGCGGCCATCGCCACCCTTGCGACCGCCCCCCCCTGCCGCCACGGCCGCCGCCCTGGTCGGCACTGCTGCCACCGGCGCCGAAACCGCTGGGGAAGCCGCGCGACTTGCCAGCGAAGCGACGATCAAAGGTCTGCTCCAGCGGGTTGATGTTGTGCGGGATGAAGTCATCATCGTCTTCATCGCGGTTGCGCGGGCGCTCGGGCTGGCGCGCCTCGGGCGGCCGCTGCGCCGGCTCGGGACGGCTCGGGCGCGGCCCGCCACCGGCATGGCGCTGCGGCTCGTTGCGACGCTTGTCGCGCTCACGGCCCTCACGGTCTGCGCGCTCCGGGCGATCACCACGCTCGCCGCGCTCCTCGCGTGGGCCGTCGCGACGCCCGTCACCGCCACCGGCCAGGCGGCGGATCACGCGCACATCGGCCTCATCCAGCTCAACCCAGACGCCACGCTTGAGGCCACGCGGCAGCACCACGGTGCCGTAACGGATACGGATCAGGCGGCTCACCGCCAAGCCCACCGCATCGAACAACTTGCGCACTTCGCGATTGCGGCCTTCGGTGATGACGACGCGATACCAGTGGTTCGCGCCTTCGCCGCCGCCGTCCTCGATGCTCTTGAAGCCGGCCTTCTGGCCGTCGATCATCACGCCGTCCAGCAGGCGCGCCTTCTGCTCGCTATCCAGCGTCCCCAGCACGCGAACCGCGTACTCGCGCTCGACGCCGAAGCGCGGATGCATCAGCTGGTTGGCCAGCTCACCGGAGTTGGTGAACAGCAGCAGGCCTTCGGTATTCAGGTCAAGGCGACCCACCGATTGCCACTTGCCGGGATACAGCTTGGGCAGACGACGGAACACCGTCGGGCGCCCCTCCGGGTCATTGAAGGTCACCACTTCGCCGGTGGGCTTGTGATAGGCCAGGATGCGCGGCGCGGGCGGCGAGATGCGCACGCGGATCTGCTTGCCATTCACATGCACGCGGTCGCCGAAGGAAATGCGCTGGCCAATATGGGCCACCTCGCCATTCACCTCGATCTTGCCTTCCGCAATCATCTCTTCGATGTCGCGACGCGAACCCACGCCGGCCTGCGCCAGGACCTTCTGCAGCTTGGGCGCGTCCGGCTCGGGAGCCAGCACACGCTTGTTGTCCTGCTCGGCAGCCTCAGCCGCTGGCTCTTCATCGCCACCATCGAACTCGCCTGCCAGCAACTGCGCGAAACGCTCGCCCGCCTCGGCCTGGACCTGCTCGGTCGAGACGCCTTCAACAGCACGGGGCTCACGCGGCTCGCGCGCTTCGCGCGGCTGTTCGCCAGACTCACCGTCACCACGTCCGCGGCGTCCGCGACGGCGGTTGCGGCCACCGCGAGACTCGCGTTCGGCACCATCGTCGTCACCCTGCCCCGCAGCTTCAGACGCTAGCGCAGGCGCCTCACCGGCAGCCGCTGCTTGCGGCGGCTCGACCGGCACAGGCGCCGCAGCAGGCGATTCAGCAGCCACAACTTCGTTGGTCGCGGCAGCCGCAGCCGTCTTGCGCGGCGCACGGCGCTTGGGCTCGGCCGATTCCTGCGCTGGCGACTCCGCCATCTCGGCGGACACAGCCGGCGCGGACTCCGCCGCCACCGCCGAAGCGGCCTTTGCGGCCGTCTTGCGGGGTGCGCGCGGCTTCACCGGCTTGGCTTCGGCGACAGCCTCGCTCGCATCGGCCGCAGGCGCAGGCGCCGCCTCGCCAGTGTCGGCGGACTTTGCACGCACCGGGCTGCGGCGGCGCTTGGGAGCGGCTGCAGCCTCATCGGTCTGCGGAGCGTCCTTGGGATCAGTGGTATCGGAATTCATGCGTCAGCTTGCACCTTCTGGCTAGCGGGAGACTCGGAAGCCGGCTCGGCCGGCTGGGATGCGTCATCAGTGCCAGGCACGGACGCACTCGGTGAGGTTGGTTCAGTTGAAACGGGATCGGCGGTGGCGCCGCCGCTGGCTGCGGGCTCGGCTGCCTCAACTGCCGGCTCGCCTTCACCCAGCAGTGAACCCTGCTGGCTCTCCAGCAATTGCGCCAGCTCGGGCGAAGCTTCGCCGCCCTGACCCAGCTCAGGCAGTTGTTCCAGGCTTGCCAGGCCCAGGTCATCAAGAAACTGGCGCGTCGTGGCGTACAGCGCCGGGCGGCCCGGCGCCTCGCGGTGGCCGATCACGTCGATCCAGCCCCGATCTTCGAGCTGCTTGACGATCTGCGTCGAGACCACCACGCCACGGATGTCTTCAATGTCCCCGCGCGTGACCGGCTGGCGGTAGGCAATGATGGCCAGAGTCTCCAGCACGGCGCGCGAATAGCGCTGCGGCTTCTCGGGATGCAGTCGGTCCAGATACTCGCGCAGCTCGGGCCGGCTCTGAAAGCGCCAGCCAGAGGCCAGCGCCACCAGTTCGGCACCGCGCCCATCCCAGTCGCGACTGAGTTCATCGAGCAGGCTGCGCACGCTGTCAGCGCCGAGTTCATCAGCGAACAGAGTGCGCATATCGCGCAGCGTCAAAGGCTGCTGGGCGCAAATCAGCGCGGTCTCGAGGACGCGCTTTGCATCCTGTGTATTCATCGACTGCTGTCAGCTGGCCTGCCAATCGGGCAAGCGGTTCAGGGTTCGCTGGATCGTCAGCGGGCTGTTCGGGTCTGTACGGAGCACGGGGGCCATTTCCTGTGGCTGCCCTTCCTGCGGCTGCCTTGGGGCGCCAGCACCAGGGCTCGGCGCATCGCACTGTCCGGCAGCAGCTGCCCCTCACGGGACGCCCAGACCTGGACAGCACCAGAAGCTTGAGCCTTCAGCCCGGCGACTCCAAGCACTCCGGGCAGCATCCAAACTTCTGAATACGTGGATTGTAGCCTGCTCAATCCGTCAGCCCGCCAATGGGCGGCAAGGGAAAGCCCGCCTTGCCCCAGGCCTGGGTCAAATCCTGTGGCATCGGCGCGTCAAAACTCAGCGGCCGGCCGTCGATCGGATGCGCAAAACTCAAACGTGCGGCATGCAGGGCTTGACGCTCCAGGCCCAAGGCCGGCGCTGCACCATACAGGCTGTCGGAAACCAGCGGATAGCCACGGCTAGCCAGGTGCACCCGGATCTGATGCGTCCGCCCGCTGTGAAGCACACAGTGCACCGCGCTGTAGACCCGCTCGTCGATCAAGGCCTCACCCAGCGCGAATACATCGGTGCGCGACGGCTTGCCGCTGGCAATGACCGCCATCTTGACGCGCGAGGCCGGGTCGCGCCGCAGCGGCGCGTCGATCACCAGCTCGGCCGGCAACCGCCCGTGAGTCAACGCGAGGTACTCCCGGTGCACCTCGCGTGCGGCGATCATCCGGCTGAGCGCCGTCACCGCCTCCAGTGTCTTGCCGACCACCATCAGGCCGGAGGTGTCCTTGTCGAGCCGGTGCACGATACCCGCACGCGGCAGCGTGGCAGCGCTCGGATGATGGGCAAGCAAGCCGTTGAGCACCGTCCCCGACCAGTTGCCCGCCGCCGGGTGCACCACCATCCCTGCCGCCTTGTTCAACACCAGCAAGGCCTCGTCTTCGTAGACGATGTCCAAGGGCAGCGACTCAGCACGGAAGGCCCGGCTCTCTTCGGTGGGCTGGAGTTCAACCTCGACCTGCTGGCCCGCCTGCAGCTTGCGCGCCGGCGTCGTCATCGCCACGCCGTTGACGCGCACGCATCCGCGTTCGATCAGCCCCTGCAGATGATTGCGCGAGAACTCCGGCGCCAGCTCCACCAGCCACTTGTCCAACCGCTGCCCATGTCCCTGCGCCTCTACTCGCGCCTGGCGAATTTCCGCCTGCTCGAGCTCGCGATCCTGTTCCGCGTCCACAGCAATAGCACCCTCCTGGTCCCGCACTGGCTCAACCATATAATCCTGACTCCGTTTTCAGCTGAAGCTCGGTGCGAGCGCACCGGCAAGGGACCATGACAGATCAAAGCGTGCAGCGCCCCCTGGCCATTGCGGCCGAACCCTCGATTGCGCTGCGCTCACGACTCGCGTCGCTGATGACGGCCAGCCTGCTGGCAGTGCTGGCGGCCTGCTCTTCGACACCGCCCGAGGATCCGAATTCCCAGGCGGCACTGGAGAAATTGTACGAAGACGCGAAGGCAGACATCTCAAGCGGCAGTTTCGACCGCGCGATCAAGACCCTGGAGCGCATCGAAGGCCGCGCCGCCGGCACGCTGATGGGTCAGCAGGCGATGCTGGAAATGGCCTGGGCCCAGTACCGCAGCGGCGAACGCGTGCAGGCTGTGGCCACGCTGGATCGTTTCCTGAAGCTCAACCCTTCCAGCGCCGCCGTCGACTATGCCTACTACATGAAGGGCATTGCCAACTTCAACGAGGACCTTGGCCTGTTCGGCCGTATCGCGCGGCAGGACATTTCGGAGCGCGACCAACAGGCGTCGCGTGACGCGATGCTGGCCTTCCGTCAGGTGGTCGAGCAGTTCCCGAACTCCAAGTACGCGGAAGACTCGCGCATCCGCATCGACTACATCACCAACACCTTGGCGGCCTACGAGGTGCATGTGGCGCGCTACTACTTCCGCCGCGGCGCCTATGTGGCGGCTGCCAATCGTGCGCAGCAGGCGGTCAAGGAATTCCAGCGTGCGCCCGCCGCTGAAGAGGCGCTCTACCTGATGGTTCAGAGCTATGAACGCCTGGGCCTGAAGCCGCTGCGCGATGACGCCGAACGTGTGCTGCGCCAGAACTTCCCGGAAAGCGGCTACCTGACCTCGGGCTTCAAGAGCGCCGAGCGCCCCTGGTGGAAGGTCTGGTAATCGCTGCCGTTTTCGGCCTGGCCTGAACCAGACCTCCGGTCGCTCATACCGAGCGCCGGAGTGCTGCTTCTAGTCCCCGGATGCGACAAGGGCCGGCCTCGGCCCTGTGCTCACTTGCCGCAACCCTGGGACTTGATCCGATCGTCAGCCGCTTTGGCCTGAACGAGACCGAAGCCGTACTTCGTGTCACGCCCGGAGGTTCCCAGGTCCTGCGCGCTGAGATTCAAGGAGCTGCGCAACTGCGCTGCAGTGCAGCTGAGATTCCTCGCCCACACCAGAGCTGCCACCGCAGACACATGCGGCGTCGCCATCGAGGTGCCGTCGTAGTAGGCGTAGCTGGTTGGCGCGACGGTGACTGTCGCGGTCTGGCCCAGCTGGTTCTTCATCGCCGCGCCTTCGAGGTCCGACGCCGTCACCGATGGAATGCCGGTGACCGTCGTGCCCAGCGTGCCGCCGAAGGCGCCAGCCGCGTTGTTGTAGATCACCGCGCCAAGACCGCCGCTGGCCTGGCAATTCGACACCTTGGTGGCGAAGTCATAGGTGCCGCGCTGGATCAGACAGACCTTGCCGCTCATGCTGCCGGCGACGACAGCGCCACCCAACCCGAAGTCAGCCAGCGCTGCGCTGGCACTGGTCTTCGGCGAGCCATCGAGGCCGCCCGGTGCATAGTCAGTGCCGCCGACCTTGAGCGATGAACTCGAGCCCGAGCCCATGGGCACGGTGGACAACACGCCGACGCCCGGCGCTGCAATCTCGACCGCACTGTTGTACTGGGAGAAGCTGGCCCAGTTCTTGTTCTCGTCCAGGGCCGCCACCGACACCACGCTGCTGTAGGACGCCGGATAGGACATCGCCGTGGTGCCGTCATTGCCTGCAGCAGCGATGGACAGAATGCCGCCGCTGTAGAGCGAATCAAAAACACGCTGCTCAGTCTTCACGGCTCGGCTGCCGCCCAGGGACATGCTGATGATGTTCGCGCCGGCTGCCTTGCACTTGTTCGCCGCAGTGGCCAAGGATGACGAGTAAGCCCAGCCATCAGCACCGAAGACCTTGACGATATGCAACTTCAGCGTGGCATTGGCGTTCACGCCCACCACACCCAAGCCGGCATTGTTCAATGCCGCGATCGTGCCGGCGACATGCGTGCCATGATGGTTCTCGTCCGTGTACCACCAGCCGGTGCCGCTGTCATATTCGCCGGTGACGTTGGCACCGCGGGAGAGATCCTCGTGTGAGCGGTCATAGCCCGAGTCGATGATGCAGACCTTGCGCGTGCTCAGATCAGCGGAAGCAAACAGATCGGCCTGCACCAAGCTGATGCCATAAGGCACACGCTGGCCGTTGGCATAAGGCGTGCCGGTGGACGGCACATCCAGCGCGAGCAGGAAGCGTTTCTCATCGGGCTCGATGTATTCGACATTCGGATTGCGCATCAGACCAGGCAAGGCCTGCGTCGGCACTTCGATCGCAATCGCGTCCATCCCGTAGATCTCGTGCTTCACGACCCCACGGGCTGCGGCGACTGCCGCCTTGCCGGCACCGACGGTGCCAGGCTTGAGCATCACGATGACGCGCTGCGTGTCGCTTGCGGCATGGCCGGCGCTCGCGGCAACAAGGGTGGCAACAGCGGCGCAGACGGGGCGCATCGCGCGAAGCACGGAACGGGAGAGATACAGCATGATCAGGACATCCTTTGCGGTTGCCCTCCCCTTGGACCGAACTGGCGAACTTCTGGCGGTCCCCTTGTGCGAATGCTACAAATCCTGCGGACGCAGCCGCATGCTCGCTTTCCCGCCCCTCGCCCCGGGGTCAGGCGCGTGAATGTGATGGCTGCCA
>JACDQM010000087.1 GCA_015657635.1 Roseateles sp.
CCCAAGATGGGCGCCAACGCGCCGCGCCAGCCGGTGCTGCCGCAGGCACTGCCCGGCAACACGCTGACGCTGGAAGGCCAGACCATCGAGATCCGCGGCACGCAAGGCCTGCTGGCGCATCGCCCCTATGCCTGGATTCCGTCCATCAAGGCCATCGTCGGCAATATCGGCGTGTTCGGCCAGATGCATGTGTGGACGGCCGACACCCAGACCGTGGCCGAGCGCGCCGCCTGGGTGACGCAGCTCGACGAAATGCTGGCCCTCAAGCCCGAGCTGGTGGTGCCCAGCCATATGCGCGCCGGCACCGCCACCGATGCCAGCACCATCAGCTTCACCAAGAACTACCTGCTCAGCTTCGAGAAGAACCTGTCGAGCACCAAGAACAGCGCCGAGCTGATCGACGCCATGAAGCAGGCCTACCCGCAGCTGACCGACGGCGCGCTGTCGCTCGACATCGGCGCCAAGGTCAACAAGGGCGAGATGAAGTGGTGATCAGGCCGCAAGCAGCAGAAGGAACAGCCCCATGAGCAGCCGCCTCTTGTCCATCACCTATCTGTTCGATCCGCTGTGCGGCTGGTGCTACGGCGCCGCGCCGCAGATCGAGCGCCTGGCGCAACACCCCGGCATCGAGCTGACGCTGGCCCCCGCGGGCCTGTTTGCCGGCGCCGGCGCCCGCCCCATGGACGCCCGCTTTGCGGCCTATGCCTGGTCGAACGACCAGCGCATCCAGCAGCTCACCGGCCAGCCCTTCAGCCAGCGCTACCGCGAGGAGCTGCTCAACAACCCGGCCGGCGGCCGCTTCGACTCCGGCCCCAGCAGCCTGGCGCTGAGCGCCGTGCAGGTGACGGCGCCTGCGCAAGAGCTGGCCACGCTGAAGAGTATGCAGGAAGCGCGTTATGTGCTGGGCCTGGACACCAGCGATGCCGCGGTGCTGGCCCAGCTGCTGCGCGATGCGGCGCTGCCTGAGGCGGCCGAGCGCCTGCTGGCGCCCGACGCCGCGCTGCTGGACGCCCACCAGGCGCGCGTGCAGCAGACGCAGGCATTGATGCACAAGCTGGGCGTGCAGGGCGTGCCGGGTCTGGTGCTGACTCAAGCGGATGGCCAGCAGCCACGCCTGCTGCGCGGCGATGTGCTGTATGGCGGTTTCGAGGCCTTGCTGGAGCAGCTGGCCGGGCGCTGAAGCCAGAATACGGGCACGAAGCAAGCAAGCCAGCAAGTGCGAGAGTGAGTCCCCCATGAGCGAGGTTCTTCATCAGGTGCTGGCCCAGCTGCGCGCGGGGCAGTGGCGCGCGGCGCACGATCAGGTGCAGCAGGCGCCGGCTTCGCCCTTGAGCGCCTGGCTGCACGGCCTGCTGCACATCCAGGAGGGCGATCTGGAAGACGCCGAGTACTGGTACGGCGTGGCCGGCCGGCACTTCCGCAGCCGCGGCACGCTGGATGAAGAGCTGGCGCAGTTCGAGGCGCAGCTGCTGAAGCAGGAGCCGCAGCAGGAGCCGCAGCAGGCGGCCGCCGTGCGAGGCTAACGAAGCCGGCGGTAGACGAGCTCCGTGCAGGGCTCGCCCTTGAACACGCACTGCTGCACCGAGACCTGCTCGAAGCCCGCGCGCTCAAGCACACGGGCCGAAGGGCTGTTGCGCGCATCCGTGATGCCGCGGACCTCGCGGGCCCCCGTCAGCGCGAACAGCAGCTCGGTCGCGCCGATAGCTGCGCGCGTTGCGTGGCCCTGGCCGTGCGCCGCAGCGCACAAGGTGAAGCCGATCTCGCCATAGCTCAGATCCTCGCTGAGAAACAGGCCCACATCGCCCAGCAGCTCGTCGCTCGCAGCCTGCGCAATCGCCAGCTGAATCCATTGGCCGCCGCCGGCGACACGCGGGCTGATGAGGTCTTCTTGCATCTCGGCAATGAAGGCACGGGCCTCCTCGGCCGACATCACTGACCAGCCCTGGTAGCGGGCCAGTTCCGGGTCTGAACGGTAGGCATGGAAGGCCGCCACATCCGACACGCGCAGCGGGCGCAAGGTGGTGTCACCCGAGCGCAGCGGCAGCAGCGAACTGAGCGTTGCCATCACTCTTTCTCGCTAGTTCTCGGGGCTCACAGCGCTGACCATCGCGTGGCCAGGCCATGTGCGTGCAGCAAGCCGATCACCAGGCAGATGCCTGAGGACACCAGCCAGAAGGTCAGCGAGTTTTCCGGAAAGGCCGGCCGCAGCAGCGGAAAAACCAGCGCCCGCGCCAGATATACCGTGGTGATCGCCAGCAGCGCCAGCTTGGTGAACGGCAGCCGGGTGCTGATCAAACCAGCGGCCGAGAAGGCATAGGCCGCCCACACCAGCAGCACCACGCTGATGCCCAAGGTCATCAGCGTGGGCTGCAGCCGGCCGGCCTCAACCGCCTTGGCCATCCGCTCGCCCGCGCCCATGAAGCGATAGGCCTGAGGGCCGATAGCGATGCAGGCGAGGTGGGCTACTGCGGCCAAGGCGCTGAGGCTACCGGCGATCGCAAGGGAGAGGCTGATGGCGCTAGTGGGCATGGTGTTGACTTGGAAGGGCAGGCAGGTAGGTCGAGCAGAGATTGTGGCTCGGGCTCGGCCAGTTGGAGCGCGCTGCCCTATGCAAGCACAGCCCACAGAACGCTTGCACCCGCCGCCAGCGAGGCAAGGCCAATGGCGGGAAGAAAGCGCAAGGCGCTGGGCACACTGGCCTGCGCGAAGGCGCGATGCATGCGCCAAGGAATGAGCAGCATGACGCCGGTGCTTGCCAGCAGCACCCAACCGAAGACGTCAAACGCCTTGGCCGCCGGCAGTGCGGGCGATGCCAGCACCAGCGCGCCGCCCACCGCCAGACGGACCGCCAACTCTGCGTAATGCTTGGCTGCTGTGCCGGCAAAGCCCAGCAGGAAGCTGCGAGCCAGCGCCGGCCGTAGCAAAGCCGCCAAGCCAAGCGCCACCAGGAAGGCGCCCGTCAGGGCCACCAGGGTGATTGCAATGGCAAGCATCATGGCCGCTCAGGCGCCAGGGGGCGCGCCAGCAAAGTGTTTGCTCTGTTCATCATTCATCACCACCCAGGGCAGCTTGTTGCTCTCGCAAAAGACGTTGATGCGTGGCGCCAAAGCTTCCAACATCGTAGTCGGCCCGCCAGCCGAATGCCGAGTGCCGAAAGAGACAGGGGGCTCAGCCCGGCCCGCCCGCCTGCTCATTTCGGCGGCCCATGTTCTTCCATGCTGCAATTCAGGCTGTGATGGCGCGCAGCAGCAATGTCTGGCGCATCGCCCCCAATCCTCACTTCCGGCAGCAAGCAAAAAAGCATGCAGACCTTTGCCTCTATCCCTTCCCGCACCCTCCTGATCGCCGGCCATCCCAACAGCGGGTGGTCCGGCTGCGATGAAGGCACGCCAGGCTCGTTCGAACTCGACTTCGCCTTCCGGATCACCAGCGACGGCGGCCAGGGCTACCTGCTGCACTACAGCTCACTCGACGGCTGCTATGCCGCAGACAGCTGGCACCAGACCATCGAGGAAGCATTCGCCGCGGCCAAGGAGCAGTTCGGGATAGAACAGGCTGAGTGGACGAGCTGAGCGACGGGAATGCTGGCGGACTGTTGGGGTCAGGCCTTTGATCTGAATTCCCGGCGCCTCCGCCGTGGGTTTAGGTGAACTGCCGCACCCAGGCCTCCAGCCCTTGAAGCACCACCGTGCCGCGCTCGTCGCCCAGCTCGCGCCCGTAGGTGGCTGACAGCAAAGTGCCCGCCGCATCCAGCAGCGCGAACTGCGGAAACGCTTTCACGCCGTTCGCCGAGAAGTAAGGCCGGGCCTCCACCAGCATCGGCCAGCGCAAACCATGCTCGGCCTTGAAGCGCGCCGCGCGCTCCGGCGTGTCATGCGTGATCGCCAGCACCTTGAAGTGCGGATGCTTGTCCATGAACGCGTTCAAGGCCGGCACATCGCGCACGCATGGCGGGCAGTCGGCGAAGAAAAAGGTGATCACCGTGGGCGATCCCAGCAGTTCCCGGCTGCTCATGCGCCCGCCATCAAGCCGCGCCAGATCGAAGGCAGGCAGCGGCGCACCGGGCTTCAGCAACAGGCCCTTGGGGTAGGCGTACTGCCTGCCAGTCGCGCTGGCAGGGGCCATGCCAGGGCAGAACAGTGTCAGGGCGAGGGAGAGGAAATGTCGTCGCTGCATACGATTAAAGAGCTCTTCCGGGCCAGGGTATGGTCCCGTCATCGCGAGGCTCGCCCACTGCGCTTCGCTTCCACTGCAAAGCCAGCGCCTCGTGTTGCTTGACGAAAGCGTCCTTGCCGTCCATGTAGGCCGCGGGGTTGCCGGCATGCTGCTCGGCCAGCTGGCGCTTCAGTTCGCCGTAAGCGGCAGCGGCCACCGGGTACGCGCGCAGGTAGTCGCGAAACGCCAGATGGCGCTCAATCTCGGCTGCGCTGCCCAGCGCGTAGGCATGCAGATGATGGGTTCGCACACCGGGCGCCGCGTCTTTTCTGAAGTAGCGCCGGCCGGCCAGGCCGAACTCACCCATCACCTGGTAGCCCAGGCCTTGCATCGCCGGCGCTGCGGCATCCAGAAACGGCAGCGAGCGCGCCACCAGCAGCATGTCGATCACTGGCTTGGCCCAGAGACCCGCAATCGCGGTGCTGCCGATGTGATGCAGGTCCACCCAGTCTTCGCCCCGCAGCACGGCGCGGATGCGCGCCGCCTCGGTCATGAACTCGGCCGGCCAGGCTGGGTTGGGTGCGACAACGATCAGCGCGCTCACCCTACTCGCGGTCGGCGCGCTGCTGGGCCCATGCTGCTGCCATCACGGTCGCGCCCAGGCCGAGCACCAGCGTGACGAGCCAGCCCAGCGCCAGCGCCGTGGAGCCAGACAGCACCTCGCCGCTTGTTGCCATGGCGTAGCAGAGGACGGTGATAGCGCCCACCGACAGGATGAGCGTTGACGCTGGGCTGTTGGGGTCTGATGAAGTCACCGCAAACCTCCGCTGGATGCTTGTTGGGCTTGCGCCCGAACCGGGTGCGGGCAATGGTAGCGCGCTACGCGACCGCGATAGCAGGCATCTGCGCGGCACACCGTCGCCAGCGCTCAGCCAGCGGCCTTCCTCGCTGCGTCAAGTGCCAGCGGAAGGTAGGCGGCCAGCTTTTTGGCCTTGATGTCGCCCACAGTCCTCAGCTTGATGTGCCGCCGGCCCTTGCCCGCGCCTTCAAGAAAGCCTTCCGTGTCAGCGATCCTGGCGCCGTGGCTGAACTCAACGGACACATGCTCGCGGTAGGCAAACACGCCGGCAAAGGCCAAACCCGAGCTGAACAGAATGCCGCCGTACTTGACCTCTTCGGACAGCGGTTGAACCGTCTGCTTCACCAGCGCACGAACCGCCTCGACCATCTGGAACTGGTCTTCGCCAAGCAGGCGAATGTCTTCGAGCAGGGCGGCGATGGATTTGGGCATGGTGGGGTGGTTCGTAGGGCAAAGGTATCCGGGGCAGGCAGGGTCACTCAGGTTCTGGGTTTGAAGGGTTCAGATTAAAGCCCCCGGCTCCCTGCAGATCACCGAAGACCGAGTTGCAGCAGCCATTCTGTCGCGAGCTATTTGCCGAGAGCGAGGCGTCGGCGCAAACCCGCCTTTGAGAAGTTGGGGGGCGTTGGTTTGAAATTCTTGGACTCTTTCTGTAACCCGTAGCCCTTACGCTGATGAGTGCGCAGGGCTTTCAGGTTGAGGCTCATCGTAAGAAAGGTGAGGTTGTCGCCACCCTTGATCCAAAGCGGGTTCATGCTGTCAGTCTTGGACGGACTGACGACCCGAGAGTCGCCAAAGCAGGAGTCGTTCACCTGAACTACAAAGCAGTGCAAATCGCGCGAGGCCGACTCGACGATGTTGGAGAAGTAGTTGACGTCCCGATTGAACTCAGTCGCTACGATGAAGTCGACTTCCCCCTTAAACAATGCGCGGTCCTCAATCGAGGTCAGTTCAAAACAGTTGTAGATTGCGAAGCTCGCGCCTCGCCACCTGAACAGGTGATAGGGGCGCTTTGCCGTTGGCACGATCAGATCTTCATTCTCAAGAATGAACGCCTCCTCGGGCGAATAGAAGCGCTTCAATCGACGCACCGGTACACACGACCAATGTCCTGCCGAACTTTGATACGGCAGTATTGCCAAGACCTCGTTGAGTGCTTGGCCGTCGAAGTCGACGTAGTGCTCCAGTCCACAGATGACGCCAATTCGATGGCGCCGAGCCCAAGTGGTCAACATGCTTTCCCACGCATGCGGCACGCTGACCTCAGGAAAAACCACCAGATCAATGCGCCGGTTCACACCGCCCCTGAACTGGGAAATCTCGTTCAGCAAGCTAGCGAACTGCTTCATACGATCGCGACTCAGGTTGGGCGACCCCAAGTAGCTCGCTTCGATGTCAGCGGTGGCAACGGGAATGTTTGCCAACGCGATCTGGATGTGATCGTGCAAGTCCCTGGAATCGGTACCCACTGAGACTTCTTCGTAACGGGCCATGGCATTCAATCCTCAGTGTCAGCAGTTGGTTTCGGCCATTTGACCCCACCAATCTCGGCACGATTGGCTGTCTCATAGACGTTCGACGCAAAGACAAACGGTCTGCTCTTCCTTGTATCAACATTGCCGCTATAGGCGAGCAGCATGCATTCGTCGAAATTGACGAACCGAGGCGATCGTTCTAGCTTGCGATGGTCAATCTCAACGGCTTCGTTGAGTTTTCTCGTGCTCAACGGTCCCGCGTACGTGGTGTAGTTCAGCAATGGAGCTCTGACGAAATGATGGCGCAGCAAGTTGGACCGCCGGAGTTCCTCAGAGTGGATGCCGTCAACCAGTTCAGAGAAGCCGAAGTCCTGGGTGCAAACCGCGTCAGACATCGCCAATGCCAGTTTCAAGTGTTGCTCAAGATCCGCCTGCAGTTGCAAGGTCACCGCATCATGGTGGTTCTGCACCCGACTCAGTTCGACCTTGAGTTGCTTGACGAACGACCGCATCGTCACCTTGTCGCCGGCAATCCCCAACAAGGTGAACACTCGCTCCCACAAGTCAAAGAACTCAATTGCGCTGCGCCCCTTGAAGAATTTTTGCAGCCCCTTGCTCACCTTTCTGTCTGGCGGGTCGTCAGTCACCAGATGCAGTACCGTCTGACGGGCTAAGTGCTTGGCCAACTCGTATCGGTTCTCGGCCAGGCCTTTGACACTCCGAAACTTGTTGACGGATCCCTCGTACAGCAATTCATAAGCAACGTCTTCCATGGAGTTGTCCGCCTCGTCCACAGGCAGCAAAAGGAAGTCACTTCCGTTCTCTTCCAACTTCTTCTGGAACTTCTCTAGCCCCGCAATGGAATGATGCGCATCGAAGTACTGAAGGATGCATTTCGATTGCTGCAGGAGCAGGCCTGGACGTGCACTAATCTCGTAAGCACCGCCGTCAAGATCCTTCAGGATTCGTGGCTCTACAAGCAAGGAATGGATGAATGTCCCAATCGGGTCTTCGTCATCCTCCGTCGGGTCGACCGGCACGGGGACGACAATGAGAATGTCATCAACATATCGACCATAGTAGGCAGGTCGAATCCGTTTGAGCACAGCCGAGTCGAAACCCTGCAGATACCAATTGGCCAACACCAGGGACGAGCAAAGACCTATCGGTAGTCCGATCGTTGATGCATCGATGGTGTGGTGCGTTTTGGAAAGCATTGGATCGATGCTTTCCCTGTAGGCTCGGCCAATTTCCTCAATGCAAGCCAGCAGCTGGATGCCTCGATCGTCAGCCTCTTCGTCGGCTTGAATCGAGATCGGAAGCGCCTGCGCCACCTCGCCAAAATCGACATTGATCCGATAGAAGTACTCTTGGATGTCAAGTCCGAGGATCGCGACATTGCGCTGCTCATCGACCAGGAGTTGCTTGGCCTTCCGGATGCCCGTGTCCCGCCACCGCGCGTACTGCTCGTGGTACTTCGTGAACAGTTCGAGCGACTCGTCTGTGATCCTGTTCAGCTTGTCTGACAGCCTCGATCCGCAGCATTCCGGAGCAAGCTGCGCGTCCAAATGCTTACCGTCCGTCATGACCCACAGAACGGCAATCAGATGTAGCTCAATGGGACCGTCGAAGAAGTAGTTGACCGTCTCGACTTCAATGACCTTGGTCGTCGTCACATTCGTGATCAGGCGTCCATGCTCGGGGGCACTCATCGCCTCATCTCGGGGGCTGGTACTTAACGTCTTAGGCACTACCCGGAAGCCGATGTCCTTCAGCCACCCCTTGAAGCGACGGCTTTTTGATGGCGACTCTCTATTCAACACGTCACGCACGACCTCCAGTCGCGCCTCGAAGTCCTCTGCGCACTCAAACGCAGCCAAGCGAGCGCGAAGTCGAAGGTCAGTCTTATCGTAGTAGACGAGGCTCTTCAGCTTTCGGTATGCCTTGTCGAGGTCATCGGTGGTGAAGGGCATTTCGACTCTCAGTCAATTGTTGAAGATAGTGCGGACGCGAGCAAAGGGAGCTCACGTCCCGGCTTCGCGACGTCCTGTCGGAGAAATCCATTGAATGAAGTTTCGAATCTGCGGAAGAGCTGGCGCAGGACTGCTGCATTGCAAAGTTGAGCGTCACCATGCACCGAGAAGGACCGCGTTGTGGATGGACGCTGGTCTTCTGTTCCCTTTCCCATCTGCCACGCCGATGGCAGGCATTTTCTTCGGCGGCGGGAGATACCATTGCTCAAGTATCTCGAGGATGTCTTGAACCGCTGGATGCCGCAAGGTGGACTCGATCGTTGGCTCGCGAAGCACGCGATCCTCCCGGAAATAAAACTCTCCGGGAGACTTGGGCGCGTCAAAAGCCTCAGCGACTTGAAACGCGGGTTTTTGGAACATTAACGGCTTGCATGCCGTTCCAAGACTCGTCCGTGCAAGCTCGGGGTAAAGGAAACTCGAAAAGTCAAATATCCACCCTGCCGCCTCGACCCAGCAGTGAAAGTTCTGGCGGTTGTCTGCAGTGCCCTGGTGGCCAGCAAAGGCGATAACTTTCGACGGCGCAACGCAGATGGAGAATGCCCCAACAACAGCCCGAGCGTCGTTGATTCTGTACTTGGTACGCAGGAGTCGCTCTCCCATGATCCCGAAGAGGATGCACTTGCCGACCAACTCAACACCCTCCGAAAGAATTAACCCCGCCGAAGCGTTCGCGATGCGCTGGAAGACTGGAAGAGGGATAGCGGGCACGGTTGTGGTCATGTGATGCTCAACAGATAGCGCCTATCTGCCGAGCGCCAGCGCAGCGCTTGCGCGCGGCGGCATGCCGAGGCAGATAAACCGAGTTGAACTGAGCCATCGCACCGTCCCTGGCCATTTTGGCCGTTGTGGTCTGCGTGCTTGGGGCGTTTTATCAACCCGAGCCGCTATTTCGGGTGATTATGTTGCAGCCCATGCGGGAACGAAGCCCGTGCTTTTACGGTGAGGCGTTGTGGCGGGAGGAGCCTTGAACGCCTGGGCTTGCGTTCGTCGGTGCAAACTCACAGTCGCCAGTGCTCCCGTAGCCGATTGAGTTCGGTCTGCAGGCTCCGGATTTCATCGTTGACGGCCGCAAGCTCGCCAATTTCGTACTCAGCGACCTGCTGCTCGTCCGACGTTGGCAAGCCGATTATGTTGACAACCTTGTTTCTTTGCGTCTCGATACCCCAGCGCCCATGAACAAAGTCATTGCGCTGCTTCCGGATCGCTTGGGCCCTGTCAATCCATTCTGCGTAAGCGCGATGGCGTTTCGAGCCATTGGGCAGCTTGGCCATAACTTGCTTTAAAAGTTCGTCGAGCTTGTTGCTGAATGTCATGCACGCAAGCGACTTGTTTTGCTCTTGTATGCGTACACCAGCGTCAGCGACGGCAAGGCACGTACTCAAGGCGATATCAAGGCGAGAGAACTCAAAGAGCATATGACCGAGAAGGGATGCTGCTTCAGCTTCCAGCCGATCCCGCCGATCAAAGATTTCCGTTGCAGTCATCTCGCTCATCGCGCCATCCTAAATCGCCAACGCCGTCGTGCTCTTCACCTCTTCCATCACCGCATAAGTGCGCGTCTCGCGCACGCCGGGCAGGGTCCAGATCACGCTGCCGATGAATTCGCGGTAATGGGCCATGTCGGCCACGCGGGTCTTCAGCAGATAGTCAAAGCCGCCGGCCACCAGATGGCATTCCAAAATTTCTGGGCGGGCCTGCACCGCGGCCTTGAAGTTGTCCATCACGTCGTGCACCGTGCGGTCCAGCAGGATCTCGATGAACACCAGCATCGAGGCGCCCAGCTTGTCGGGGTTCAGCCGCGCCTCATAGCCCAGGATGTAGCCCTCGCGCGTGAGGCGCTTCACCCGCTCCAGCACCGCGGTGGGTGACAGGTGCACGGCTTCAGCCAGCTTCAGGTTGGAGATGCGGCCATCGCTCTGCAGCACGCGCAGGATGCGGGCGTCGATCTTGTCCAGGCCTTCGGGCGGGCTGGTGGTGTTGTTGCTGCTGCTGCTGTTCTTGTTCGAGCTGGGCATGCTGGATTTCTTTCGGTCAATCTTCAGATCTTCGGAATTTAATCCAAGCGGCAAATCCATAAAGTTCAGGCATTCACTAGCATCTTTGCAAAGAGTGCCCCCATGAGCCACTTCGCCCTTCCGCCCGAGACCGCCCGTCTGCCCAGCCCGTATCGCGAAGAAAGCGCCGTGGTGCAGGCGCTGGCCGCCAGCCTGGGCCAGCGCCTGGATTGGCCCGCCGTGCTGGCCACGGCTGCCCCCTGGGTGGAGCAGGTGCGGGCCAAGCCGGCGCCGTTCTGGGCCATGGAATCGCTGCTGCGCGAATACCCGATCACCAGCGCCGAGGGCCTGGCCCTGATGCGCCTGGCCGAGGCGCTGCTGCGCGTGCCCGATGCGCCCACCGCCATCGCGCTGACGGCCGACCAGCTGGGCCGTGCCGACTTTGATGCCGCCGGTGGCGATGGCCCGCACAAGATGCTGGCCAGCCTGTCGGCCAGCGCCATTTCGCTGTCCAAGAAGTTCCTGCCCGAAGCCGAGAACGAAGGCGGCCTGCTGCAGCGCCTGGGCGCACAGACCGTGGTGGCCGCCACCGTGCGCGCCATCCAGCTGCTGGGCCGGCAGTTCGTGCTGGGCCGCAATATCCAGGAGGCCATGGACGAAGCCGCCAGCGCGCGCCGCCAGCAGGCCCAGCTGCGCTTCAGCTACGACATGCTGGGCGAGGGCGCCCGCACCGAAGCCGATGCCCAGCGCTACCACCAGGCCTACCTGACCGCGATTGCCGCCATCGCCGGGCGCGCCCGCGCCAAGTCGCCCGAGGGCGCGGATGGCATCTCCATCAAGCTCTCGGCGCTGTTCTCGCGCTATGAGGTGCTGCAGCGCGAGCGCGTGTTTGCCGAGCTGCTGCCGCGCGTCTGGCAGCTGGTGGAGAAGGCCGCGCAGGCCAATATCAACCTGACCATCGACGCCGAAGAGGTGGACCGCCTGGAGCTGTCGCTGGATGTGCTGGAGGCGCTGGCCCAGCGCATTGCCGGCCACTTTCCGCAATGGCGCGGCTTTGGCCTGGCGGTGCAGGCCTACCAGACCCGCGCGCTGGCGGTGGTGGACGAGGTGGCCGCCATTGCGCGCCGCCACGGCCTGCGCTTCATGGTGCGCCTGGTCAAGGGCGCTTATTGGGACGGCGAGATCAAGCGCGCGCAGGAGCTGGGCCTGAACGAATACCCGGTGTTCACGCACAAGCAGCACACCGATGTGTCCTACCTGGCCTGCGCGCAGCGCCTGATCGCGCATGCCGATGTGATCTACCCGCAGTTCGCCAGCCACAACGCCGGCACCATCGCCGCCATCGTGCAGATGGCCAGGGCCGCCAATGCGCCCTTTGAGATGCAGCGCCTGCACGGCATGGGCGAGGGCGTCTATCGCGAGGTGCTGAAGGACAGCACCATCCCCTGCCGCGTCTACGCCCCGGTGGGTGAGCACCGCGACCTGCTGGCCTATCTGGTGCGCCGCCTGCTGGAGAACGGCGCCAATTCTTCCTTCGTGCACCAGCTGGCTGACCCCAGCGTGGCGCCTGAAGAGCTGCTGGCCTCGCCGCTGAGCCTGGTGCAGCCGGCGGGCTCGCTGCCGCTGCCGCCCGCGCTGTATGGCGCCAAGCGCCGCAATTCCACCGGTGCTGACCTGGCCGATCTGGCCCAGCGCGCGCCGCTGCTGCAGGCGCTGGAGACTTGCCGCGTCGAGCCGGTGGCCGAGGCCGATGCCGCCGCGGTGGACGCCGCGATGCAGCGCTTGCAGGCCGGTTTTGCCGGCTGGAACGCCACCCCGGTGACCCAGCGCGCCGCTGCGCTGCGCCGCGCTGCTGATGCGCTGGATGCGCGTCTGCCCGAGTTCTGCGCGCTGCTGGTGAAGGAAGCCTACAAGACCCAGGCCGACTGCATTGCCGAAGTGCGCGAGGCGGTGGACTTCTTGCGTTACTACGCGGATGAAGCCGAATCCCTGGGCTCTGGCGCCCAAGGCCGCGGCGTGTTCGTCTGCATCAGCCCCTGGAACTTCCCGCTGGCGATCTTTGCCGGCCAGGTGGCGGCGGCGCTCGTCACCGGCAACACGGTGGCCGCCAAGCCGGCCGAGCAGACGCCTTTTGTGGCGCAGCAGATGGTGGCCTTGCTGCACGCCGCTGGCGTGCCCGCCGATGCGCTGGTGCTGCTGCACGGCGCTGGCGAAACCGTGGGCGCGGGCCTGGTTGCCCATGCGCTGACGGCGGGCGTGTGCTTCACTGGCTCCACCCAGGTGGCGCAGCTGATCAACCGCAGCCTGGCCGCCACCAAGCCGCAGCCGGTGCCGCTGATCGCCGAGACCGGCGGCATCAACGCGATGCTGGTGGACTCCACCGCGCTGCCCGAGCAGGTGATCGATGCCGTGGTGCAAAGCGCCTTCCGCTCGGCCGGCCAGCGCTGCTCGGCGCTGCGCCTGCTGTGCGTGCATGAGGGCATTGCCGATGGCCTGATCGAGATGCTGGCCGGCGCGATGCGCGAGCTGCGCGTGGGCAAGCCCGCCGAGCTGGCCACCGATGTGGGCCCGCTGATCGACGACGAAGCCCATGCCGGCATCAGCGCGCATGTCGAGCGCCTGAAGCGCGAAGCCCGGCTGATCGCCGAGGCGCCGGTGTTCGAGGCCATGCCGCGCCAGCAGCGCCCGGTGGCTTTTGAGATCGCGCGCATCGAAGACCTGGGCGCCGAGATCTTTGGCCCGGTGCTGCATGTGCTGCGCTGGAATGGCGAGCCGGATGCGGTGGTGGAGCGCATCAACGCGCTGGGCTACGGCCTGACCTTCGGCATCCAGACCCGCATCGACAGCCGCGCCCAGCGCCTGGCGGATGCCGCGCGCATCGGCAATGTCTATGTGAACCGCAACATCATCGGCGCCGTCGTGGGCGTGCAGCCCTTCGGCGGCGAAGGCCTGTCTGGCACCGGCCCGAAGGCGGGCGGGCCTTTCTATCTGCGCCGCTTCATCGCGACGGCAGCGGCAAGCGCTGCGGCCACTTCGGCCGCTCCGCTGGAGGCGGGCGCGGGCTCTGATGTGGCCCAGGCGCAAGCCGCGCTGGCGCCGCTGCAGCAGGGCGCGCTGGCCTGGAGCGACACGCCGCTGGCGCAGCGCGCGGCGGTGCTGCGCCGCGCTGCAGCCGGCCTGGATGGCGCGGGCGGCGCCCTGGTGCAGGAGCTGTGCACCGCGGCCGAGCGCGAGCTGGCCTCGCTGAGCCTGCCCGGCCCCACCGGCGAGAGCAATGAGCTGCGTCTGCATGGCCGCGGTGTGTTCCTGCTGCTGGCCGGCGGTATTCCGGCTGCGCCGACGCTGGCAGCGGCCGTGGCCGCGCCCTTGCTGGCCGGCAATGCCGTGGCCCTGCTGACCGACAGCGCCGCGGGCGATGTCATGGCCGAGCCGCTGCTGCGCGCGCTGCGCCTGGCCGGCCTGCCGGAATCGGCGTTGCAGCGGGTCAGCGGCGGTGTGGCAGCCTGGCTGGCGGCCGAGGGGCTGGCGGGGGTCTGCATCGCCAGCGATCTGGCGGCCGCGCCCTTGCAGCGTCAGCTGGCCGCCCGCACCGGCGCCATCCTGCCACTGGTCAGCGCGGCCGAGGCGATGGATGCGCGCCAGCTCTACCGCTTCGCGGCCGAGCAGACCTTGACCATCAACACGGCGGCCGCCGGCGGCAACGCGGCGCTGCTGGCGGGCGAGCGCTGAGCGCTGGGCGGCTGCGCTCAGTCGGCCTTGATGCCGGCTTCGCGCACCAGCTTGGCGTTGGCCTCGTACTCGCGCTGCACGCGCGCAGCGAAGGTCTCCACCTTGGTCGGACTGACGACGTTGTCCAGCGCTGTCAGGCGCTCCTGGATGTCCTTGGCGGCCAGCAGCTTGTTGATCTCGGCATTGATCTTCAGCTGCACCTCGCGCGGGGTGCGCGCCGGCGCGAACAGGCCGAACAGCGAGTTCAGGTTGGCATCCGGATGACCCAGTTCGGCCAGCGTCGGCACCTCGGGCATATGCGCCAGGCGCTGCGGCGCGCCCACCGCCAGCACGCGCAGCTTGCCGTTGGCGATCTGCGCATTCAGCGCCGGCGCCGGGTTGGCGGTGAACAGCTCGAACTGGCCGCTGATCGCATCGTTGGTCACCAGGCCGCCGCCCTTGTAGGGGATGTGGTTGAACATCTGCGGCACGCCGGCCTTGCGCGCGATCTGCTCCATCATGACGTGGCCGATGCTGCCCATGCCCGAGCTGGCCATCGCCAGCTGGCCGGGCTTGGCCTTGCCCTGGCTGATGACGTCGGCAAAGCTCTTGCCGCTGAAGGCCGAGGTGGCCACCAGATAGACCGGCGAATACATCACCTGCGCCACCGGCGCGATGTCCTTCATCGCGTCGTAAGGCATGCGCGGCTGCAGATGCGGGTTCAGCGTCAGCGGGCTGACCGCGGCGAAGGCCAGCGTGTGGCCGTCGGGGGCCGACTTGGCCATCGCGTCCATGCCGCTGGTGCCGCTGGCGCCGGGCTTGTTCTCCACCACGAAGGGCTGGCCCAACGCGGCCTGCAGGCGTTCACCCAGCAGGCGCGCCACCGCGTCGCTGGTGCCACCGGGCGCATAGGGCACGACGATGCGCACCGGCTTGCTCGGCCAGGCAGCCTCGGCCGCGAAGGCTGCGGGCAGGGCGGGGGCCAGCAAGGCGGCGGCAAGCAGGTTCAGGGTCTGGCGGCGGGGCAGCAAGGGCTTCGTCATGGCGGGGTGGGCCGGGGCCGGTTGTCGATGCGGATGAGGGTAACCGAGCGCGGCGCGGCGGTTTCGGCACGCGCGCGGCCTGTGTGCGCGTGGCGTCTGTCGCGGTGCTCATCGCACAATCAGGCGAACAGCCCAGGGAGCCCTCATGCCTGAAGTCACTGGCATCGACCACATCTACATCACGGTCAGCGATATGGCCGCCTCCGAGCACTTCTACGACCGGGCGCTGCAGGCCACGCTGGGCTTTCGCAAGAACCGCTTCGCGCTGGGCGGCGATGCCCATGTGCAGTACTACAACCGCCTGTTCGGCTTCGTGCTGCGGCCGGCGCGCGTGGCTGCGCGGCATGAGCCCTATGCGCCGGGTCTGCACCACTTCTGCCTGCGCGTGGACAGCATCTCCGATGTGCAGGCCGTGGCCGTGCAGCTGCAGGCCCAGGGCATCGCGGCCAGCGAGGCGCGCTGCTACCCCGAGTACGCGCCTGACTACTGGGCCACCTTCTTCACCGACCCCGATGGCGTGCGCCTTGAGGTCACCAACTACCGGCAGGAGCGGCGTAATCGCCACGAGCGCTGGAGCGAATTGGCCGACTGAGCCGCCTTCTACACTTCCCCCCATGAGCACAGCACCTCAACCCACTCTTGCATTCATCGGCGGCGGCAATATGGCCAGCGCCATCATCGGCGGCCTGCTGCGCGCCGGGCGGCCGGCGGCCTCGGTCATCGTGGTCGAGCCCTTCGAAGCGCAGCGCGCCAAGCTGGCGGCCGAGTTTCCCGGCCTGCGCTTGCTGGCGGCGGCCGATACCAGCCTGGCTGAGGCGGCGCTGCTGGTGTGGGCCGTCAAGCCGCAGCTGTTTGGCGAAGCGGCCGCGCCCTGCGCCGGCGCGGTGGCCGGGGCGCTGCAGCTGTCGGTGATGGCGGGCATCCGCAGCGATTCCATCGTCGCCGCCACCGGCTCTCAGCGCGTGGTGCGCGCCATGCCCAACACGCCGGCGCTGATCGGCCAGGGCATTGCCGGGCTGTTTGCGCGCGAGGCCGTCACGGCCGCGGACAAGGCCCTGGTCGAGCAGGTGCTGGCGCCCACTGGGCAGACGCTGTGGGTGCAGGCCGAGAGCGATCTGGATGCCGTCACCGCGCTGTCGGGCTCGGGCCGGCCTACTTCTTCTACATGGTCGAGGCCATGATGCCGCGGCCGTTGAGCTGGGCCTGAGCGCCGAGCAGGGCCGCCGTCTGGCGCTGGCCACCTGCGGCGGCGCGGCCGCTTTGGGCCTGCAGTCGGACGAATCGCCGACGGTGCTGCGCGAGCGCGTCACGTCGAAAGGCGGCACGACCTACGCGGCCATCAGCAGCCTGCAGGCCGATGGCGTGGGCGAGGCGGTGCAGCGCGCCGTGCTGGCCGCCGCGCGTCGCGCCAAGGAGCTGGGCGACGAGTTCGGCGCTGCGCCGGGCAGCAGCAAGTCCTGACCCCGTATCAAGAGGAAGCGGCATGGGCATAGCAAGCCGTCCGGGCCTGCGCGACTGGCTGCGTGCGCCCGGTTCGCTGAGCCGGCGCCTGGCCGCGCTGGGCCAGCGCTTCGAGGTGCAGCTGCTGCGCCAGGCGGTGACGCCGCTGCGGGCGCCCGAGCGGCGCGCGCTGGGCCTGCCGCGGCGCGGCTGCACGGTGGTGCGCGAGGTGCTGCTGCGCGTCGATGGCGAGCCGCTGGTGTGGGCCCGCTCGGCCCTGCATGCCAGCGCACTGGCCGGGCCCTGGAAGGCGCTCAAGGGCCTGGGCACGCGGCCGCTGGCGCATCTGCTCTATGCCGACCCGCGCGTGCAGCGCAGCGAGCTGCAGCCGCGCCGGCTGGCGCGCCACGGCCACACGCGTCGCCACATGCAGCGCCAATGGCAGGCGGCCACCGGCGAGGCGGCCGCGGCGCAGATGCTGTGGTCGCGCAACTCGGTGTTCCACCGCAAGGGCGCGGAGCTGCGCGTGATGGAGCTGTTTGCACCGCAGCTGGCGCGCCATCGGCCTGGCCCGCTCGGCAGGCCGCAGAAGCCCCGCGGCCGGCGCTGATTTGCGCCGGCGGGCATCATCCGCCGCAGTTCATTGATGGAGTGCTGCGGCCATGCCTGTTGTGAACCGACGCGATTGCCTTGCGGCGCTGGCCGCGCTGGGATTGCCCGCGGCCATCCGCCCGGCCTGGGCCGATGACGCGGCTCTGGGCCTGTTGCGCCGCGGCGGCGTGGTGCTGGCGATGCGCCACGCCTTGGCGCCCGGCACCTTCGACCCGCCCGGCTTCAAGCTGGGCGACTGCAGCACGCAGCGCAATCTGGACGATGCCGGCCGGGCGCAGGCGCGCGCCATCGGCCAGCGCCTGAAGGTCGCCGGGCTGGTGCCGGTGCGGGTGCGCAGCAGCCCCTGGTGCCGCTGCCTGGAAACCGCCGAGCTGGCCTTCGGCCGCGCCGAGCCCTGGGCGGCGCTGGGCTCACCGCGCGCCGGCACCGAGACCACCAACGCCCAGTCGCTGGCGCAGCTGCGCGAGGGCGTGCAGGCGGCGGTGCAGCAGCAACAGGGCAGCGGCCGCTTCGAGGTCTGGGTCACACATATGTTCGTGCTCAGCGATCTGGTGGGCGCCAACACCGCGTCGGGCGAGGGCCTGGTGCTGGGCCTGGATGAGCGCGGCCAGCCGCGCGTGCTGGGGCGCTTGGCAGGCTGATCGATCAGCCGCGGCCGGCCAGCGGATGGCCGATGCGCCACAGCACGCCGCTGGGGTCGAGCAGCGCAAAGTCGCGCATGCCCCAGGGCTGGTCGGCCGGCGCGTCGCAGCGGGTGCCGAAGCGCTCGGCCACCGGCGCCGCATGGCGCCACCAGGCATCGGCGTCGTCCACCAGCAGATGCATCTGGAAGTTGGCCGCAAAGGCAGGGGCGTTGAAGTCCTGCAGCAGAAAGCGCGCCGGGCCCTGGCGGAAGGAGGCCAGGGTGTCGGTGGACCACAGCAGATCCATGCCCAGCGCCATGTAGAAGCGCTTGCTCAGCGCGAAGTCCAGCGCCGGCACAAAGGCCTTCAGCTCGCGTGAGGCTGGCGGCGGCGGGCGCTCTTGGCCTTCCAGCGTCAGCGGCGCCAGGTAGAAGGCCAGCCGCGCCGTTTCCTTGAAACCCAGCGCCAGGTGCATGGCCTGGCTGTCGGTGTTGTCCAGCGTGGTGTCCGAGGCGAACTCGCGGCAGCCGTGACTGGCGCCCCAGGCGGCCGCGGCCGCCACCAGTTCGCGCGCCAGGCCATGGCGGCGCGCCTCGGGCAGCACATAGATGCCTTCCAGATACAGCACCGGCGAATAGTCGGCGCCCGGCACATGGTCACGCCGGATCGCCACCTCGATCAGGCCCTGCGGCACGCCGTCGATATCGCGCGCCAGCCAGGCACCACAGCGCGCCGGCTCGGCCAGCTGTTGCTCGATCTCGCGCCGCTGCTCGTCGACAGGGCAATCCGGCCACAGCAGTAGGCGCAGCTGCAGCCAGGCGTTGCGGTCGAGGTCGGAGCAGGGATCGATCAGATGCATCGGGCGAGGTCCTTGCGGGGCAGCTTAACCGAGCCGGCGCGCTTGCAGCCGAGGGAAAGCAGCAGTTATTCCGCCCTCATGCCCAGGCTTCGGTCGCCGTGCCCTGATGAAAACGCATCTGCCAGCCCAGCGGCGTGTGCAGCCACAGCGAGCTGCGCAGCGTGTGGCGCTGCAGGCCGCCAGCGGCCGCGCGGTGGGCCGAGCGGTAGTTCAGCAGCGCCACACCCGGCGCCAGCAGGCTGAGCGCGAAGGCATCGGCCACGATGGTCACCGGTGGCTGCGCGTCATCAGGCTCAAGCAAGTGCGCCACCATATCGGCCCGCGTGTAGGCGCGGCCCGAGCGGCCGATCTCGGCAAAGTCGGCATGCAGCAGACGGGCCAGCGCGGCTGCGTCGCTGCGCACGGCGGGCTGGTGCAGCTGCAGTTCGAGGGCGCGCAGTTCGGCGAGCAGGGGCTGCGGGTTCATGCGCCCTCCGTGCCAGGCCGGCGCTGCTCCACCCAGCCGCCGCCCGCGCCGTCAAAGTGCACGCGGGCCAGCCCGCCCTGCAGCAGCGACAGCTGCGGCGGCACATGGCCGATGTCCAGATCGATCAGAACCGGCATGGGCAGGTCACCCAATACGTCCTGCAGCACCTGGCGAATGCTCAGATCGCCCTGCGTGGCCGGGCCGGCGCTGCGGCCGAGCAGCAGGCCGGCCAGGCCGTCGAACCAGCCGTGCAGGCGCAGGCTGCTCAAAGCCCTCAGCAGCTCGCAGGGCGCCATCTCGCAGTTCTCCAGGAACAGCAGCGTGCCCGTTTCGCTGCCGCAGGCGCGCACAAAAGCGGGTAGCTCGCCATACGGCGTGCCGGCCAGGCGAGCGATGGTGTCCAGGCAGCCGCCGATCAGGCGGCCCTCAAGCGTCAGCGGCGCTGCGACGCCATCCAGCCGCGCCCATTGCGTGGGCTCGCTGAGGATGAAGCCGGCGGTCGGATCGACGCCCCAGTCGACCTGCTTGCCAGCGCCGCGATAGGCCTTCGATGCCGGCTGCCGCAGCGTCTCGCCCGCTGCGGCAGCCAGAAGGGGCCAGACGCCGGCGGTGGTGGCATCAAGCTCGGCCGCGCCATGCTCCATCAGATTGGGCCCATGCAGGCTGCTCCAGCCCGCGCGCAGCAGCAAGGGCAGTTGCAGCGTGCTGAGGTCCGAGAAGCCGACCAGCCACTTGGGCGGCAGCCCAGCCAGGGCCTCGAAATCCAGCAGCGGCAGCAGCTCGATGGCGCGCTCGCCGCCCCAGGGCGGCATCACGGCGGCCACCTCGGGGTCGCGCAGAAAACGCATCAGCTCGGCGGCACGCTGCGCGGCCGGTGCGCTGGCGTGCTGATGCTCGGCGCGCAGGCATCTGCCTTCCACCACCCGGTAGCCGCGCTGGCGCAGCGCCTCAAGCGCGCGATCCAGCCGCGCATGGCGCGAGGGCGGCACGCCGGAGGAGGGCGCGGTGATCGCGATCAGGTCACCGGCGGCCAGGGGTTTGGGGCAGCGCGGTGGGAAGGGGAATGCGGTAGTGGCTGTCATCGTTTCTTCGGGCTATGACGAATGAGCTTAGCGCAGGCGGCTCGTGATAATCGCGCACCGCCCAGCGAGGACCACTTTTCATGCGCCGCCAGACACTGACCCTCCTTGCCATCGGCTGCAGCGCGGCTGCCTTTCTGCCGGGCGCTGCCAGCGCCGCCGACGCGCTGCCCGAAGGTTGCGATCTGGATTACCGCGTCGAGGCCCGGCCCGATCTGCAGCCGGCCGCGCTGGAGGTGGAGCTGCGCTTCGCCGCCGCGGGCCGGCGCGAGAGTGTGATCCGCGCGGTGCCAGCCTGGGCTGGCGTCACCGATTACGCAGCCAGCTATGGCGACTGGCAGGCGCTGCAGGCGGGGCAGCGCATCCAGCCGCTGGCCGAGCCTTTCCGCTGGCAGGTGCAGCATGGGCCGGATGAGGTGGTGCAGCTGCGTTGGCGGGTGCGCAGCGCGCTGGCTGATCCGGAAGCGCTGAAAGCCCAGGACCAGATCGAGATGTACCGCACCCAGGTGGGTGCCCGCGGCTTCCAGTTCTTCGGCCATGGCGTGCTGCCCAGCGTCGAGCATTGGGGCGACGACCGGCTGACCAGGCTGTGCCTGACGCTGCAGCCCTTCGATGCGCAGAGCCCGGCCTTTGGGACGCCTGGCCGATCCGCGCCCGGCCAGGCGCTGACCTGGCGCCTGAGCGGCTCGCACGCCCGGCTGCGCCATGCTTTTTATGCCAGCGGTCCGATGTGGCGCCTGCAGGAACGGCCGGTGCAGGGCGGCGTGCTGGATCTGGCAGTGCGCGGCAGCTATGCGCAGCTCGGCGATGCCGAGTTCGCCGATGCCAGCGCCCGCCTCGTGGATCTGCAGCGCCGCTTCTGGGGTGATGAGCAGGCCGGCACGCAAGCCGGCGCCAGCCATCAATGGCTGGTGCTGACGCCCAACCACCTGCCCAGCAACAACAGCGGCGGTACGCTGGTGGACAAGGTGGCGGTGATGCATGTGCCGCAGGACTTCAGCGCGCGCGATGGTGCCTTCGAATTCCTGGTCGCGCATGAGAACCTGCACCAGTGGTTTCCGCAGCGCTTCGGCGCCCATGGCGGCGGCCGCCGGGCCAAGGCGGAGGCAGGCGGCGACGTGCTGGATGTGCCGCACTACTGGTTTTCCGAGGGCTTCACCGATCACTACAGCTACCGCTTGCTGCTGGCCAGCGGCCTGTGGGATCTGGACCGCTATGCCGACAAGCTGACCGAGCGGGCGCGCGCCTACCTGCGTTCACCGGCGCGCGGCCTGAAGGCCGCCGATATTGCGCCGCGCTTCTTCAGCGACCGCGAGGCCGGCCGGCAGATGTACAGCCGCGGTGAACTGCTGGCGCTGCGCTGGGACGCCGCGCTGCGCCAGGCCGGCCGAGGCAGCATGAGCAAGCTGCTGCAAGGCCTGTTGCTGCCGCCCGGCACGCGCGAGGATCAGACGCCGGCCTCCGAGCGGGTGCTGCAGGCGCTGTCCCAGGCGCTGGCCGGCACCGGCATCGATCCGGCTGACGAATTACGGCGTTATGTCGCTCAGGGTGAGCCGCTGCCGCTGACACAGCAGAGCTGGGCCGAGGCGATGGGGCCTTGCCTGCAGCGCATCGAGGAATCGGTGCCGGTCTGGCAGCTGGGCTTTGACCGAGCCTCGTTCCAGAGTCGGGTCCTGCAGGGCGTCGATCCAGAGGGCCCGGCCCATGCCGCCGGCCTGCGCGACGGCATGGCGCTGGCGGGCTTCTCGGTGCATGGCGGCGATGTGCGGCGCGATGTGCTGCTGCAGATCCGCGAGCCGGGCGTGGACGGCGCGCCGGGCAAGGTGCGCGAGGTGGCTTACCGGCCGGTCTCGCGCATGCCGCAGCAGCTGCCGCGCTGGCAGGCCAAGGCCGATGCCGCCGGCGATGCGGCTTGCCGGGCCTGGATCAGCGATCGTTAGACCCGGCCGCCGGCCGCTTGTATGCCTCCCCCTTCGGGGTGATGGATGCTGTGAATTCAAACGAATACAGTTGATTTCAACGCATCAACCGCGAGGTCCGGTCATGAGTACGAGCACCAGCATGGAGCCGCTGTCGGCCCGGATTCCCAGTGACTTGTATCTGTGGCTGGCCCAGCTGCAGGTGGAGGGCGCCACCACCAACAGCGACAAGCTGCGCGTGCTGCTGGGGCAGCTCAAGCGCCAGCACGACGGTGCGTTTGACCATGTGGCCGCGCTGTCCTGGTGTCGCGACCTTGTCTCCCGGCTGCGTGACTCGCTGGCGCGGCTGGAGCTGGCCGAGGGCCGCCATTCCGAGGTGCTGCAGCAGGTGCTGGACCACAGCTGCCACACCATGGCCCTGTTGATCAGCGCCCAGCCGGAAAGCCCCGCTGCAGCCGCCCAGCTGGAGGACGCGCTGCTGCGCCGCAGCTTCGCCCTGACCGAGTCCTTGCTGCGCCAGGCCACCACGGCCGAGGCCAGTGCCTTTGATCCCCAGGTGGTGCAGAAGCATCTGCCCACCACTTTGCAACTGGCCCAGGCCATCACTCTCTTGAAAGGAGCCCAACACCATGGCTGAGACTCTGAAGAACCGCGTCGGTCGCGTGATGGCTGGCGGCGTGCATGCCCTGCTCGACCGCATCGAGGATCGAGCGCCCGAGGCGATGATGGAGCAGGCGCTGCGCGAGCTTGACGGCGTGGTCGACGAGGTGCGCCACGAGCTGGGCGTGCATGCCGCCAACCGTCACCTGGCCCAGCAGCGGCATGCCGAGCTGAACAAGCAGCATGAAGCGCTGAGGGGCCAGATCGAGCTGGCACTGAGCCAGCAGCGCGAGGAGTTGGCGCGCGCCGCCGTGGGCCGCCAGCTCGATATTGAGACCCAGCTGCCGCTTCTGGAGGCCAGCCTGGCTGAGCTGGCGCGCCAGGAAGGCGAGCATCGCGGCTACGTCGATGCGCTGCTGGCCAAGCGGCGCGAGATGGAGGCGGCGCTGAGCCAGTTCCGCCAGAGCCGTGCTGGCAGTGGCGCGTCTTCAGCGGCTAGTGCCAAGCCCGCCGTTGACATCGAGGCTCGCATTGCCGACGCCACCGGCGCGTTTGATCGCGTCTATGAGCGCCAGACCGGCCTCGCCGGCCCGGCCCGCGCGGTGCAGCTGGAACAGGCCGGCCAATTGCAGTCGCTGGAAGACCTGGTGCGCCAGACGCAGATCGAGGCCCGCCTCGCCCAGCTCAAGCAAGGCAGCTGAGAGTCATGAGCCTGTTCACGACGCCCGAGAACCTGCCCTTCGGCATCGCCTTCGCGCTGATCGTCGGCATCGCCTTGGTCGAGGGGCTGGGCATGATGATCTCGCTGAGCCCCAGCAACTGGCTGGATGACTGGCTGCCGGAGGCCGGCCACGAGAGCGCACTGGACCGGGTGCTGGGCTGGCTGCATCTGGGTCGGGTGCCCTCGCTGGTCCTGCTGCTGCTGTTCCTGACCGGCTATGCACTGTTCGGCTACAGCCTGCAGCTGGTCTGCCGCGGCCTGATCGGCCACTACCTGCCTGCCTGGCTCGCCGGGCTGGCGGCTGTGCCGGCAGGCCTGGCCACGGTGCGCGGGCTGGGCGCGCTGGTGGCCCACATCATCCCGCGCGACGAGAGCACGGCAGTGAGCGCGCAGACGCTCTTGGGCCGGGTCGGCACTGTCTATGCCGGCCATGCCAGGCAGGGCCTGGCGGCTCAGGCCCGTGTACGCGACGAGCATGGCCGCAACCACTATCTACTGGTCGAGCCTGACCTGGCCGACGATGTCTTCGAGGAGGGAGCCCAGGTGTTGCTAGTCAGCAAAAGCGGCGCGGTCTACCGGGTGATACGCAACCCGCATCCAGGCCTGGTCGAGCGCTGAACACGAACGTAAGCATTCAAGGAGGAAGGGGAACAAGATGGACAACCTAATCGAGATAAGCATCATCGCCGGTGTCGCCCTGCTGGGCCTGCTGACCATCGGCATCGTGTTCGCGCGCCTGTACAAGCGCTCTACCAAGGAGACCGCTTTTGTGCGCACCGGCCTGGGCGGACAGAAGGTCATCATGGACGGCGGTGCCATCGTGCTGCCGGTCTTTCATGAGCGCGTGCTGGTCAACATGAACACGCTGAAGCTAGAGGTGATGCGGCGCGAGCGCGAAAGCCTGATCACCCGCGACCGCATGCGCGTGGACGTGACCGCGGCCTTCTTCGTGCGCGTGCAGCAGACCGCCGAGGCTGTCAGCACGGCGGCCCAGACCCTGGGCGCGCGCACCCTGGACCCGGACGCGCTGAAGAGCTTGGTGGAGGACAAGTTCGTCGACGCGCTGCGCGCCACCGCAGCGACCATGACGATCCAGGAGCTGCAGGACAAGCGCCGCGACTTCGTGCAGGCGGTGCAGAACGCGGTGGCCGAGGATCTGGAGAAGAACGGCCTGGAGCTGGAATCGGTCTCGTTGACCAGCCTGGACCAGACCGACAAGCAGTTCTTCAATCCCAACAATGCCTTCGATGCCGAGGGCCTCACCCGGCTGACCGAGCAGACCGAGGCGCGCCGTAAGCAGCGCAACGATGTCGAGCAGGAAACCGAGATGCAGGTGCGCACCAAGAACCTGGAAGCGCAGCGCCAGAAGCTGACCATCGAGCAGGACCAGGAGTTCGCGACCTTGGCCCAGCAGCGCCAGGTCGAGACTGCACGCGCCGAGCAGGCCGCGCAGATCGCCACCCAGCAGGCCGAGCGCAGCCGTGAGGCCGAGGCTGCCAAGATCGAGGCCGAGCGTCAGGTCGGGCAGAAGAAGATCGAGGCCGAGCGCGAGATCAAGAGCGCCGAGATTGAGAAGAACCTGGTGGTGCAGACCCGCGAGATCGAGCTGGAGCGCAAGACCGAGATGCTGCGCGCCGAGCAGAAGAAGCAGGTCGAGATCGCGCGCCAGGAGATGCAGATCGCGATCGCCAACAAGAGCACCGAGCAGTCGGTCGCCGACGCGCTTGCCAACCAGGCACTGGCCGATGCGGTCAAGGCCGAGGAGGGCGTCAACACTGCGCGTCAGGTGGCCGTGGCCGAGCGCGATAAGAGCATCCAGTTGATCGAGGCCAGCAAGGAAGCCGAGCAGTTGGCGATTGCCGTCAAGGTCTCGGCTTCGGCTGAGAAGGTTGCCGCACAGGATCGCGCCGAAGCGATCACGATCGAGGCCAAGGCCAAGCAGGCCGCGGCTATCGCGGAAGCTGAGGGCCGGCGCGCGATCAACGAGGCTCTGAACACCCTGTCGGCCGCGCAGATTGACCTGCAGGTGCGCACGCTGCTGCTGCAGCAGCTGCCCTCAGTGATCGAGCAGGCGGTGCGGCCGATGGAGAAGATCGACTCGATCCGCATCTTCCAAGTGAATGGCATGCCGGGCGGCGTCCAAGGGGGCAGCGGCGATGCGACGGGCACGGCCGGCAACGGCACCTTCCCCGAGCAGGTCATGAACTCGGCCCTGCAGTACCAGATCGCCAAGCCCATCGTCGACGCGGTGATGAAGGATGCCGGGCTCAACAACGAAGGCATTACCGGCATGGCGCAAAGCCTGGCCGGCATGCTGCAGCCGCCCGTCGCCCAGCAAGGGGCCTGAGATGCGCTGCCGGCGAGTCTGGATCATCGCTCGCTAGACCCGTCCGCCGGCAGCGGCTCCCAGAGCACCACCAGCAAGGTGGCGATGGGGCCGATCAGCAGGGAGATCAGGAACCAGTTCAAGCCGCTGCGGCGCTTGGCCTGGGCCAGGCCGGCGTTGATCAGGGCCAGGGTGAACCAGCCGACGTAGTAGTCGACGCCTGCGGCGGCCTGGGAGGAGAGGTTGAGCATGGAGAGGGTCTGCCTGCTGGCTTGATGTAAAGACCCGCCGGCGGCGAGCCGGTGGCATGTTAGCGGCTAAGGCCTGCCCGAGGCTTGTGCGCTCTGTGTCCCGGGGCCGCTGCTGGCTGATCCAGCTGTGGCCGGCCCGGCCCACAATCAAGGCCTGACCCCACGGAGTTGCCGCATGACGGATACCGCCACCCGCCGCGCCGCGCTTGAACAAGCGATCGCGCTGGCCCAGGCCCATGAGACCCCCTGGCCGCGCGACCCGCATGCGGCGCCTGGCCCGGGTCAGCAGCCTTTCGGTGTGCATCACGATGATCCGCCGCCATGGAATGTGCTGCGCGGCCCGGTGCATGAGCGCGGGCCGCAGGGCGGGGTGATCCTGCAGCAAGGGCGCGAGATCGGGGCCTGGGGCGAGCCGGATCGCGCCGACCTGACCTTCAGCGTCGCCAAGACCTATCTGTGTCTGCTGGCCGGCATCGCGCAGCGCCAGGGCCTGCTGCCCGATGTGCACGCGCCGGTGGCGTCCAGCCTGCCCGGTATCGGCTTCGATTCGCCGCACAACCGGGCCATCAGCTGGGCCATGCTGCTGGAGCAGACCAGCGAGTGGGAAGGCGAGTGCTTCGGCCTGTCGGAGCAGGCCGACCGCTGGCGCAAGGTGGCCAACGATCCGCGGCCGGCTGGTGGGCCGAAAGGCGGCGCGCGGCCGCTGCAGGCACCAGGAAGCTACTGGGAATACAACGATGTGCGCATCAACCAGCTCGCGCTGGCGTTGCTGCATCTGTTCGGCCGGCCGCTGCCCGAGGTGTTTCTGGACGAGATCCTGAAGCCGCTGGGCGGAGGCTCAGGCTTTGCCTGGCGCGGCTATGACGAGGCCTGGCTGACGCTGCCGGATGGCCGGCGCGTGCAGTCGGTGCCGGGCGGCACGCATTGGGGCGGCGGCGTGTCGATCAGCGCACGCGACCAGGCGCGCGTGGGCCAGCTGCTGCTGGATGGCGGCCTGCATGCGGGCCGGCAGATCCTGCCGTGCGACTGGGTGGGGGCGATGCAGCAGCCCTGCGCGATCGCGCCTTTCTACGGCCGCCTGGTGTGGCTGAACCGCGATGGCAAAGCGTTCCCGGGCGCCTCGACCGAGGCCTTCTTCATGATGGGTGCCGGTGGCCATGTGGTGTGGGTGGAGCCGGCGCTGCAGGCGGTGGTGGTGCTGCGCTGGCTGGATGGCGGCTGGCATGCCGCCGTGATGCGGGCGCTGGCTCAGGCGCTCTAGCTTGGCGCCGGCGCCATGCGCGGCAGCTCGATGATCACCTGCGTGCCTTGGCCCACGCGGCTCTCGACCTTGATGCTGCCACCCAGCACATGGGTGACCAGGCTGTGCGAGATGTGCAGGCCCAGGCCGGTGCCGCCGCGCCCCATGCGGGTGGTGAAGAAGGGGTCGAACACGCTGGCCAGCGCCTGCTCCGGGATGCCCTGGCCTCGTCGCTGACGATCAGGCGCAGCTGATCGTTCGGCAGCGCCTCGCACTGGATCTCGATGCGGCCATGCTCGCGCTCGTCAAAGCCGTGGATCACCGCGTTGTTGATCAGGTTGGTCAGCACCTGGCCCAGCGGCCCGGGATAGCTGTCGAGCTTGAGGCCGGGCGGGCAGCTTGAGCTGATGACATAGGGCGTGCGCTTGAAGCTGGGCCGCAGCGTCAGCATGATCTCGTCGACCAGCGCGGCCAGATCGAACTGGCGGCGCTGTGCGGTGGCCTGGTCGACCGCCACCTGCTTGAAGCCGGTGATCAGTTCGGCGGCGCGGGTCAGGTTGCGCAGCACGATCTGATGGCCTTGATCGACGGCGGCGACATAGTCGTCCAGCATCGAGCGCTTCAGGCCGCTGCGCAGCCCGGCCTTGAGTTGCTCGGTGTGGTCGGACATCGTCGAGATGGCCATCAGGCCGTTGCCGATCGGCGTGTTCAGCTCATGTGCGATGCCGGCCACCAGCTTGCCCAGCGCGGCCAGCTTCTCGGCCTGCACCAGCTGCTGCTGGGTGCAGGTCAGGGTTTCCAGATTGCGCGCCAGTTCGGCGTTGGCGAGCGACAGCTCAGCCGTGCGGTCGGCCACGCGCTGTTCCAGCTGGGTATTGAGTTGGCGGATTTCTTCCTCGGCCTGGCGCTGCTCGCGGATGTCTTCCAGCGCCATCAGCAGCAGGCGCTCGCTGCCGATGCTGGCCAGGCGCGCGGAGACGCGGCACAGCACCTTGCGGCCGCGGCCGTCCAGCAGCTCGGCTTCCATCGCGACATCGCGGCCCGACTCGTTGAGCTGATCCAGGAAGTGCTGCCGGTCGGCTAGGTCCGCCCAGAGGCCGAACTCGCGGCCGTTGAGGCCGCGCACCTCGCCGGCGCTGCGCTTGAGCAGGCGCTCCCAGGCGGCGTTCACCGAGGTGATGCGGAAGTTGTCTTTGGCATCGCCGACCGAGAGCGCGATCGGCGATGCGCTGAAGATCAGTTCCTGGCGTTGTTCGATGGCGGCCAGCGAGGCCAGCGCCGCGTTGCGCGCGGTGACATCCACATCCATGCAGGCGATCAGGCGGCTGCCATCGTCGGCCGGTATCGCGAACAGCGTGGCCAGCACATCGATCTCGTGCCCGTCGGCGTGGCGCAGCCTGAACTCGGCCGGCCCGAAGGCCGGGCCGCCGCGGTCGATGTCGTGGAGGATCTTGCACAGCGCGTCCACCTGCGCGGCATCCACATACATCAGCGGCGTCTCGCGCACTGAGCGTCCCACCGCCTGCTCGGCGGTGAAGCCGTACATGGCCTCGGAGGCCGGGTTCCAGTAGTGGATGCGGCCTTCACGGTCGTACCACTGGATCGAGATGCTGGGCACGGACTCGAGCGTGGCGCGCAGCCGCTCCGTGCCGCGCCTGACCTCCTGCTCGCGGCGGTGCACCTGCGCGGCCATCTGCTCGACTTCCTGGGCCAGTTGATTGAGCTCGATCACGCCGGTTCGCGTCGGCCAGGCCGACTGGGCATCGCCGTCAGCGAATGCATTGACACGGCGGACTACCGCGTTCAGCGGGCGCGCCATGCGCGCGGCCCACAGCGGTGCCATCAGCAAGGCCAGCAGCACCACGGCGATCAGGCCTCCGCCGACCAGGACGACGGTCGTCCGGTAGGTGTACTCGCCCAGACCGGTGGGGCCGAAAGCCAGCACCACCCAGCCGAGCTTGAACGAGCGCGCAGCGCCGACAGCCACCTTTTGCCCATCCAGCTGCTCGTGCGAGCGGGGTGGCGCCTGTTCGCGCAGCGCGGCCTGCACCGCCGGGCTGGCCGCGTAGTTGGCGAGCCTAGAGGCCGGCTGCTGCAGCCTTGAGGCCGCCAGAAAGCGCCCGCCGCTGTCCACCACCATCAGCTGGAAACTGCTGGTCGGCTGCGCGGCGGTGATGATGTCGAACAGGCGCGCTGGTGCGAGCTCGAAGATCACAAGGCGCGTGCCGGCACGCAGGCCCAGCGCCACGGTGTTGCGGCCGCCCAGCACCGAGCGGTGCTCGTCGCTCCACAGCGCGCCGCTGGCTGGCTGCGCGCGCAAGCGGCGCACCAAGGCGTTGCCGGACAGGTCCAGGCCGATCGGCGAGGCGTTGGCGTCGTTGCTGACCCGCTCATGCAGGCCCAGGGCCTGGACCCGGTCGCTGGCGTCCAGCACATAGATGCCGTCCAGCAGATCGGAGCCGCTGGCAAAGGCTTGGACCAGCGGCTGCAGCTGGCCCTGTGGCAGGCGTTCGGTGGCGGACGCCATGCCCTTGAGCTGGGCCTCCACCGCCATCGAGTACTGGTTCAGCAGGCGCTCGGCGCTGCTGGCCCGCTCCTGCAGCTGCGCCCGGGTGCGTTCTTCGACCTGGGGCAGGCGATACAGCAGCAGCACCGCGCCCACCACGCCGAAGATGAAGGCCACCGCCAGCAGCAGCAGCAAGGTCAGCGAGTGCCGAAGCCGGAGCTCTCGCATGCCGCTTCAGCGTGGAAGCCCGAACTTGCCGTCGCGCACCACGGCGATGCCGGCTGGCCTCATCGCAGGCCCTCCAGCGGCTGGTACAGCGGCAGCCATTCCAGCAGTTCGGACAAGGGCATCGGCCGAGCCAGCAGATAGCCCTGGCCCTCGTCGCAACCGAGTGCGGCCAGGATGCGCGCCTGCTCCAGCGTCTCGACGCCTTCAGCCAGCACCTTCATGCCCACGCGGTGACCGATCGGCACCACCATCTCGGCGATCTGCGCGCTGCGTGCGCCGCTGCCCAGGCCGCTGATGAAGCTGCGGTCGATCTTCAGCCGGTCGGCGGGCATGCGGTCCAGATAGCTCAGCGACGAGTAGCCGGTGCCGAAGTCGTCGATCGCCACCGCCACGCCCATGGCCTTGAGCTCATGCAGGCAGCCCAGCACCTGCTCGGCACCGGTCATCGCCACCGACTCGGTGATCTCCAGCTCCAGCGCGCCGGGCTCTAACGTGCAGCTGCTCAGTGCCTCGCGCACCATCTGCACAAAGCCGGGGGCCTGGAACTGCGTGACCGAGATGTTGACCGCCATGCGGAAGTCGCGCAGCCCGGCGCGGCGGATCTTGCCGACGGCCTGCAGCGCGGTCAGCAGCGCCCAGCGCCCGGTCTCCAGGATCAGGCCGGAGCTCTCGGCCACCGGAATGAAGGCGTCGGGCGGCACATGGCTGCCGTCGGCGGTGCGCCAGCGCATCAAGGCCTCGAAGCCAGTGATCTCGCCGGTGGCGAGCGCCCATTGCGGCTGGTAGGCCAGGTAGAGCTGACCCAGCTTGGGCGCATCGGTGAAGGCCTGCAGCAGGCGCATGTGCTCGCGCGTCTGCGCCTCCAGCTCAGGGCTGTACCAGGCCAGCTGGCCGCAGCCCTGCGCCTTGGCGCGCTTCAGCGCCAGCGAGGCATTCTTCAGCAGCACCTCGCCGTTCGTGTCGGTGTCGCTGGTCTGGTCCAGCCCGATCGACACGGTGATGTGCACGCGCTTGCCGTCCAGGTCGAAGGGCTCGTTGCACAGCGATTGCAGCGCGTCCAGCTGCAGCGCGTCGGCAGCGCAGAACAGGCCGAACACATCGGCGCCGATGCGTGCCACCAGGCAGTGCGGGCCGAGCAAGCGGGGCAGGCGCTGCGACACCGCCATCAGCAGCAGATCGCCCTGCGCATGGCCGAACATGTCGTTGATCTCGCCGAAGCGGTCGATGTCGATCACGCCGACCACCCAGCCGCTGCCATCGGGGCCTGAATGGCGGGTCTTGATCGCCTCGAGCAAGGCGCTGCGGTTGGGCAGGCCCACCAGCGTGTCGTAATAGGCCAGGCCATGCAGGCGCTCGGTGAGGAAGACCTTGGAGGCGCTCAGGTCCAGGTGCTGGTGCAGCACCTGCAGCAGCTGCATCTGCGCCGGCACCAGCGGGTCGCGCGCGCGGGCATGCATCATCAGGCCGCGGCCGGCATCGAGCGCCACCCAGACCGTCACCGAATCGGGCTCGACCACGATCGAGCGCGCCAGCGCGCAGCGCTGCAGCCGGGCCATCAGCGCGGCGTCGGCGAACTCGGCCAGGGTCTTGCCCTTGTGCGCGGTGAAGCCCTCGCCGGCCACCATCAGGCGCGCCGAGCCCAGGGCGCTGTCCTTCTCGTCGACCAGCGCGACAAAGCCGCTGAGCTCGACCTCGAAGGGCTTCTGCAGCTCGTCGATCAAGGCGGCGGCGTAATCGCTGAGGCCGGACTTGTCGATCAGCGAGCTGCTGATGTTCAGGGTCTCGCGCAGGAAGCGCTGCTGCTCGGCGGCGCGGCACAGCTGCTCGTAGGCGCGGATGGCGGTGAACAGCGCGATGAAGAGCTTGGAGCGCGTCAGCTCGCTCTTGGTGCGGTAGTCGTTGATGTCGTACTGCGCCACCGTGCGCTCGTCCGGCGCGTAGCCCGGCTGGCCGGTACGCAGGATGATGCGGGCGTCCAGCAAGGCCATGTCGTCGCGGATGGTGCTGACGATGTCGAGCCCGGCCGTCACCGTCTCCATCACCACGTCGAGCAGCACCACGGCCACGTCGCGCTCGTGCTTCAGCAGCTCCAGCGCTTCGGCGCCGGAATGGGCGTGCAGCAGCTGCAGGGGCCGGCCCAGGATCTGGACATCGCGCAGGCCGAAGACGGTGGCCTCATGCACCTCGGGGTCGTCGTCGACCACCAGCACTTTCCAGGGCGCCAGCTGGGTGGCGGGCGCGCCGCTGTCTTCCGGGAGGAAGAGCAGGTCGGCCTCAGAGCCACTGTCGGTCATGCTTGACTCGGCCTCTGTCATGGTGGGCTGCGCTGATGCGTAGTTTTATCAGTTCAACCAAGCATACCCGGGCTACGGACGCCTGTGGAATTGATGGGCATCGCCGGCGGGCCTGGATGAGGCAGGAATTGGCGACGCGCGTCAGATCGTTTCATCGGCGCTTGTCGCATGCCAAGCTGGGCAGCCTGCAAGGCGGGGGACAGGCTCAGGATGGCTTGTGTTGCCGGCTGAGCTCCTGGAGGTGCTTGGCATGGTCGCCTTTCAGAGGCAGCAAGGCATTGGCTTGTTCGTACGATTTGAGCGCAGCGCGCCGCCACATCGCAGCGGCGGCCGGTTCCAGCTGCGCCATCAGCCGCTGTGCTTCACCCAGGTTCAGCAAGGCGTCACCCGCCTTTGGCGCGGCTGCGAGCGGCGTCAGCACCGCGATCGACTGCCTGGTGAGCAGGCGGGCCTGCTCGGGCTGCCCAACACCAGACAGCGCGCGCGCCTTGAAGACGTGCTGCCAGGCAATCATCCGTTGCACATGCGGGCTGGTCTGGGCGCCAGCCCGCGCTGCCAATCCATCGAGTGCCAGCTGAACCACCGGCAGTGCTTCTGCGTGATGCCCCGTCTCCACCAGGGCTCTGCCGTGGTGCAGGGCCAGCCGCGGCAGGGACTCGGTCACCCATTTGTTGTCGGGGCCGTTCTCCCGGGCCAGTCTTTCAGCATGTGCCCAGGCCAGCCGTGTGGCCTCGAGCGCAGCCACTGGATCAGGCTGGCGCAGCAGGATCACGCCGAGATTCGCGGCGTCGTTGATCAAGCCATCGATGACCGCCGTGTTGGCCGGGGCCAGTTTTGCGGCTTCGTGTCGCGAGCCAACGGCCAGCTCCGCATCCTTGCGGGCCTCTGCAACGCCGTTGAGTCTCGCCAGCGTCAGAGCCCGTGCGCCATGCATGGACGCCCGGATCTGCAGCCACTGAAGGCTTCGGCCGGCTTGCCCGGCAATCTCATCCAGAAGCTTTTCGGAGCGAGCGAACCATTCCAGCGCAATCTCGGGCTTGTTCAGGCTGGACCTGCTCTGCGTGTCGTGGAACTGCCCCATGCGCATCAGGGCGGCAGCACGGCTGAGGTGGATGGCAGCTCGTTTGTCTTGCGCCACTGCGCCTTCGGCCTCAGCGAGGTAATCCAAGGTCTTGTGCATCAACTGAACCGAGGCTTCGGGCTTGTTGTCTGCGCGAAGGCCCAGGGCCTGCACCTGAAGTGCCTGCATGAACCAGGCGACGAAGTCCGCGTTGCCGCGCTGCTCAGGCCAGACACCTTCGGCGAGTTCGATGGCGCGCCGGGCAAACTCCCTGGCTTCGGCTGGCTTCACGAGGGAGGCCCCCGTGTCGTCGCCTTCGAGCTGCGCCAGCCGGGCATAGACGCCGGCCAGATCGGTGAGCCAGCGGCTGTCGCCGCCAGCATCAGAGGCCAGCTGTTCCAGATGGGTCAGCAGGTCCTTGAGCAGGCTTTCCTTGACCTGCAGTCCGCCGGGCAGATGCGTGATTGCATCGCCCTGACGCAGGATGATGTCTTGTGTGATGGTCTGTATCCGCTTCAGATGGCCTTGGGCCAAGTCGCGCGCCCTGGCGGCTTCGTGCGCCTGCCAAGCTGTGGCGATCATGCCGCCGAGCATGGCCACCAGCGCTGTTGCAGCGAGAGCCACCGGCAGGCGATGCCTGAGGGCGAACTTGCGGAGGAGGTAGGTCTTCGATGGCGCGATGGCGCTGACCGGCAGCCCTGCCAGATAGGCGCGCACATCCGCCGTCAGCGCGTCGACGCTGGCATAGCGCTCGCTCGCTTCCTTTTCCAGCGTCTTCAGCAGGATGTTGTCCAGATCGCCCTTGAGGCGCTGGCGCGTGGCCAGCCACCAGGGGTCGTCGGGGCGGCTGGGGCTCAGGCTGGACGGGCGCGTGGCCGGCTCCTGCAACACCGCACGGGCGATCTCGGCGGCGCTGGTGGCGCTGCGCCCATAGGGGCGCTGGCCGGTCAGCAGCTGGTAGAGCAGCACGCCCAGCGAATAGACATCGGTGGCGGTGGAGACCGGTTCGCCGCGGATCTGCTCCGGGCTGGCATGGCTGGGCGTGAAGGGGCGCTGGCCGGCCTGCGTCTGCTCGGGCGCGCCGGGGTCTTCCAGCGGGTCCAGCGCCTTGGCGATGCCGAAGTCCAGCAGCTTGACCTGGCCGTCGCGGTTGACCAGCACATTGCCGGGCTTCAGGTCGCGGTGCACCAGCAGATGGCGGTGCGCGTGGGCAACGGCATCGGCCAGCTGCAGGAACAACGCCAGGCGCTGCTCCAGCGGCAGGCCGGCGCAGGCCTGGTCGATCGGCAGGCCCTCGACCAGCTCCATCACGAAATAGGGCAGGCCCTGCGCGCTCAGTCCGGCATCGAACAGGCGCGCGATGTGCGCATGGTCCAGCCGGGCCAGCGCCTGGCGCTCCTGCGCAAAACGCTGCAGCACGGCCGCCGATTCCATGCCGCGCTTGAGCAGCTTGACCGCCGCCTCGCCCTCGTAGGCGCCGTCGGCACGGCGCGCACGCCAGACCTCGCCCATGCCGCCGCTGCCCAGCGGCGCAACCAGGGTCCAGGCGCCCAGGCGCTGGCCGGGCTGGCCCGCTGCCGCGGCGGTGGACGCCATCGCCGGGCCGCTGGCCGGCTCGGCCAGGAAGTCGGGGTCGTAGCTGCCGCCGCCGGTGCTGTGCGCCAGCAGCGACAGCACCTCGGCCTGCACGGCTGCAGCCGTGCCGCTGGCGCGCACATGCGCCTCGCGCTGCTCGGGCGGCAGGGCCAGCGCGGCGTCGAACAGCGCGCGGACGAGGACCCAGTCGAGATCTGAGGGGGAGCTCATGGGGGCTCAGTGTGCGGGCGGTGCCAGGTCTTGCCAATCGGGCAAGCCCCGGCTGTGTCACCAAAACAAGGGGGCTGCGGCTCTGCGCCGCAGCCCCTGCCTATGGCGCTTGCGCTGGCGCTCAGCGCGGTGCCTTGGTGACGGCGACCAGCTCCTGCGTGGTGGTGATGGCGCCGGTGGGGGCGGGCAGCGTCGAGATGGTCACACTCTTGGGCAGCATGAAGGGCACGGCGTTGGTGGTCCACAGCGTGACCTGGGTCGGCACCACGAAGCTGGATTGCAGCGTGGGCAGCAGCACCGACAGCAGCGGGTTGGTGGACGCCGGACCCTGCACCTGGAAGTCCTTCAGCGAGAACTCGACGCGGAACTTGCAGCTGTTGGCGAAGGCGCCGGCGGCGGTGCTGACGGTTTCGTTGGCATCGCGGTTGATCAGGAACTCGTACTTGATCACCAGGGCGGTGGCGCCGCCCAGCGAGGCGAAGCCGTCGGTGACGCTCTTGCCGGTGATGGTGGCGGTGACGGCGATCTTGCCGCTGCCGCCGCCCACCACGCCAGCATTGGCCAGGCGCTGCTGCCAGTCCGGCGGGTCGTAGCTGGTGACGGTGTCGCTGGCGCCGGGGCTGCTGGCGTCCTGGCCGAGCGCCGCGCCGGTGACCGGGTCAAGGTAGATCGTGCCGACACCGGCCTGGGCCAGCGTGGCGCCGTTGACGGTGACGGTGCCGACCACCGCCGCCGCGCCCTTGAAGGTGCCCGACGCGAAGTCGTACTTGACGGTGTAGGGCGCCGAGCCGGCGCTGCTGGAGGTCTGGCGGTAGGTGACTGAGTCGCCGGCCTTGGCCACCAGCGGAGCGCACTCATTGCCTGCCGACGGCGCCGGGCTGGGCGCGGGGGCAGGAGCAGGAGCAGGTGCGGGAGCAGGTGCGGGAGCAGGAGCAGGTGCAGGTGCAGGTGTAGGTGCGGGAGCAGGTGCAGGTGCAGGTGCAGGTGC
>JACDQM010000088.1 GCA_015657635.1 Roseateles sp.
GGGGGGCAGGCCTGCCTTGGCGGGCGCCTGGGCGCTGGCAACAGCTGTGGCAGCAGGCGCATCGGCCTTGCCGCCGAGCTTGAGCATCAGGCGCGACAACATCTCGCCTTCAAGCATCGGGTCCGCCGCGCGCGGCTGCCAGGCCGTCTGATCACGCTGGTTGTTGCTGTAGACCTCTTGCATGCCGCGGTGCGAGATGAAGATGTCGGTACCGCCGCTGGCGACACGCTCGATGCGGGTGCGGTACATGTCGCGCTCGCCGGTCGAATAGACCGAATCGAGCACGCGCCCGATGGTGCTGCGGATGAAGTCCAGCGGCAGCTTGGCGCGGTTCTCGGCCCAGGTGGTTTCCATGATGCCCAGCTCTTGCTGCTCCTTGGCAATCTCGAAACCGCGCTCCTGCCAGAAGGCGCGCACCTGCGTCCAGGCCTGCTCGGGCGACTGGCTGCTGCGCAGCCAGCGCACTTCGCCAGCGCGCTCCATGCGAACCTCGCCGGCAGAGCTCAGGGCCACTTGAGCGCTTGATGTCGCCGAAGGGCGGGTCGCAGTGCCAGCGCCTGCCTGTTGCGCCTGCTGCAGCGCAGCGGCACTGACGGCGCCGCCTTGCACTTGGCTGCGGCTGTCGCGGGCCAGTTGGGTCAGATCGGGCGGCACTTCAAGGCCCTGTGTCTGGCGGGCGCCACTGCGGTAGTCGACCTTGTCCGAGCCGATCAAGCCGTCAATGGAACTGCAGGCGCCAAGGGAGGCCAGCAAGGCCACGCCGGCGAGACGCACAGGCATGAGCTTGCGGTCGGTAGTAGAGGAACGGGTCACGCTGGACATCTCCGAAGGTCTGCGGCGGGCCATTTGACGGTGCCGGGTCAAGAAACTGAATGAAAAACGCAAAAAGGACAGGCCCACTCTCAGAGCAGCCCGGCCTCCTGCATGGCCTGTTTGACGGCGGCCTGGCCAGCCGGTGTCATCTGCGTGATCGGCAGGCGCATGTCTGGCTTGCAACGGCCCAGTTGCGACAGGGCCCACTTGGCCGGTGCCGGGCTGGGTTCGCAGAACAATTGCTTGTGCAAGCCCAGCAGCTGCATGTGGATGCGGGTGGCTTCACGCACATTGCCGGCCAGCGCGGCCTTGCAAAGCTCATGCATGGCGCGCGGTGCGATATTGGCCGTGACGCTGACATTGCCATGGCCGCCCAGCAGCATCAGCGCAATGGCGGTGCCATCGTCGCCGGAATAGATCGAGAAGCCCTGCGGCGCATGCTTGATCAGGTAGGCCGCACGCTCGATATTGCCGGTGGCTTCCTTGACACCAAACACGCCGGGCAGGCTGGCACAGCGCAAGGCGGTGTCAGGCAGCATGTCCGCTACCGTTCGGCCTGGCACGTTGTAAAGCATCATCGGGATGTCGACGGCTTCCGCGATGGCCTTGTAGTGCTGGTAGATGCCTTCCTGGCTCGGCTTGTTGTAGTAGGGCACGACCGACAGCGTGCAATCGGCCCCGACTGCCTTGGCATAGCGGCTCAGCTCAATGGCTTCGGCGGTGGAGTTGGCGCCGGTGCCGGCCATGATGGGCACACGGCCCTTGGCGTGCTCAACCGCGGCGCGGATCACTTCGCGGTTCTCTTCCATGCTGACGGTGGGCGACTCGCCGGTCGTGCCAACCACGCCGATGCAGTCCGTGCCTTCGGCGATGTGCCAGTCGATCAGGCCGCGCAAGGCCTCGTAATCGATGCTGCCGTCTTCGTGCATCGGCGTCACGAGCGCAACGATGCTGCCAACAATGGGTTTCATGGGAAGCAATTCCTAGTAATCGGCTGATTCTACTCAGGGCGAGAGTGGCGGCCTGTCAGTCAAGCCGGTATCGCTGGTAAACCCCGGTGAGCGGGGATTCGCGCAGCGCTGCAACGCGTTGCACATAGCGCGGGTTGACTTGGCCCTTGTCGCCTACATCACCGCCCTCAAAGCCGTCCTCGAAAGCCACCACCCGCAAGCCCTCGCAGGCCCTCAGCAATTCGCCCGGTTCCAGCAGAAAGTCAGCCCGTGCCGGTCGCCCGATGGTCTGTTGGCCGGCAGCGAAGGTTTCGTAGATCAGCCAGCCACCCGGCGCCACGCTGGCGACGATGGTCGGCAGCAAGGGGCGCCACAGGTAGTTGCTGACCAGCACCAGATCGAACTGCCGATCCGGCAAGGGCCAGGGCCCGCCCTCGATGTCGGACTGCACCACCTCGCACAGGCCATGCAGTCCGCCCAGCGCCTGCGCATCGCGGTCGACGGCAGTGACCTGCATGCCGCGCGCGGCAAGCAGGCGGGCATGTCGGCCCGTTCCGCATGCCAGGTCCAGCGCTGATTTTCCCGCAGCCATGGCCTGCGTCCAGCGCAGCAGCCAGGGGGAGGGGGCGCCGCCGCCATGGGGGCCAGGCGCCGATGCGTCCTTGATCGGCACGGACTTCTGCTCGCTCATGTGCCTTCCTTGCGTGTCGTTCTGGTGTGTTTCAGAAGCAGGCCCACAGCTGCTCGGAGAGCTGAACCATCAGCGCCGGCTGGGTATAGGCCAGAGAGACCGCGCTCAGCATCGCTGCCAGCAGCAGCCAGCCCAGGATCTTGAGGCTCTTGCGCATGGACGCACTCAGGCCGGGGCAAGCGCCGGCCGGCTGATGGCCTGCTCGCGCACCGGCAGATTGACCAGCGCCGCCATCACGCCCAGCGCCACCGCCAGCCACCAGACGATGTCATAGCTGCCGCTGGAGTCGTAGAGCTTGCCGCCCAGCCAAACCCCCAGGAAGCTGCCGATCTGGTGGCTGAAGAACACGAAGCCGCCCAGCATGGACATGTGCTGCACCCCGAAAATCTGCGCCACGATGGCATTCGTCGGTGGCACGGTGGACAGCCACAGAAAGCCCATCACGGCCGAGAAGATGTAGACGCTCATCGGCGTCAGCGGCACGCTCAGGAAGACCACGATGGCCACCGAGCGCAGCGCATAGATGGCCGACAGCAGGTAGCGCTTGGGGTAATGCTGGCCCAGGCTGCCGGCGATATAGGTGCCGAACACATTGAACAGGCCGATCAGTGCCAGCGCGTAAGTGGCCACCTGCGGGCTGAGGCCCTGGTCTTTCAGATAGCTGGGCATGTGCACGCCGATGAAGACCACCTGGAAGCCGCAGACGAAGTAGCCCAGCATCAGCAACTGGAAGCTGCGGTAGCCAAAGGCCTCGCGCAGCGCCTGCGCAATGCTCTGCTTGTGGCCGCCAGGCTGCACCGCCTGCGCGGGTTCACGCAGGCCCCAGGCCAGCGGAGCGATCAGCAGGGCGGCCAGTGCCAGCACGAACAAGGCGTTCTGCCAGCCCGTGCCGGCGATCAGCCAATTTTCCACCGGCACCATCAGGAACTGGCCGAAGGAGCCAGCCGCCGCGGCCACGCCCATGGCCCAGGAGCGCTTCTCAGGCGCCACGTTGCGGCCGATCACGCCATAGATCACGGCATAGGTGGTGCCCGACTGCGCCAGGCCGATCAGCAGGCCGGCGCTGCCGGTGAAGGCCAGGCCCGAGGTCGACAGCGCCATCAGCACCAGACCCAGGGCATAGAGGATGCCGCCCACCACCAGCACTTTGAAGGCGCCGAAGCGATCCGCCAGCATGCCGGTCACCGGGCCGGCCATGCCCCAGGCGATGTTCTGGATCGCCAGTGCAAAGGCAAAGGTCTCACGGGTCCAGCCGCGGTCCATCGTGATCGGCTGCAGCCACAAGCCAAAACCGTGGCGGATGCCCATCGAGAGGGTCACGATCAAGGCGCCGCACAGCAGCACCTGATTCATCGACAGCTTGGGCGCGGCGGGAGTTTGGGCAGACATCCTTGCACTGTAGCCAAAGCCAGCGCGCGGCGCTGTCTCCTTGGGCGCATTGCGTAGTGCCTAGAATCCGCGCCCATGGCGACCAAAGCGAATTCCCCCAGCAGTCCGGCTACCTATGGCGAGGCGTCGATCCGCGTCCTGAAGGGTCTTGAGCCTGTCAAGCAGCGACCGGGCATGTACACCCGCACCGACAACCCGCTGCACGTGATCCAGGAAGTGATCGACAACGCGGCCGACGAGGCGCTGGCCGGCTTCGGCAAGCGGATCGACCTGGTCCAGCATGCCGATGGCTCGATCTCCATCGAGGATGACGGCCGCGGCATCCCCTTCGGCCTGCACCCGGAAGAGGGCGTGCCAGTGGTGGAGATCGTCTTCACCCGCCTGCACGCCGGCGGCAAGTTCGACAAAGGTTCGGGCGGCGCCTACAGCTTCTCCGGCGGCCTGCACGGCGTGGGCGTCTCGGTGACCAATGCGCTGGCCAAACGGCTGGAGGTGACGGTCTGGCGCGACAAGCAGGTGGCCAAGCTGGCATTCGAACATGGCGATGTGGTCGAGCCGGTGGCGGTGCGCCCGGCAGCCTCGGGCGACCGCAAGCAGGGCACGACGGTGCGCGTCTGGCCGGATGCCAAGTATTTCGAGGCGGCCGACTTGCCCAAGAACGAACTGGTGCATCTGCTGCGCTCCAAGGCCGTGCTGATGCCCGGCGTCACGGTGACGCTGAAGAACGAGAAGTCCGGCGAGCTGCAGACCTGGCTCTACAAGGGCGGTCTGCGCGATTACCTGATGCAGTCGCTGCCGGCCGATCCGCTGATCCCGCTGTTCGAGGGCGAGCAGTTCGCCACCGCATCCGAGGCCGAGAACTTCGCCGAAGGCGAGGGCGCCTCCTGGTGCGTGGCCTTCACCGAAGACGGCGCAGTGATGCGCGAGAGCTATGTGAACCTGATCCCCACGGTGGCCGGCGGCATGCACGAGTCGGGCCTGAAGGACGGCCTGTTCGGCGCGATCAAGGGCTTCATCGAGATGCACTCGCTGCTGCCCAAGGGCGTCAAGCTGATGCCCGACGATGTGTTCTCGCGCGCCTCCTTCGTGCTCTCGGCCAAGGTGCTGGACCCGCAGTTCCAGGGCCAGACCAAGGAACGGCTGAACTCGCGCGATGCGCTGCGCCTGGTCTCGGCCTATGTGAAACCGGCGCTGGAGCTGTGGCTGAACCAGCATGTGGAGCACGGCAAGAAGCTGGCCGAGCTGGTCATCAAGCAGGCTCAGACCCGCCAGCGTGCCAGCCAGAAGGTCGAAAAGCGCAAAGGCTCCGGCGTGGCCGTGCTGCCCGGCAAGCTGACTGATTGCGAAAGCCGCGACCTGCTGCACAACGAGCTGTTCCTGGTCGAGGGTGACTCGGCTGGTGGCAGCGCCAAGATGGGCCGTGACAAGGAGACGCAGGCCATCCTGCCGCTGCGCGGCAAGGTGCTGAATTCATGGGAAGTCGAGCGCGACCTGCTGTTCAAGAACAACGAGATCCACGACATCTCGGTCGCCATCGGCGTGGACCCACATGGCAAGAACGACACGCCCGACCTGTCCAATCTGCGCTACGGCAAGATCTGCATCCTGTCGGACGCGGACGTGGACGGCTCGCACATCCAGGTGCTGCTGCTGACCCTGTTCTTCCGCCACTTTCCCAAGCTGATCGAAGCGGGCCATGTGTTCGTCGCGCGGCCACCGCTGTTCCGCGTCGACGCCCCGGCCCGCGGCAAGAAGCCGGCGGCCAAGATCTATGCGCTGGACGAGGGCGAGCTGACGGCCGCGCTCGACAAGCTGCGCAAGGAAGGCGCCAAAGAAAACAGCTGGACCATCAGCCGCTTCAAGGGCCTGGGCGAGATGAATGCCGAGCAGCTGTGGGACACCACGCTGAACCCCGAGACCCGCCGTCTGATGCCGATCGCCTACGGGGCGCTGGATTTCGGCCAGACCGAGGAAGCGATCAACAAGCTGATGGGCAAGGGCGAGGCAGCTTCGCGCCGCGAGCTGATGGAGCTGCATGGCGACTCCGTCGAGGTGGACATCTGATGCGCAGCGTCTACAACGGCCACCACGGCGCGCACGCCGCCAGCAAGGAGTTCTTCCGCGGCCGCCTGGTCGACGCCTTCGAGGTGCCGGCGCGGGCCGACTATGTGCTGAAGGCGCTGCAGGCCAGCGGCCTGGGCGAGATCCTGCCGCCGGTCGATCACGGCCGCGCGCCGCTGGAGCGTGTCCATGCGCCGGCCTATCTGCGCTTCATCGAAGGGGCTTATGCCGAGTGGCTGGCCAACGGCGGCGAGGGCGAGGCCTTTCCGGCTGTCTGGCCGGTGCGCAGCCTGCGATCGGATGTCGAGCCCAAGAGCTTCGCGGCCCGCATGGGCCTGTACTCGATGGACAGCGGCACGCCGCTGACCGCTGGCAGCTGGGAGGCCGCCTACTGGGGCGCGCAGGCCACGCTGACCGGGCTGAATCTGCTGCTGAAGGACGCTGAACGCAGCGCCTATGTGCTGACCCGCCCGCCGGGCCACCATGCCGGCGCGGATTTCTTCGGCGGCTATTGCTTCATCAACAACGCCGCCGTTGCCGCGCAGGCCGCGCGCGATGCCGGCGTCGAGCGCGTGGCCATCCTGGATGTGGACTACCACCATGGCAATGGCACACAGGCGATCTTCTACGAGCGCGCCGATGTGTTCTACGCCAGCATCCACGGCGACCCGCAGACCGAGTTCCCTTTTTTCCTCGGCCATGCGGATGAGCGCGGCGCCGGCGCCGGCATGGGCTTCAATGCGAACTTCCCGCTGCCGGCGGGCAGCAGCAATGAGCTGTGGTTCGAGGCCTTTGAGAAGGCGCTGGACCAGCTCAACGCCTATGCGCCCGGGCTGCTGATCGTCTCCTTGGGTGTGGACACCTACGGTGGCGATCCGATCTCGCATTTCAAGCTAGACCGCCCCGAGTTCCGCCGCATGGGACAGGCGCTGCGCTCGATGCAGCTGCCCACGCTCTTCGTGCAGGAGGGCGGCTATGCCACCGAAGCGATTGGCCACAACGTCGTGGCTGTGCTGCAGGGTTTCGAGGACCTGAGCTGAAGAACCCCACAGGCGCCGGCCTGTCCGGTGCCAGCGAACGAACATGAACCAGAACACTTTCGATTTCGACGATCCCCGTCCGCAGCCGACGGCCAGCGGTGAAGAGCCGGGCTTGGCGCAGTACGCCGAGCGGGCCTATCTCGAATACGCGCTGTCGGTGGTCAAGGGCCGCGCCTTGCCCGATGTCTGCGACGGCCAGAAGCCAGTGCAGCGCCGCATCCTGTATTCGATGGAGCGCATGGGCCTGGCCTTCACCACGGCCAGCGGCCCCAAGGCGGTGAAGAGCGCCCGCGTGGTCGGCGATGTGCTGGGCCGCTTCCACCCGCATGGCGACCAGGCCGCCTATGACGCTTTGGTGCGCATGGCGCAGGACTTCAGCCAGCGCTATCCGTTGATCGACGGCCAGGGCAATTTCGGCAGCCGCGACGGCGACGGCGCTGCCGCGATGCGCTACACCGAAGCGCGACTGGCGCCGATCACGCGCCTGCTGCTGGATGAAATCGACGAAGGCACGGTCGACTTCACACCCAACTACGACGGCTCGACGCAAGAGCCCAAACAACTGCCGGCGCGCCTGCCCTTCGTGCTGCTCAACGGCGCCAGCGGCATCGCCGTGGGTCTGGCCACCGAGGTGCCCAGCCACAACCTGCGCGAGGTCGCGGCTGCGGCCGTGGCCTTGCTGAAGAACGAGAAGCTCAGCGATGAGGAGCTGTTCGCGCTACTGCCCGGCCCGGACTATCCTGGCGGCGGCCAGCTGATCTCGTCGAGCGATGACATCAAGGCCGCCTACCGCAGCGGCCGCGGCACGCTGAAGCTGCGCGCGCGCTGGAAGATCGAAGACCTGGCGCGCGGCCAGTGGCAGCTGGTGGTGACCGAGCTGCCGCACGGTGTCTCCAGTCAGAAGGTGCTCGAAGAGATCGAGGAACTCTCCAACCCCAAGGTCAAGGCCGGCAAGAAGGCGCTTACGGCCGAGCAGCTGCAGCTCAAGGCCGCGCTGCTGTCGGTGCTGGATGGCGTGCGCGACGAATCCAGCAAGGAGGCCAAGGTTCGCCTGGTGTTCGAGCCCAAGAGCCGCACCGTGGAGCAGCAGGAGCTGATCACCACGCTGCTCTCGCAGACTAGCCTGGAAAGCAGCGCGCCGGTCAATATGACCATGATCGGCGCCGATGGCCGGCCGGTGCAGAAGAGCCTGCGCCAGATCCTGGTCGAGTGGCTGGGCTATCGCCAGGCCACGGTGCAGCGCCGCACGCAGCACCGCCTGGCCAAGGTGCTGGATCGCATCCATGTGCTGGAAGGCCGGCAGCTGGTGCTGCTGAACATCGATGAGGTGATCCGCATCATCCGCAACAGCGACGAGCCCAAGGCCGCGCTGATCGAGCGCTTCAATCTGAGCGACCGCCAGGCCGAGGACATCCTCGAAATCCGCCTGCGCCAGCTGGCACGGCTGGAAGCGATCAAGATCGAGCAGGAGTTGAAGGCACTGCGCGATGAGCAGGCCAAGCTGGAAGACATCCTCGCCAACCCCGGCGTGCTCAAGCGCACCATCGTCAAGGAGATCGAGGCCGATGCCAAGACCTATGGCGACGAGCGCCGCACGCTGATCCAGGAAGAGAAGAAGGCCGTCGCCGAGATCAAGGTGGTGGACGAACCAGTCACCGTGGTGGTGTCGATGAAGGGCTGGGTGCGTGCGCTCAAGGGTCATGAGGTCGATGCCGCAGCGCTCTCCTTCAAGAGCGGCGACCAGCTCTACGGCGTCTTCCCCTGCCGCAGCGTCGACCCGCTGATCGTGTTCGGCAGCAATGGCCGGGTCTACTCGGTGCCGGTTTCTCTGCTGCCCGGTGGCCGTGGCGATGGCCAGCCCATCACCACGCTGATCGAGCTGGAGTCGGGCACGCAGATCGCGCATTACTTCGCCGGCGGCGCGACGCAGCGTCTGGTGCTGGCCGGGACCGGCGGCTTCGGCCTGATCGCGCAGATCGGCGATCTGGTCGGCCGCCAGAAGGCGGGCAAGACCTTCCTCAGCCTGGAAGGCGAAGAGAAGCCGCTGCCGCCCAGCCCGGTGCCCGCTGCGCTGGTGGGCCTGCAACTGGCCTGCCTGTCGCTGCAAGGACGGCTGCTGACTTATGCGCTGGACGAGCTGAAGCACCAGCCCAAGGGCGGCCGCGGCCTGACCTTGATCGATCTGGAGCCCAAGGATGCGCTGCTGAGCGTGGCAGCCTTTGGTCAAACCCTGCAAGTGCTGGGCAGCGGCCGTGGGGCCAAGCCCAAGGAGGAGCTGCTCAAGGGCGCGGCACTGGCGGCCTATGCCGGCAAACGCGCGCGCAAGGGCCGCGCGGTGGAGGGCATGGTCAAAGTGGCGCGGGTGCTGGCGGGTTCCATCTGAGCGCCATCGCGCTCAGATCACGAGGTGCTTGGGAACGGTCATGCGGCGTGCTGCAGCAGCTGCATTCCCCAGCTTTGCGGAGCACCGAGTGAGGCGAGAGCCTTGGTGCCTGCTGTGCTCCTGAGCCTGAGCGGTGCTGCGGCACAGGCTGCGAACGATGAGCTGGCGCCCAGCGCCTCGTTCTGCAGCAAGGTCCGCGCTGCGTTCAGCGATGGGTAGACCGTCAGTCGCGGCAACGCTTCGGAGGTGGCACCCTCGATCACCCCAACCGAGCTGAGAGTTGCCTTGTCCAGCGTCAGAGGAAGCCAGCGCTGTTCTGCCTGCTTGAATGGCGTGCAGCTGTTCTGCGCGACATCGACGACCAAGGCTGCCGGGTGGCGCCTTGCTGCCTCAGCTTGGGCTGCCGCTGGCTCATCTGCCGGCAGGCGGCAAGGCCTGACGCTGCAGCTCCTCAAGCTCAGACTTGACCAGGCGCTTGGCGCGCCGATCCGCGAAACGGTCGACGATCACCCGCTGCCAGCCGGCGGCCTCCTGGCGCAGCTTGCTGGCCATGCCGTCACACAAAGGCGCGAGACGCTCGCGCTCGGCGCGGCTCAGCTGCGCCAGCTCCTGCTTGGCACGCTCGAGCTTTGACTTGGCCTCATCCTCTGGCACGGATTCCAGATAGGCGTGGCCGACGAGGGCCGATCCTTTGCGCAGGACAGCGATCAGCTCGGCCTGCAGCGCTGCGCGGTCGGCCTCCGCCGATGCCGCCACGCGCCGTGCCAGCTGACGCGACAGCAGGTCGTAATGGGCCGTGCACAAGGCCTCGCTGGGCGGCGGCGCGGCCGGGCCTGGGCTGGCACCGGCGGCCTGTGCCAGCGCAAGCCACAGCGTGAGCGAGGCTGCGATCCACACGGCAGGGCTGTTCTTGATCCTCATCTGGGCCATCATCCTTCGGCAACACAACGCGCCGGGACGCCGCACGGCTGACCGCGCCTTCAGACCTTGGCCAGCGCGCGTGCAGCTTCGCTCACCAGGGCGGGGCCCTTGTAGATCAGGCCGGTGTAGATCTGCACCAGATCGGCGCCGGCCTGAATCTTGGCCCGCGCATCTGCGCCGCTCAGCACGCCGCCGACGCCGATGATCGGTGTGCCGGCACCCAGTGCGGAGCGCAGCAGGCGGATTACGCGGTTGCTGGCCTCGAACACCGGCCGGCCGGACAGACCGCCGGTCTCCTCGGCATGCGGCATTCCTTTGACAGCATCGCGGGCAATCGTGGTGTTGGTGGCGATCACGCCGTCGATGCCGTTCTTCTGCAGGGTCTGCGCAATCACCGCCACCTGGGCTTCGTCCAGGTCGGGGGCGATCTTCACGAACATCGGCACCTTGCACCCGCTGGCCGATTCCAGCTGCTGCTTGCGTGTCTGCAGCTGCGACAGCAGGGCATCCAGCGCCTCGTCGCTCTGCAGCGCGCGCAGGTTCTTGGTGTTGGGGCTGGAGATGTTGACGGTGATGTAGTCGGCATGCGGAAACACGCCGTTCAGCCCGATCAGGTAATCATCCGCCGCGTTCTCAATCGGCGTGGCGGCGTTCTTGCCGATGTTCAGCCCGATCAGGCCGCCACCCGCGCGGAAGCTGTGCGCCCGCTTGACGTTGGCGATGAAGCTGTCCAGCCCTTCGTTGTTGAAGCCCAGGCGGTTGATCAGCGCCTCGGCCTGCGGCAGGCGGAACATGCGCGGCTTGTCATTGCCCGGCTGGCCCTTGGGCGTCACCGTGCCCACCTCGATGAAGCCGAAGCCCATCGCGCCCAGGCCGTCGATGCAGCGGCCGTTCTTGTCCAGGCCGGCGGCCAGGCCGATGCGGTTGCGGAACTTGAGCCCGGCCACCGTCACCGGGTCGTCGATGCGGGCCTGCGCCCACAGGCATTGCGCCGGCGTGTTCTGCAGCCGGGCGATGGCCCCGAGCGTCAGCTCATGGGCATGCTCAGGGTCCATGCCGAACAGAAAGGGGCGGGTGAGGGCGTAGGGAACAAGGGCCATGGTGCGCAGACAAAGGAAGGCCTGAATTGTCGCATCGGCCCCATCCAATGGGATGGCGGCGCCGATAATGCAGGCAATCCTGTTTTCCGAGCTGTGCCATGAAGCCTCTTGATGACCACCAGCACGACCGCGAGGTCGGTTCCGTCGACGCCACCATCGACAGCACCCGCACCGACGACACCCGCATTGGCGCGGTGCGGCCGCTGATCTCACCGGCCCTGCTGTTCGATGAAATGCCGGTGCCTGGCGCCGCGCTGGACCTGGTCGAGCGTTCGCGCCAGGAAATCAGCGCCGTGCTGCATGGCCAGGACGACCGCCTACTGGTGGTGGTCGGGCCTTGCTCGATCCACGACCACGACCAGGCCATGGACTACGCCCGCCTGCTGAAGAAGCTGCGCGACGAGCTCAGCCAGGACCTGCTGGTGGTGATGCGCGTCTACTTCGAGAAGCCGCGCACCACGGTGGGCTGGAAGGGCTATATCAACGATCCGCGCCTGGACGGTTCCTTCCACATGAACGAAGGCCTGCGGTTGGCGCGCCAGCTCTTGCTGGACGTGACGGCGCTGGGCCTGCCGGCTGGCACCGAGTTTTTGGACCTGCTGTCGCCGCAGTACATCAGCGACCTGATCGCCTGGGGCGCCATCGGCGCGCGCACCACCGAAAGCCAGAGCCACCGCCAGCTGGCGTCCGGCCTGTCCTGCCCGGTGGGCTTCAAGAACGGCACCGATGGCGGCATCAAGGTGGCGTCCGACGCGGTGCTGGCCGCCAGCGCCAGCCATGCCTTCATGGGCATGACCAAGATGGGCGTGGCAGCGATCTTCGAGACCCGCGGCAACCGCGACTGCCATGTGATCCTGCGCGGCGGCAAGGCGCCGAACTATGACGCGGCATCGGTGGCCGCCGCCTGCGAGGCGCTGAAGGCCGCTGGCCTGCGCGAGCAGGTGATGGTGGACTTCTCGCATGCCAACTCCAGCAAGAAGTACGAGCGCCAGATCGATGTCGGCCGCGATGTGGCGGGCCAGATCGCCGGCGGCGACGCCCGCATCACCGGCGTGATGATCGAGAGCCATCTGCAGCCAGGCCGTCAGGACCTGCTGGACGGCCAGACCAAGGCAGATCTGAAGCCGGGTGTCTCCATCACCGACGCCTGCCTGGGCTGGGCCCAGACCGAACCGCTGCTGCGCGAACTGGCCGCGGCGGTGCGCGCGCGCCGCAGTCGCTGACGGCTGGCGCCACGCTGGCGACCGCTGGCGACATGCGCGGGTGATCTGTCGCACGCGGCTCGCTGGCCGCGCCTCGTCTTTCTAGAGTTCAGTCACTTTCACTGAACCTGGAGATGAGGCATGCGAAACGATCTCGCGAAGCGCACGCTGGCAGCGCTGCTGGCGGCAACCCTAGGCTTGGGCTTGAGCGGAGCCGCCCGCGCGGCTGAGCTTGAACTGGAAGTCCAGGGCCTGGCCTCAACCGAGGGCCATCTGCTGGTGGCTGTCTTTGCCGATGCGCAGAACTGGCTGCGCAAGCCCGTGGCGGTGCAGCGCGCAGCGGCCGCGTCGGCGGTGGCTGGCAAGCTGACGATCCAGCTGAGCGGCTTGCCTGAGGGGCCGCTGGCCCTGAGCATCATCCATGACCTGAACGGCAACGGCCGACTGGACATGAATCCGGTCGGCATGCCCATGGAGCCCTTCGGCTTCTCCAACAATGCCGCCGGTGGCTTCGGCCCGCCGCGCTTCGAGGACGCCGTGCTGTCTGCTGCCAGCGGCAGCCGTGTCGCGGTGAAGCTGTACTGAGGAGGCTGCCATGCAAAGACGTGAACTGCTGGCGGCAGGACTCGGCGCGCTGCTTGGGGCGCCAGCGCTGGCTGCCGCGCCTGCAGGCTTTGCGGCCGCTGCGCCGGAGCTGGCACCGCTGGCCGGCTGGGATGGGAAGGACCGCCAGGCCCAGGGCCTGTTGATCGAGGGCCGCCTGCCGAAGGGCCTGCGCGGTGTGTACTACCGCAACGGACCCGGCTTGATGGAGCGCGCCGGGCGCCGCTATGAGCATTGGTTCGACGGCGACGGCCTGCTGCAGGCCTGGCATTTCGAAGACGGTGGCGTGCGCCACCAGGCGCGCTTCGTCAAGACGAACAAGTTCCGCGCCGAGCAAGAGGCGGGGCGTTTCCTGCTGCCGACCCTGGGCACGGCGATCAAGCCGGAGCTGCCGATCCGTGGCGCAGACAGCCTGAACACCGCCAACACCAGCGTGATGCAGCTCGATGGCCGGCTGTATGCGCTGTGGGAGGGCGGCAGCGCCTATGAGCTGGATGCGCAGAACCTGCAGACGCGCGGCCCCAAGGCCTGGGCGCCTGATCTGCAAGGCATGCCCTTCTCGGCCCACCCCAAGCTTGAGCCTGACGGCACGCTGTGGAACTTCGGCACCATGAACGGCCGCCTGGTGGTCTATCAGATCTCGCCGCGCGGCCAACTGCTGCGGCATGCCGTGCTGAAGCTGCCGGTGCCGGCGATGGTGCATGACTTCGTTGTGTCGCAGCGCCACCTGATCTTCCTGCTGCCACCGCTGAGCCTGGACATGCAGGCGGTCCGCGCCGGGCAGAGCATGGTGCAGGCGATGCGCTGGCAGGCTGGCGAGGCAACGCGCGTGCTGGTGATCGACAAGGCCGACTTCCAGCGCCAGCGCCTGCTGGAGATGCCGGCCACGATGATGTTCCACTTCGGCAACGCCTGGGACGAGGGCGACGAGATCCACCTGGACTATGTGCGCTCGCCGCCGATGACGGAGTTCAATGTGGAAGCGGGCCAGATGATGCGCGGCGAGCGGCCGGCTGAGAGTGCCTCGACACCCGCAGTGCTGCATCTGTCCTTGGCCAGCGGCCGCCTGCGCCAGGACAGCCGCGATGAGGCGGTGGAGTTTCCGGTGGTGGACCCGCGCGTGGTGGCGCAGCGCCATCGCCAGGTCTTCTACACCCATGCCGCTGATGCGGGCGCGCGCTGGGGCGCCAATGCGCTGATGCGCCTGGACCTCGACAGCGGCCGGCGCGAGCGTTTCGTGTTCGGCGCCGATGTGGTGGTGGAAGAGCATGTGCTGGTGCCCAAGCCCGGCAGCCAGCGCGAGGGCGAGGGCTGGCTGGTCGGCATGGGCTACGACCTGCGCCGCCGCCTCAGCTTCGCCAGCGTGTTCAACGCCGAGGCTTTGAGCGCTGGACCTTTGGCGCGCGTCTGGCTGCCTTACTGGGTGCCGTATGGCTTCCACGGCAAGTTCTATGCGAGCTGATGGGGGCAGGGCGTCCCGGGCGCACTGGGATAATGCGCCCATCTCCTCCTTTGCAGCTTTGCCCCCGATCCCATGAACAAGCCTCTGACCCAAGATGAACTGAAAACCCTCGTCGGCCAGGCCGCGCTGCAGTATGTGCAGCCGGGCTCCATCGTCGGCGTGGGCACTGGTTCGACCGTGGACAAGTTCATCGATGCGCTGGCCGCCAGCGACCGCGCCATCGCCGGTGCGGTGTCCAGCTCGGTGCGCTCCACCGAACGCATGCGCGCGCTGGGCATCCGCATCCTGGAGGCCGCCGATGTCGCCAGCCTGCCGGTCTACATCGACGGCGCCGACGAGATCGACCACCAGGGCCACATGATCAAGGGCGGCGGCGCTGCGCTGACGCGCGAGAAGATCGTCGCCGACTTGGCCGAGCGCTTTGTCTGCATCGCCGATGAATCCAAGCTGGTGCAGACCCTGGGCAAGTTCCCGCTGCCGGTGGAGGTGATCCCGATGGCGGCCGCGCAGATCGCACGCCGCTTTGCGGCGCTGGGTGCCGTGGCCACCTTGCGCGAAGGCGTGGTGACCGACAACGGCGGCCACATCCTCGATGTGCGCGGGCTGGCGATCAGCGATCCCCAGGGCTTCGAAGCCGATGTCAACCAGTGGCCCGGCGTCGTGACGGTGGGTGTGTTTGCCCGCAATCGCGCCAGCGTCTGCCTGCTGGGCACGGGCGAAGGCGTCAAGACGCTGAGTTTTTGAGCCGACGCAGCCCCTTCGGCTTTGATGCCGACCGGCATCAGCGCTGGCATCCCTGGGCCAGCTTGGCCGCGCGCCTGGCCGTGTGCCTGCTGGTGACCTGGGCGCTGGCCCGCTTCATGCCCGGCTATGGCGCCTTGTTCGCCATCCCTTTGTGGGCGCGGGCCTTCGTCGAAGAGCTGATGGTGCTCGGCGCCTGGCTGTGGCGCTTGCCGGTTCGCCTGGCCACGCGTGATCAGCAGGGGCGCTATTACGCTTTCAAGGGCATCCCCATCCGTGTCAGGAAGACCCCGCTGGCGAACCACAGCGCTGGATCCATCTCGATGACCTGGGCCGCGCGCTGGGCGAGCGCCCGCGTGAGATCACGCTGCGCTCGCTGGACGCCGAGGCGCTGTGTGAATTCCAGAAGCAGCTGTATGTGAAAGACGAGGTCCTGCTGCGTTATCTGGCCGCGCGCAGCAGCGACCGTGCAGCGCGGCTTCGGGTCTGGGTGGAGCGAACCGTCTGGCATCCGGCGCGTCAGCGCTGGCGGCGCTGATGGTGCTGAGACCGGGTCGCTGCCTCAGGCGCTGAGTGGCCAGCGCGCCGGATCGATCGCATCCAGCAGCCCGGCCTCCAGCGGCACCGGCGCGCCGCTCAACCGGCTGGCCAGCACTTGCCCGCACAGGGCCGCCCAGCCGATGCCGCGCGAGCCCAGCGCGGTGCAGATCGCCAGGCCCGGCAGCCGCGGCATCAGACGCACCTGATCATCACGCCCGGCGTAATCGGGGTCGACCAGGCCCCCCAGCACCGGCAGCCGGTCCGGACTCAGCAGGCGCCAGCCCACGCGCCCTGCGGCGGCAGCTCAAGCGCAGGCCCTTCCCGCATGCCGGCCAGGCTGCGGTACTGCGCCAGGTTCAGCGCATGGTCGCTGGCACGCAGGCTGGGATCCAGGTCCTCGTCCTGCGCGGTGGCACCGCACCACAGACCGCCGAGACCATCGGCAATCGCATAGCCGGCGCCGGCCACTGGCAGCAGCGGCACCGGCCAGCCCTGCTGCTGCACCAGGGCGGCTGGCAGCTGGCTGATCTGGCCGCGCTGGCGCTGCAGTGGCAGGCGGCCGCGGTGGGCGATGCCCGCCAGCAGCGCCAGGCTCTCGCTCCCACCGGCCAGCACCAGGGCTGCGGCCTCGTCGATCACGCGGCCCTGCGCATCCAGCGCCTGCCAGCGTTCAGCCAGCCGGCGCAGCGCCGCCACGGGCTGATCGGTCTGCAGCGGCGTGTCGCCCAGCAGCGCCCGCGTGTAGGCCTGCGGGGGCAGGGCACCGCCGCCGGGATAAAACCAGGCCGGCGCCTGCAGCGGCAGGCCGCTGAGATGGGCCGCTGTATCGGGTGGCAGCGCACGCACGTAATCGTCGGGCAGGCCCAGCTTGTCGATCAGCGCCTGCATCTCGGCCGTGCTGCGGCGAGTTCCAGGCGCAGCAGGCCGCGCTGCAGCCAGGGCAGCTGCGCCCCCAAGGTCTGCAGCAGACGTTCGGTCTCAAGCGCCGCGGCGCGGTTGAAGCGCGCGTGCAGGCCGTCATCGGGATTCAGCGTGCCGTGGAACAGGCCGCCCGGGTTGCCCGAGGCCGCCTGTGCGGGGCCAGGTCTTGCCTCAAGCACGCGGCAACTCAGCCCCTGCTCGCGCAGCGCATGAGCACAGGCGGCACCGGCCAGCCCGGCGCCGATGATCAGGATGTCGCGCGCCAGTGGCGCCAGGGCCAGGCGGCCGGCCGGCCGCTGCATCGCGTGGCGTGGCTGAAAGCGCGCCGTGCAGAGCTCTGGCGCGCCCGGCAGACCCGCCGCCATCGTCACCGCGAAACCGGCCGCACTTAGGCCTTCGCGCAGGCCCGGTTTTGCGCTGCTGCAGGCCAGGGTGGCGCCATCGGCCGCCAGCCGTGCCAGCCGCTTGAGGGCGTAGCCGTCCCAGGCGCCGGGGTCTTTCGCTGGCACCAGGGTGTCGAGATGGAAGGCATCCACTTCGGCTACCAGCTCGCCCAGCCAGTCGCGGATGTCGCCCAGCGCCAGCAGCAATTGCAGGCGGCCGCCTTCGAAGCTGAGCCGATGGAGATTGGGCGTGGGCGAGGGCCAGCGCTGCAGCAACTCGGCCATCAGGCCCGGCTCGGTGCTGCCGGCATGCACGCGGCGCAGCTCGGTCAGCGTGGGCGGCTGCGGCTCGATGCTGATGAAGACCAGACGTTCGCAAGCCTGCGGGTCGGCCCGCCAGGCCGCCCAGGTGGCCAGAAAGGCGTGGCCCAGGCCGAAGCCGGTTTGCAGCATCGCGAAGCGCGCCGCCGCGCCAACGCTGCGGCAGGCCATTGCCCGTCAGGCAGACATGGTGAGCTTGTTCTAGCGCGTCGGCCGGCACCGGCCGTGCGCTGCCGGCATCGAC